>JAOABU010000045.1 GCA_026418195.1 Spirochaetota bacterium | reverse complement strand
TAGAGCAGTGCCGGGCCGCTACAGAAAGCAGGATCCTCATCACCCATGGAACCGACACGATGGAGGTTACTGCGCAAGCCCTTGGCAGGTCCATACCTTCCAAAACCATCGTGCTCACGGGTGCCATGGTTCCCTACAAGTCCGGTAGTTCGGATGGACTATTCAATCTCGGTAGCGCCCTCGCCTTTGTCCAAGTGCTTCCTCCGGGGGTCTACATTGCCATGAACGGTAGGTGCTTCAGTTGGGACAATGTACGAAAGAACCGGAAGACAGGGGAGTTTGAAGAGGTGAACATCGGATAGAGGATGCTCGACAAGAGACCAAAGTCAACTTTTGTCGGTTACAATCGACAAATTCTTGATTTATCCAATAATTGTCGACTATAATCGACAGTATGACTATTCCAAGGGAATCATATTTAAATAAGATTCAGGCTTATGTATCGAAACCAATTATAAAAGTGTTAACGGGAATGCGGCGAGTTGGAAAAAGTACCATTCTCCAACAGTTGCGTGAAAAGTTAGTACAATCAGGTGTTCCGCAAAGGAACATTTTTCTTTTAAACAAAGAATTACTCCAATGGGACCATGTTCGCACCTACGTGGATTTAGAACAGGAAGTGAAACGAGCTCTTTCAGGTACGCAGGGAAACCGTTGGATCTTAATCGACGAGATTCAGGAAATCCTGGAATGGGAGAGAGCTGTAAGATCTTTCATGGCTGAAGGGTTAGGGGATGTGGTGATTACTGGCTCGAATGCAGGTCTTTTGGCATCGGAACTTGCTATCCTCCTAACTGGGAGATACATAGAGATACCGATTCACCCCCTCGGATTCTCTGAGTTCTTGGCTTTCCGCCGTGCTTGTGGTGAGGATTCAGATTCAAGCTCTCTGTTTCGACTCTACCTTAGGTACGGCGGACTTCCTGGAATCCATATGTTTGAGCAATCCGATGATCAAGTTTTCCACTATCTAGAAGCGATTTTGAACACCATCCTGCTAAAAGATGTGGTCCGCAGACACCATATCCGGGATGTGGGAAACGTGGAGCGGATTCTCTATTACTTGTTCGACAATTCTGGAAGTTTTACATCTGCACGAAACATATACTCTTTTTTCCGGAATCAGAAGATCTCGATTTCTCCTGATACTATAGTCGCTTATCTCGATTATTTGAAGCAAGCGTATATCGTTCATCGAGTTGATCGCTATGAACTGAGAGGGAAAAAACATCTGGAATACATTCATAAATATTACGTAGGGGATTTAGGCCTCCGTCATACCGTATTTGGTTATAGAGACAACGACATAGGGACCCTGTTGGAATCTGCCGTATTTTTGGAATTGCTGAGAAGGGGATATTCAGTTCGTACCGGTATTGTTTCAGGGGGAGAAATCGATTTTGTGGCCGAATTAAAAAGCAGTCGAATCTATATCCAAGTTGCTTATCTTCTATCAGATCCATCCACAGTGGAGAGGGAGTTCGGAAGACTGGAACAGATACCTGATAATTATCCGAAGTATGTTCTCTCTATGGATGATTACTTTCCCCCTGAACGGAAGGGAATCCGACATCTTCACATCCGGGATTTTCTTCTTGGGAAATGGGAAGATTGAACGGTTGGCAAAACACAGCCAGCGCTGTACATTGATGTTCTGTGAGCGGTCCCATGTCCCTCCCTAAAGAAAGGTTTCTTCGGGAAAAGTTCCTGTTCTTCGAATCCTTCTGGAAGGGAGAAGGTCCGTACCCCCTTCTGTTTGCCAAACCTCATCTGGCCAAAGACAAGAACTACCTCCTCCATGATTTGGAGGAACAGCATCGGCATCCGGTGAAACTTCCGACCATCCTTCCCTATGTACCGGACAACCAGGGAGTGTTCGACCTCACCCATCTCATCGTGGGCACAGACATATTCACCGCCCTACTGGATACCCCGGAACTCGTTCACAAGGCTCAGGAACAGAGCTTGAAACTCTATATAGCAGGCACGCGGATGTTCAAGTCTTTACTGGGCCAAGAGGCTACCTCCATGTTCCACGCCCATGGGATGATCTGTGGCGTCTGGTTTCCCCATACAGGAGCTCGGATTTCAGAGGACTCTTGCTCCCTCGTCTCGGAAGGGATGATCCGGGAGTTCTGCCTGCCCTATATTCGGGAGGCCATCAAGCCTTTTGGCCAGGGGTTCCTGCATTTCGGCGGTCGCCACGAAGGGTTTCTGAAAATCGCCTGCGAGGAATCCCTCGTTTCCACGGTAAACCTGGGTAACTCTGAGTTGTACGACCTGGAAGAGGTGTTTCGCTTCTGCGGAAGTACTCGAACCGTATACTTCGGGCACCTGGATCCCCTTCCTGTGGAGACGCTGGAGGAATACCTGGAACGGATCGCCGAACTCGCCCTTCGTCACAAGGCAAAAGTGATCCTCGTAGCTCCGCCTGTTGAAGACCGGGAGCGGAAACGAGGACTCGTGAATCTCTGGCATCGCCTTACGGCACCTGCACGAAAGTCGTACCCTAGGGCTAATGCGGGCGGTCGTGCCTTCGAGAGACAACACAATGAAGAATAGAATCATCCCGCCTTCGGCGGGTCTCCCAGCAAAAGGTTTCCTGACCCAAGTCCTTCGAGGTATCGTGACGGTCCTCAACACACCCTTCACCAACGACGATCAGATAGATATTCAATCCCTACGTAAAAATATGGATCGTGCCCTGAGGGCGGGTGTGGCGGGCTTCCTGGTTCCTGCTCTGGCAGGGGAGGTAGGACAACTTTCCTTCGATGAGCGGATGGTGTTGGTTCGAACAGTGATCGAGGCGGTGCGGGAGGATAAGTTTTCGCGGGTGCCGGTGCAACCATCCTCGGGCGCGACCCCGGCTTCGACCGATCCTCTGTACGTAATCGGAGGAGCTACAGCTGGGGACAGAAGGGAGAGGGTACGGGTCTCAGAGGCTTTGATCCGCCTCGGATGCGAAGGGATTCTCGTGTGGATTCCCTATACCACGGAGGAAGAGTACCTGGAGCAAGTGCGGGAGATCGCTTCCCTCAAGCCCCCTTTCCTCATGCTACAGGATTGGGATCCCGCGGGTGCGGGCCTGCCTATCCCCTTGATCCAAAGGGTATTCGAGGAAGTGGAAGAGTTCCAAGCCCTCAAGATCGAGACAGTTCCCGCAGGACCCAAGTACACGGCGGTCCTCGAAGCGACGGGAGGAAAACTCCACGTTTCCGGTGGCTGGGCAGTGACCCAGATGATCGAAGGCCTCGACCGAGGGGTGCACGCCTTTATGCCCACGGGAATGCACGAGATCTACTGCGAGATCTACCGACGGTACACCTCAGGGAACCGCGATGGGGCTGTCAGCCTGTTCCGTCAGATCCTTCCCGTCCTCGCTTTTTCCAACCAGCACCTAGACCTATCTATCCTCTTCTTCAAGCGGCTTCTATGGAAAGAAGGCACCTACCACACGCCCCGATGCCGCAGCCTTTCCCTTGCGTTTGATTCCCTTCATCAACGCACCGCGGACGAACTGATCGAGTTGGCGATACGCACGAGGGAAAGTTTGACGCAAAAGAGTTAAAAGGTGAAAAACTTTTTTCTGTAACAGGGTGAAGGTTTGGAAATCGCTACTTGTTTTATCTTAAAATAGAATACAAAGACCATCTTGCACCAACAGGAGGAGTACAGGCGGTAGGAAAAGGAGGTAGTACATGGTATGTCCAAAGAAAGCAAAAACATGTTCACCCTCTTGGATCGTTACAGTATTGTATGTGCTTTTATCAAGTTCCTGCTCCTTAAAATTGGCGGAAGCAGGTTCTGACGATGGTGACTCAGTGGTTGGCACCTCTCCTACAATTACCAGCATCAACAAAGCAAATCTTTTCGAAGGAAAGTATAGTTCGTTTGAAGTTACCGTAACGGGGGCCCCCACACCGACGGTCTCTTGCACCGGGGAACTACCTTTTGGAATAACCTTCCATTCTTCATCGAGACTGTTTAGCGGCACCCCCTCGCTCGGTACTGGCCATAAAAATCGATCCGAGCGATTTCGCGGATTCGCTTGGCTATCCCGATGTCTCCAATAGCTATCATCAGTCTTCTCTGGATGAATCATCGAAAATGCGGTATGTTACGTAACCATGCGATTCTCGATCTCCAGGTACTGGATGAGCCTTATTCTTCTCTTACTCTGTGCTTTCCCTGGCTTTTCAGAGGGCAACTCTTCGAGTGAATCTTCCCATGAAACGCACTTAGATCGAGCCCTTTTTCAGACAACAGCTTCCAATATCGTCGTCTGGTTTTACGATTATGCGGTTTTACAGGCTTCCTGGGCCCGGATCAGCCCAGAAACTTGGCAGGAAAATTTGCAACATGGCTTTGTGTGGGATGGAGCATGGTTCTTTACGAACCAAATCTTGCATCCGTATCATGGATCCATATACTTTAACGCTGCTCGATTGAATGGATTTACCTTCTGGGACTCTTTTCCTTTTACCGTATATGGGAGTCTCATGTGGGAACTCTTCATGGAGAGAGACTATCCTTCCATGAATGATTTTATCACGACTCCTTTAGCTGGTACGGCTATGGGAGAGGTAACCTATCGTTTGTCCCTGTCGTTCCTGAATAGCGATGCGACAGGGTATAAGCGAGTTGCTCGCGAGATTGCTGCCGCGATCCTGAATCCCGTGTTGTTCATCAACCGAATCGTATACGGGGAAGAGGTGTTACGAAGGAATCCTTCTCCAAAAGAAGAGTTTACCCTCACGATCTATTCGGGTATCAACCGTACAGGGGATGCGTATCCCTTGTTCCTCCGTACCCCTCATCCGTTTTTAGGTTTCCTTTTGAATTATGGAGATCCGACAGATGAGCGTGAGCGTTACCTTCCCTTCGATGCGTTCAGGATTTTTTCAGCGTGGGATTTGGATTATACGAATCCTGGCTGGGAAATCTTTGCTAGCGGTATCCTGTATGGCAGAAAGATCTTTTTACCCAATGGGGGAAGGGGAGTTCTGGGGATCTATCAGCATTTCGATTACCTGCAAAACTTCGTGTACAAGTTTGCCTCCAATGGAATAGGATTTGGAACTGAAATGCGACCCATGAAGCAGATAGAACTCTTCGAGTTCCAATTCCACTTGTATGGAATTCTTCTGGGTGCATTGGATTCTAGGTACACGATGGATACCCAAGGGGGGGAGTACATTTGGGGATCCGGAGCAGCGGCCAAATTGGGTGTGCACTTTGTGTACGATGAGTTTTCTTCCTCTGTTTTTTACTACAAATACTGGTTCTATACAGTGAAAGGAGCAGACTCCCACAATACCGTAGGTATTTTTTCCTTTTCCGTAGAACATGTTCTGAGGAAAGATGTTCGGATTGGAGCGGAACTACATATCTACGATCGATGGTCCAATGTGGATGTAAATAATTCTAGCCGCATGGGAGCTAGAACGTACCTCGCCCATACTCTGTGATTGGGGGGCTTTTCACCCTTTTTCTCCATAATTCTACAAGATAGTACAAGAAATTCGCCTATCCTGTTTCGTACAGTATTTATCGTATGACAGGAAAAGAATTGATTAAAGCTGTATTTGCTCGAAAATCCACAGAGCGCCCCCCCTGGGTTCCCTTTGCCGGAGTACACGCAGGTAAACTAATCGGCGTAAAGGCGGACCGAATCCTACAAGATGGGGAACTGCTCGTGGAGGCGTTGAAAAGGGTGAATACCCTCTATCAGGTAGACGGCCAACCGGTACTGTTCGATCTACAGATCGAAGCCGAGGTGCTAGGATGCGAACTCCACTGGGCACAGGATGCTCCTCCTTCGGTGGCTAGCCACCCTCTCGCAGACACGGCAGGGCTTCCTACTCACATCCCGCAACGTCATGAGGGGAGGATCCCTGTGGTACTCAAGGCGATGCGGACAATGAAAAAAGATGTTGGAAACCATACCGCCCTTTACGGATTGGTAACGGGTCCCTTTACGTTAGCCGCCCACCTGCGAGGGACAGAGATCTTCATGGACATGATCGATCAGCCTTCATACATACACGGACTTCTATCCTACACGACCGAGGTAGCTAAAGCCATGAGTGAATACTATGTAGAGGCCGGAATGGATGTGATTGCGATAGTGGATCCCATGGTGAGTCAAATTTCTCCCGACCACTTCAAAGAGTTCATGCATTCCCCCTTTTCTACTCTATTTTCCTGCATCCAACGGTTAGGAGCCTTCAGTTCTTTCTTCGTATGCGGGAATGCTACGGCCAATATCGAACCTATGTGCTTGACTCATCCGGATTGTATTTCCGTAGATGAGAATGTCCATCTCCCCCATGCGAAAGAGATCACCGATCGATATGGGATCGTGATTGGCGGGAACTTACCCCTTACCACCGTCATGCTTCTGGGCACCCAGGAGGACAACATGAAGGCGGTGCTGGATCTGATGGATTCTCTCACCCCTGGATCCTGGATCGTGTCCCCCGGGTGCGACATGCCCTACGACACTCCTATTGAAAACTGCGTAGCAGTGGCGCAGGCAGTGAGGCATCCCGAGAAGGCGCGCGAGATGGTGGCCCATTACACGGCGAAAGATATTCCGTTTGAAGGCACGCTTCCAGATTATGCTCACCTGTCGAAACCTCTAGTGGAAGTCTTTACCCTGGACAGTGCAACCTGTGCGGCCTGTGGATACATGGTGGAAGCAGCGAAAGAGGCGGTGAAACGGTTCCAGGGACAGGTAGACTTGGTGGAGTACAAGTATACGGTTCGGGAAAACGTAGCCCGGTGCAGGGTGATGGGGGTCAAGCAGCTGCCAAGTCTCTATATCAATGGCGAATTGGCCTACTCTTCCCTTATTCCTGCTGTAGAGGAACTGGTGGAAAAGATCCAAACCAAACTGAAGGGTTGAGGAGCAAAATCCATGTCCTCAGGAGCTACCCTAACGGTGTTTACGGGTTTCCTCGGTTCCGGAAAGACCACGGTGTTGCACGATCTGTTAACTCAGATCCGATCAGAGAGGGTGGGAGTGATCGTGAACGAGTGGGGAAATCTGGGAGTTGACAGTGCCCTTTTACGTACTTCCGGTGTTGAGCAGATCCGGGAACTGTTAGGGGGGCAGATTTTTTGTTCCTGTTTGTCTGGAAGTTTCCTTTCCACGATAGAATCCCTCCTGAATCTCAACGTGACTACCCTTCTAGTGGAAACTTCCGGCCTAGCCAAGCCATCTACGATTCGGGAACTCGTAGAAGAAGGGGCAAGGCGTCTCGGAGGACGTCTTAGGTATCAGGGTATGGTTTGCGTGATCGATGCTGAGCGGTTCTTGAAATTCCGTTCTGTGGTAAACGTCCTGAACGAACAGGTAGTCTATTCGGACTATTTCATCATCACCAAAGCAGACCGGACGGATCCTGAAACCCTACAGCGAACGATGCACGTGTTACAGGGATATAAACCGGATGCAAAAATCCTTGTCCGGGCTGGCAAACCTATTCCCGTTCCGTCTTTTCTCCAGGAGGGAACACAAGAAGGTGTGATACCCAATCCCTACGATCCTCGATGGGCAGGGTGGGGACAACAAGGGAGGCCGGGTACGATGACCATTCCTCTTCATGGTTCCGTGAGTCGCGAAGGACTGAATTGTTTTTTAAGTAGGATAGCCTCCCAAACCTTTCGAATCAAAGGGGTTGTATCCGTTCAGGATGAAATGCATCCCATCCTGATCGAAGGGGTGGAGGGAACGGTGGAATTCCTCCCCTTAGAAGCAGAAGAGGCCTTCCGTCCAATAGGGGAAACAGGAATCACCCTCATCTGGAAGAGTCCGACTCCTTCCAAAGAACAGGTGCTCCAAACGTGGATTGAATGCACAGGAAGGGGGGATAAAACGATTCGATCATCGTGATGGTGGGTCGGTTGGGTTTGCCTCCGGGATCTGTCCGAAGGGTTTTTGCCAGTGTAAAAGCGAGTTACCTATCCCTTGGCCAACTGATAGATGGCTCTTATATCTTCGGCAGAGTATCCGCTGATCCCCCATAAGCGGCAGAGCTCGAGAGCCTGTGAGGTGAGTTTCTCGAGATCGACATTGGGTATACCTGCTTCCTTTAAACTTGTAGGGGTGCCGATCTTCCGATACCAGGCAACGAGGGCCTGAATTACCTGATCGACTGCCTTTTCTACGGAAGGGGAAAGAGGGGTTCGATGTACTTCGCTCTGTAACTCCTTCCCTACGGATAGATCGGCTATCCTTAGGACATCTGTTCCATATTTTAGAATCCGGTGCGCCACCTGGGTTTTTTTATAAGAGAGCCAGGCTGGGATGATGATGGAAAGTCCAGCTCCATGGGGGACATCGTAAAGGCCGCTCAACGGATGTTCCAGCATGTGGTTGGGGATGGAAGCGCCCTCTACACCTGCTTTCAACAGGCCATTCCACGCCCAAGCGCCTGCCCACATGAGGTCGGAACGCGCATCAAGGTTCGTGGGATCCTCTAGGATCGTTTCCATCGCTCCCATCAACGCCCGACACATCCCTTCCACCAGTCCATCCTGCACAGGGAAGTCTCTTTTTTGAGTAAAGTACCCCTCCATCAAGTGTGAGAGCATGTCGGTTACCGCGTAGGCGGTCTGTTGTACGGGAATCTGGAGGGTGAACGTCGGATCCAGAAAGGTAACTTTGGGGAATAGTTCATTGGAACGAACACTGAACTTCTCTCCTGTTCGATCGTTGGTCAACACAGAAACCTGGTTCAGTTCCGAGGATGTAGCAGGGAAGGTCTGTACGGCAATGAGGGGAAGGGCCTTTCGGACCTGCACCTTTCTTAGATAAAAATCCCACAGGGGTTCGGTATGGTAAGCTCCAATAGCGATTCCCTTGCTTTCATCGATCACGCTTCCACCCCCCACCGCTACGATCACATCCACGTTCTCCTCTCGGGCTTTCCGGGCTCCTTCTTCTGCATGAGATAGGATGGGATTGGGCTTGACTCCTGGATGTTCCATGATTTGCACAGAGGCTGCCTTCAATTGATTCAGTACCTGTTGATAAATCCCTAGTTCCTTTATACGGTTTTTCCCATAGACCAGGAGAGCTTTCTTTCCCCACCGAATAGTTTCTTCACCTAGTCGGTTCAAACATCCTTGTCCAAAGATGATTTTCGTAGGCGTTTCCCATTCAAAGTTTACCATACTTCCTCCTCTGTAATTCTTAAACTTTTTCTACGGGGTTCTTCGCATCGTCCACGAACAGGAGGTACGCTTCGATGGAACGATGGGGAAATAACGTGGTTAAAATCATTCGGTATCGTTCCATCTGGGCGCGATACTGGACCAACAGCTCTGGGATCCGGTACCCCGTTTTATAGTCGATCAAGGTAATTCGATTTGTAGAGATGATCAAGCGATCCACGATCCCAAACGTATCCGTATTGGAAAGATGTTGTTCCGTATACACCCTTCCGGGTCTAAAAAGGATCTCTCTCACTTCGGGGTGAGCCAGGAACTTCCGGATCGTTTCCTGTTCCTCTTTCTCCACTAGTGCAGAAGATAGGAATTGGCCATCAGAAGTTAGTTTAGATAGAACCTGGTGGATCCGGTTCCCCCTTGCGATAGCTCCCTCAACATCCGAGGAAAAATAAACGGGATCCAGTTCCCGTTGGACAGGAGAAGAGGTAAGGGGCTCTATCCGTAAGGGAGGCAGGATTTTCTTCCCCCTGCGTTTCTCTTCGGTGGATTGATCGGGTGCAGGTTCATACTGACACGTCCATCCGTACTTGATTTTTTGTGCCCTAGATTCGATTTTCTCATCTATAGAAATCTTGCTTGCCTCTTCCAATAGGTTACTAAACCCTTTGGTAACACCATCCTTATTCCCTCGTAGGAGGATGGTAAGCCTCTGTTTCGCCCGTGTAGCTGCCACATAGAGGAGGTTCGCCGTCTCCTTCCTCCGGGCTTCCCTCGCGTTCTCATAGGGTTCCACGAACTCTCTAGCAC
>JAOABU010000035.1 GCA_026418195.1 Spirochaetota bacterium | reverse complement strand
ATACGATAGATGAAAGCAGGTACAGTTTATCCGACTGTAACTTGCAGTTTCCCAGATTTGGAATCTATGCTGCGGTAACGAACCTTACAGGGAAACACGATTTTACATTGAACTTAGTGAACGATGAAACGCAGCAAGTGGTGATCGCTTTAAGCGGAGGATTTGAATCCCAAGAACCTCTTAGGGTGATTGAAATTACCCCGATCTTTGAACGGACACTCTTCCCAAAACCAGGAAGGTATCATCTTACGTTTGTTATTGACGGAAACCAAAACGGTTCAAGGGTTCTTATGGTCCAACAGGTATCCACATAACACCGCTTTTAATTGAAAGGAATCCTCTTTAGTTAAGTCTTTCAATCCTTTTTACCGTCTCCTCGGTCCAAGGAGTAGGAATGCCTAAGTTCTTACCCATTCGTATGATGGTTCCTCCAAATAGGTCTCCCTCGTTCGGTTTTCCCGGCACTTCCAAATCCCGCTGGTAGCTGGTCTTGGTTGCATAGGGGAAAGAGCTCCCCCGAGATAGAACATCCGCTGTTATAGTAGGTGAGAAGGTAACACCCTTTGCCTTTGCTAAGGCTGCAATTTCTTCAATGATGTGCTTTAGGCGTTCTACCAGAGTAGGATCTTCTAGCACGGCACCGATGGATTTACCACTCATGCCGGTGACTAATCCAAAGGAGGCAATGAAGATGTACTTATTCCACAAAGCAGGGTAAGGATCCGGCTGCCATTCGAAAGGTACCTGTGCCTCCTGCATCGCCTGAATCAGAGGAGCTGGAGCGTACGAGGGGTAGTTAGGATCCAACCCTGCAATTACGTTCCCCTTTCCTCCGGTTTGATGCACGACCCCCGGTGCTTCTCGGGTAGAGGAAATATAGATACAAGCAGGAAGGACAATGCCCCTATTCAGAACGGCCCGAATCCTTTCATAGATATCGATCCCATTTAAAAGCGGAAGGATAAGAGTTCTGTTCCCTATGATCGGTTGGATCTGACGGCAGACCTCCTCTAAGTGGTATCCTTTTACACATAGAACGAGCAGGTCTTGAATAGACAGTGTAGCGGGGTCTTCTGTTGCATGGGTAGGTCGCACCACGGTTTTCTCGCCTGAAGGGGAAATGAAGGTGAGACCCTTTTCCTGGATGGTTTTAAGATGTTCCCCTCGGGCAAGGAAACTGAGTTCCCGATCCGGTGCTTCCCTTAGCCATCCCGTACCGAAGCGGTACCCCATGTACCCCCCAATCCCACCGATCCCGGCTATGCAAATCCGATTCATCTGTTCCTCCTATATGCTTTCTTAAAAGTGAAAGGGTTGCCACTTTGGCACCCAATGTTCCGATGCCTTCTTCACTTCTTCCCATTTGGGTATGCTTGTTCTACCTCCTAGGCGTTCCACGGAGAGCCCTGCTGCTACTGTGGCGATGATCAGGGCTTCTCTAAACGGCTTATTCCAAAGGAGGGCCGCAGAAAAGGCTCCATGGAACACATCACCTGCCCCTGTGGTATCCACTGTGTTTGCAGGATACGCAAAGAGTACATAGCTCGAATGTTTGGAAGAATTGGAACTCGCATTCGTACGGATTCTAGTTTCAGAAAAGGCAGATTCGGTATTGGGAGGTATTGAGACTTCAGGATCCATGAAACAGCATCCCCTTTCTCCAAGGGTAATTACAGGTTTCTGTATTCCTCTACGTTTTAAGGCAATTAGTAGAGCACCATACATGGAAAGGGCTTCCTGTCCCTCTGACGGTTTCTCCGGTACAGGGGTTTTGATCCGAGAATCAGCAACCGCTACTTCTCGAGCGAACCGTTCGGAAGCGATGCAAAAATCCACACGGGGAGCTAAAAGTTCCGTACCCCTTCGCAGGGATCCAGCGTCGAGGATCGTAACTGCCTCGGGAAAAGACTCTAAAGCGGCAAGGGAAGCATCTGGTTCGTGTCCATCGAAAAGTAGGAGGTCGGGTGAGGAACTCGATGGATCGTTAAAAAAATCCGTAATTTCACTGGTTTGAATCTTTCCCATTCCCCTTCGGTTAATGATCGTTCGAGAACCGGTTTTTGTATTGACCAGAATGATGGAGAGAGGAGTTGTGTACTCATTCTTCTGGAGGACACCCCTTGTGTTTACTCCTGAGTTCTGTAGGTCAGTTAGAGCTCGTTCTCCATAGGAATCACGGCCCACGGTTCCTAAGAAGGTAGTTTCTATGCCCCATAGAGATAGAAGGGCTGCGGCGTTGGCGGCAGGTCCTCCTGAGGATTCTAGTACCTGATTGATCTGGTATTTCGTGTTTTCTATCGGGTAACCTTCCAGGGGCAGTGTAATGTCATAGGATAGGTGTCCAATACAGAGGGCTCGTTTCATGGATCCATTCCAAACAGCCAGCGGAACTGCTCCAGAAGTTCTGTTTTCGCCTCCTGGTATGGTAGGGAAGTGATGTATCCTGCTGCATTCTTGTGTCCTCCCCCTCCTAGCTTCTGGGCGATTGCAGCTACGTTTAGGGTAGAAGGGGAACGAAGGCTAACGGATGTCTTTCTCGGTTCTTCTTCTCGTAGGAAGGCAACCGCCTCACATCCTTCAACGGAGAGCAATAACTGATAGAGAGGATCGGATTGTCGATGTTCGGATCCAAAAGTCTGGTACTCTTCATGAAGGATATGGGTAAGAAGAAGTTTTCCCTGAAAGTACGGTTCCATCGTAGAGAGGATTTTGGCTAAATACCGTCGGGATTCGAAGGAATAGTTCCCGAAGGTTTCTCGGTAGATGGATTTGGGGGTGATTCCTTTAGAAGCCAACCGACTGAGTAGTTCCAACGACTCTGAAGCTTCCGTCTCTAGGTGACGGAAAAAACCAGTATCGGTAGCAAACCCTAGGAACAGGTACCGTGCTTCCTCTGGAGTCGGAGATTCTCCAAAGGATTCGATGACCTTTTGAATCAAAAGGGTAGTGGAGGGAGAATTGGGCTCGATATACTGTACTATGCCCTGTCCCATACCATTGAGTTGGTGATGGTCGATTACCGCTGAATCTAACCCTTCTAGGATCGAGGCAAAATGTGCAGTCCTGGAAAGAGAAGCACAATCCAGTACTACCAACCCAAAATGTAGATCTACGTCCGGTTTTGAAAGGGTATCGCGGAAGAAGGAACGGTAGGGAGCAATTTCTTTCCGTTGCCAGGGGCCCGGGGAAAGGAGAATCACCTGCTTTCCCCTTCGTCGTAGAAAAGAAGCGAAAGCTAGTTGGGATCCGATAGAATCTCCATCCGGTTCTTCATGGGCCACAATATAGTAACCCGGATACCGCTTAAGGAATAGGAGCAGGGATGCGGGAGGGGGGAGTAGCGCCATAGGAACCTCTAATTTCGTGGAAGGATTACTTTATACATAGTTAGAACTTGAGTAGGGTAGTTTGCCTGAAAGGACCTGTAACATGCAATTGTCCCTCCCATACATACGCGTTCACTTCGGTACGCATCCCAAAGTCCTGGAAATACAATCCTGGTTCAATGGAAAAACAGGATCCTTCCAATAGATAACGATCGTCTGGGAACTCTACCGAATCCAGGTTCACCCCAAAACCGTGAAGTTCTCGATCGATTCCGTGACCGGTACGATGTTTCAGTGCTTGACCAAACCCCGCTTCGCTTAAAAAACTTCTGCAGAAGGCGTCTACTTCTTTTCCCGAAACCGTTCTTCCACTTTCGAGTCTCTGTTGGATGTATCGTATCGTTCGATCCCGCGCTTCAGTAAGGGTGGAGAATACATCGGTCAGAGAAGAGGGTGGAGTAGCTCCCGTGAATCCCACCCAGGAGATGTCTGCATAGGTTCCAAACTCTCCCTCTTCCTTTGCCCATAAATCAAGTTGTATAACCTGATTCGGTTCAAGAGGGCTACCATTTCCCTGAGGAGAGTAATGGGGATTTCCCGAATGGGTCCCGCAAGCAACGATGGGGGGAGAGTGACTTATGAGCTTCCGATTTTCCAGTTCTTGTAGAATATACTGCTGTACTTCGCCCTCGTATAACGAGTAACCGTGGGTTATCTGTTGAGAAATAAAGCCCCATGTCCTTTCCACTATTTCATACAGATGCATGGTAGCCCGTTTATGGGCCTTCACCATCTCGTCTGACAACACTCCTCGAAACCTCTGTAGTAGGGAAGCAGCAGAAACTAGGGAAAATCCACACTCTTCCAGCAACAAAGCAGTTCCGTGATCTAAAAACGATAGGATCCTGAGGGTCGGAGAAAACTGACAGGCAAGTCGTTGAGCTTTAGGGAAAACTTCCCTTTGAAAGAGTTGAATCAGAGTGTTCCTCGAATCATACAAAAAGGTTTCTCCCGGAAGATGGTGTAGGATACCTTTTTCTATGGCATGGACGATCTTGGTGGGGGACCCTTCCGGATACACGATATAATACCAGGGACGGGTGTTTTTGGAAGTCCGATCTAACTCCAAGATCGATTCAGAAAGGGGATCCCGGTGTTGAAAGGATGAAAAAAGCCATCCCCCTACCTTCTCTAGGTGGATGGCCTTCTGAATGGCCCGTAGATCGAACAATCAGAACTCCAAAGATGGTTCTTCAATATTGAACTTGTCCGTAAGATCCTGAGTCGGATTCAGAGAACCCCAGGAAATATCATACATGTTCTTCTTTAAAAATAACCGGACATGAGAAAACTTTCCGCTTTTCCAAAAGATGATCATGTATGGGTACGAAGGATCGTCCCCCCACTGAACTTCTCCTTTGGCTAGTTTCCCATCCTTTGAGGCGGATTGGGAGAACCATTTGTGGGGAATGTAAGCCTCTGCGATATCCAATTTACTGGTGGTGTAGAGGATTTTGTATCCCAACTGATGGGGATATACCTTTTCGATATAGATAGTTCTGGCATAGTATTCAGAATCGAGAGCGTAGAGCCCTATTCCTAAAACCAGGAAGAGGCAAAGTATTAAAAGAGTTCCTTTTTTCAAGATGCTCCTCCTCATACGCGAATTACCCCTATTATAGTAGCATTCCCCAGAAAATATCAAGGATGAGGCGTCCTGTTTTGGGCAATTCGACAGAGGATGTAGAACGCATGACGGGTAGCTCCGGGATCTGCAATCCCCTTTCCGGCTATGTCAAAGGCTGTTCCATGGGCAGGGGTGGTGATGGGAACACTGAATCCCGCATGGTAGGTGACCCCTCGGTTGAACCCGAGGAGTTTTGTAGCGATCTGTCCCTGGTCATGGTACATGGAAATGATTCCATCCAATGCCCCATCCCGAAGTTTCAGAAAGATCGTGTCAGCAGGGTACGGGCCTGAAACCATTATCCCTTCCTGCTGGGCTTTCCGTATTCCAGGTTCTATCTTTGTTTGCTCCTCATCCCCAAACAGTCCATGTTCTCCTCCATGAGGATTCAACGCAGCTACACCGATACGGGGGTTCTGTTTCCCGTAGGAAACCATCGCACGGTGGAGGAATCGGATCGCCCGATACACCCCTTCCGGAGTGATTAAAGAGGGAACATCCCGGAACGCAACGTGTGAGGTCACTCGCATGGTCCAGTATTCGTCCAAAATATTGATCTCTTCCAGGGCTTCATGGTTGGGAAGGTGGTGTTTTAAAAGATCTAGTTCACTTCCAAATGGAGATCCGCCTTTGTGCATGGATTCCTTGTTCAGAGGAGCGAATAGAAACCCATGAATGAGCCCTTTCTTGATCAGTTCTAGGGTGAACAGGATGCTTTCCAATACGTACTTCCCCGCTCGGGAATCCACTTTCCCCATAGGAACGGACGCTGGATCAACACCAGGTAGGTGAAGAAGAAGAAAATCTTCTTCACGGGTAGGAATCTCTTCCCATTGGGTGATTTGCATAGGGGTTCTGGGGGTTGTACGGGCGATTCGGACTCCTGCTTCCCAATGCCGTTGATCCGTAATGAGTACAATTTTTGCTTTATCAAAGACCGATTCGTCGGAAAGAAGCTTGGCTACTAGCTCAGGACCTATCCCTGCTACATCTCCTAAAATAATTCCGATTCGTGGTTTACTATCTGTATTCATCCAGTACTCCTATCTCTTATTCACAACATTCCCAATAGTTTAGGAAGACTCAAGACAAATAGTTTAGGGAAATGAATCACCAAGGCAAGGACGAATATGAGAGAACCGATGAAGGGTATATTCGCTTTGGTCAGGCTCCACATGTCGATTTTTGCCAGGGTACAGGTAATGTATAATGCGGATGCTACAGGAGGGGTTTGTTGTCCGATTCCCCAGCATAGGATCACCACCATGGCAAAATGGAGGGGATGAATCCCGAGTTTAGCTACAACGGGTAGAAAGAGAGGAATGATGATCACTAGCATGGCCGTCCCATGGAGAAAGGTACCTGCAATGATCATGATGAGTGAGGCGACCCAAAGGAAGATCGTGGGATTAGAGGTTATCGATAAGAAGGGCCCGACGAGGAGTTGGGGGATTTTTGCGTAAGCGAACACCCACCCTAAGAGATTTGCTACCGCTATAATGATCATCACTTGACCGGACAGGAGGGCCGATTCTCTGGCAGCTTCATACACCTTTTTAAAGGTGAACTCTCTCGTTACAAACCCATATAAGATGATGTAAAAGGCCGCAGCTCCCGCTGCTTCCGTGGTGGTAAAGACTCCTCCCATGATGCCGCCAAGAATGATCAAAGGGAGAATAAGAGCGGGAATGCTAGCTACAAAGGTTTGCCATAAACGGATCCAACTGAAGGCAGTGTCGGCCCCATACCCTTCCTTTACCGAAATCACATAGGCTACGATACACATGACGATCCCAATGGCTATGCCTGGAATGATGCCTGAAATGAAGAGAGTGGGAACGGAAAGTCCCACGAAGACCCCGTAGAGGATCATGGGAACACTGGGAGGAATGATGATACCGATGGTGGAAGAGGCCGCTGTTACGGCACCCGTAAAGTCCCGTTTATACCCCCGATCGATCAGGGGGGAAATCAGTACCCCCCCTACAGCCGCCGTATCTGCCATCGAGGTGCCCGACACCCCAGCAAAGAACATGCTGGTCACTACGTTCACCATTGCCAGTCCCCCCTTCAAATGCCCTACCATGGCCATACAGAAATCGATGATCTTCTGGGATAAGTTCGTGTAGTTCATCAACACTCCCACGAAGATGAACAGGGGTACTCCCAAGAGGGTGAAGGAATCAACCCCCAGGAAAAGTCTCTGTACTACTACGATGAGGGGTACATTGGTAGCGATCTTTAAGAAGGCAAGGGATGTTATACCCAAGGCAAAAGCTACGGGTAAGTTCACTGCGATAAAGAGGGCCAGTAAAGAAAATACAAGTATTACCAACATCTTGGAATTCCTCTCTAGGTCGAACGGATCGACTTCCACAGATCCCTAAGGGACAGGAAGGTTTGTAGGATCATCAAGGCTCCACTGACAGGGAATACGCTGTAGTAAAACCATCCAATGGGAAGGTTCGTATAGGGCATTCCTACATTGAGGAACTCTCTACTGAAGGCAATCCCCTCCCAGAACACGACAAAAAGGAACACTAGAATCAGGAGTTGCCCGAGAAGAGCTATCCAGGTTTTCGCTTTGGAAGAAAACTTCGACACAAGAAGGTCGAATCCGATATGTTTGTTTTCCCGCATTGCCATGTAGGCACCCACAAAGGATAACCATACGATCATCAGTCGAGTTATCTCTTCCGACCAGGAAAGCGGGTGGTTTAATACGTACCGATAGAACACAGAGATGGAGACCACCATCGTCATTCCAATGATGAGAAGAGCTAAAAAAGCATCGATACACCGATCGATCCAGCGTTTCATGAAAGGACTCCTTTTCAAAAGAGTAGGGCAGAGAACCCTGCCCTTTTTAAATCACTATAACTATATAACCGAAGCTTAGTTTTCCTAGATCAGTTACCTAAAGCTGCGATCTTGTCCAAGAGTTCCGCTGCGTCCTTGAACTTATTGGTATCGGTGATCTGCTTCCAGATTGGTTTCGAAAGGGCTACGAAGGATTTCACGTCCGCTTGATTGATCTGGATTCCGCTTTTCTGATGCATTAGGTCTGCCAGTTTCTTGTCGGCCTCATCTCCCAGCTTTCGAGTGTACTGGGCGGTTTCCTTTCCCGCATCTATTAGAATTTTCTGGAGATCCGCAGGTAGAGAATCGAACAGTTTTTTGTTCATCAGAAGATGAACAGCCGAATACACATGACCGGTGAAGGACAAATACTTCTGCACTTCATGAAGAGATGCCTGATAGATCGTGGCAAGGGGGTTTTCTTGTCCGTCGATGATTCCCTGTTGCAGAGCGCCGAATACCTCGGTAAAGGGCATCGCTACAGGATTTGCACCGAAAGCCTTGAACGTGTTCATCCGTACTGCACTTTCTGGGATTCGTAGTTTGATTCCGGCAAGGTCATCCGGTTTGTAGATAGGACGTTTATTGTTAGTGATGTGGCGGAATCCGTTCTCCCAATACCCAAGGTGTTTGATTCCTACATCTTCCAGTGGTTTGGCCATCTTTGCCCCGATTTCTCCATCTAGCACCTTGGACATGTGGTCTCTGCTTACAAATAGGTAGGGTGCATCGAGGAGCTTGTAATAGTCGTTCAGGGAAACCACCGGGGAGGAACTCAAACCCGTTTCAATGGTTCCCAACTTCACCCCTTCTTGAATGTCTTTATCCGCTCCTAATTGTCCATTGGGATAATGCTCTACCTTGATCTTTCCATTGCTTCTGGATTCTACCAGTTCCTTGAACTTCACCGATCCTTTGAAGTACAAACCTTCCTCTGTGTGAGTATGGGCGATTCGAAGTACTACGGGCTTTGTAGATTCCTTTGAGGGCTGACTCTCTTTCGATCCACCTGCCCAAAGCGCAGTACTGAGCAGAGCAACGGTTATGAAGGAAGCAATGATTTTTTTCATACCAGTCTCCTTTGCGATGATTGAGTTTTAAATATATAAGCAAATAGTATGCCAAATAGTATTTTATTTATTAACTCATTGTTCTGTTAGAAATTATCTTGAATTGGCCCTTCTAAATATCTGAATCAACTGTTTCAATTCTAAACAGTTGTTGCTATACTGTAGGCATGATTTCAATAACCTATGTGATCCCGTACGAGGAACTGCGACCATTGGTGACCAGTTACCTGCAACAGGTAAACCGAGACCATATCGATGTTCACACTACCCATTTGGTTGGAGTAGAGGAAGTCCGTCGGTTCTTTTTCCATTCCGATATAGTAGTGGCTAGAGGAATCACCTACACGGCGGTAAAAAACCTGTACCCCGATATTACAGCTATAGAAATCCCTGTCACTGGGTACGATGTGATTCGGGCATTGGTGGAATGCCGTAAAACTTTTCGTCCAAGAAAAGTTGCTATTATTGCCTCCGGAAACATGTTGTACGGAGCCCCCTCGTTAGGAGAGATCTTAGAGATGGATATTGAAGTGTATTCCGTGGGTACAGAGGAGGAGGCAAAGGAGTATCTGTCCGAAGTGAAAGGACGGGGAGTGGATGCTGTGATTGGAGGGTTAATGACCTATCGGTTTGCTCGGCAGAAGGGGATTCCCTGCATCTGGATAAAATCAGGGCCTGACGCCATCAAGCAGTCTATCGATGAGGCGGTCCGAACGGCAGAGATCAAAATCCGTGAACAGGAAAAGGCCGAGTTCTTTAAAATCGTAATGGATTATACCCATGAGGGGATTCTGTCGGTGGATCGAAAAGGGAACATCACTGCGTATAACCGATCTGCCCGTACGATCCTCAAACAGGACAAGATACCTCTAGGAGTACACTATTCCCAAATAGCACCTTCCCAAGCGATCGAGAACGTATTGTTGGAAGGAAAGGAGGAACTAGGGGTGCTAGAACAGTGGGGTTCGGTACCTATTGCAGCGAACGTTATCCCCATGCATGTGGGGAGTGAGCTAGGGGGAGCGGTAGTGACTTTCCAGAATGTGAACCGGGTTCAGGAACTGGAAAGCCGAATTCGACGGAAAATCTTTCTAAAAGGGCATACGTCCAAATATAGCTTCAGGGATATTCTAGGTTCGAGCCCATCTTTGAAGCAGGCGATTCGGATGGCAGAGAAATATAGTCGGGTAGATGCTAATGTGCTAATTACGGGTGAGACAGGGACGGGTAAGGAGTTGTTCGCCCATAGCATCCATGCAGGAAGTCTCAGAGCTGAGGGACCCTTTGTCGCAGTGAACTGTGCTGCTCTGCCCGAACCACTTTTAGAGAGTGAACTGTTTGGGTATGCGGAAGGAGCCTTCACCGGCGCCATGCGAGGGGGGAAAGTAGGCTTGTTCGAACTTGCCCACAAAGGAACGATTTTTCTCGATGAAATTGGAGAGCTTCCTCTCTCCTTCCAGTCAAAACTCCTTCGGGTTTTGCAGGAACGAGAGATCATGCGGGTTGGGGACGATCGGGTTATTCCGATAGATGTGCGGGTGATTGCTGCGACGAACTTGAACCTCCAAAAACGAGCGGAGGAAGGTATGTTTCGCAGGGATCTACTCTTCCGGCTAGATGTTCTACGAATCGATATCCCTCCCTTGAGGGAGCGGAAAGAGGATATTCCCTTTCTCCTCAGGTACTACCTTGAGATCTTCGCAGAAAAATTCGGAAAAAAGAGGATCCTGCTAGATTCATCCATTGATGAATACCTCTGTGGGTACTCCTGGCCGGGAAACGTGCGTGAACTAGTAAATCTCTGTGAGCGAATCGCTGCCTTGTTCGAGGGAAACATCATTACCCAGAAAGAGGTAGAGGGTCTGATGAAAATCTATCCGTATGGGTGTGTGGAGTCGGTAGACCAGCAGGAGGAGGTGCAATCAGGAACACCACTCCCTTTCACCCAGAAAGGAGGTACTCGTCCTTTGGAGGATATAGAGGCGCTCGGAATTCTAGAAGCCCTTAGAGCAGCGAGGTTCAATCAAACTCGGGCGGCTAAACTATTGGGAATAAGTCGAACAACCCTCTGGAGAAAGTTAAAAAGGATGGAATGAGAGAAAAATAGGGAAGGGCATTCCTCTATAGGGTTGCCAGCATTAAGGCTTTGATCGTATGTTTCCGGTTCTCGGCTTCGTCCCATACCCGAGATTGAGGACCTTCGATCACTTCTATGGATACTTCATTTCCCTTCACTGCAGGGAGGCAGTGAAGAAAGATCGTGTCCTTTCGACCTGTCTGAGCCATCATGTTAGAATCCACCTGATAAGGTCGAAGGAGTCGAATCCGTTCCGCCGACTTCTCTTCTTCCCCCATGGATACCCAGACATCGGTGTATACCGCGTCGGCACCGGGAAGTTCTTCCTTAGCGGAAGAGCCGATTCGTATCTGGGCACCAGAGCCTTCTGCGAAGGAAGCGCACAGAGCACGCAGAGAGTTATCAGGATACAGCTCCTTAGGAGCCACGATGGTGTAGTGGACTCCCATCTTGGCGCATCCAATCATGAGGGCTCGCGCCATGTTGTTCCTGCCATCCCCTACAAATACGAGTTTGAGTCCCTTCAGGTTCCCGAACACTTCTTCCAAAGTCATGAGGTCTGCTAGCACCTGAGTAGGATGATCGGTATCGGTCAACCCATTGTATACCGGTACCCCTGCGTACTTGGCTAGCAGTTCTACCGTCTCCTGCTTAAAGCCTCGATATTGAATGGCATCGAACATCCGCCCCAATACGCGAGCTGTATCTTCTACGCTCTCTTTGGCACCCAGTTGAATATCCTGAGTGGATAGGAATACGGGATGTCCGCCTTCTTCTCCGAAAGCCGTTTCGAAGGCGCACCGTGTCCGGGTTGACCGTTTCTCGAAGATCAGAGCAAGGGTTTTACCGAGAAACCGCTGCAAGATCTTTCCTTCCCGTTTCTCCTTTTTTACCTGGTGTGAAAGGTCAAGGAGATACCGAATTTCCTCGGGTGAATAATCGGCTAGGGTCAGTAAGGATCTCCCTTTCAGAGAAACAGCCATGGGGTGCCTCCTTCTGTCTACGATGGTTCCTGAAATAGTTCCGGGGGGAACAGGGCCCGTAACGCCTCCAGGATCGTATCTATGAAAATGAACTCGAGTGAAGATACTACTTCTTTGGGAATCTCATCAATATCTTTACGGTTCTCTTCAGGTAGAAGGACTTTGGGAATTCGGTTCCGGTGAGCGGCGAGTACCTTTTCCTTCACTCCACCGATCGGGAGGAGTTTCCCCGTGAGGGTGATCTCTCCTGTCATGGCAATTCCTGGATTCACACATTGACCGGAAAAAGCGGACAGTAGCGCTGCTGTGATCGTAATACCCGCTGAAGGACCATCCTTTGGGATGGCTCCCTCCGGTATATGAATGTGTACATCCTTATCTTTGTAGAATTGAGGAGATAGTTTGAAGTGGGTTGCGGTGGATTTCAAAAAAGAAAAAGCAGTGAGAGCACTTTCCTTCATTACATCACCCAGGCTCCCTGTAAGGAGAAGTTCTCCCTTTCCATCAAACACTACTGCTTCGACGGGTAGGATGGTTCCACCTAGCTCGGTCCATGCCAAGCCGTAGGCTAGACCAGGGCGGTTCCCCTTGTATAGGATATCTCGCCGATGTTTGGGATTCCCTAGGTACCGATGGATGTTCTTGGCGGGTAGTAACACCCGGAATGGGGGCCTTTCAGATTCGGAAGGGCAGTCTCTCTTCGCCAAGGTTTCCCTAGGGGATGACGGTTCCCCCTTAAAAGGGGATTCGGTTTGGGATGAAGAATGTTCTTGACTATCCTGTTCTGGAGGCAGGGAGGAGGGGGTTCGTCGTGCATATCCTTTCCGTACTGCTTCTCGGGCAAGTTTCCTAACAATCTGTGCGATTTCCCGTTCCAGGTTTCTAACCCCCGACTCCATTGTGTAATTCTGAATAATGTGGAGGATTCCATCTCGCCGAAACTTAATGTCTGCCCAGGAAAGACCGTTCTCTTCGATTTGTTTGGGGATGATGAATCCTTCGGCGATTTTCAATTTTTCGTACTCGGTGTATCCGGGGATTTCGATCACCTCCATCCGATCCCGAAGGGGGTAGGGGATATTGTGGAGAGAGTTAGCAGTGGTGATGAACATCACGTTGGAAAGGTCATAGGGGACCTCGAGATAGTGATCTAGAAAGGTAGAATTCTGTTCTGGGTCCAGCACCTCCAGAAGGGCTGCTGCTGGATCGCCCCGAAAATCACTACTCATCTTATCTACTTCATCTAGAAGGAAGACTGGGTTACGGGTGCCTGCCTTTCGCATAGACTGAATGATTTTGCCAGGTAGAGCGCCTACGTAGGTTTTTCGATGCCCCCGGATTTCAGCTTCGTCCTTCACCCCGCCCAACGAGATACGAACGAAGTTCCGGCCTAAACAACGGGCTACTGATTTGCCCAAAGAGGTCTTCCCGGTTCCCGGAGGGCCTACGAAACAGAGAATTGGCCCTTTTACTTTTTCCTTCAATTGATGAACAGCGATGAAGTCAAGGATCCGCTCCTTTGGTTTCTTCAGGTCGTAGTGATCTTCATCCAAAATTCTTTCTGCCGCTTCGATGTCTTTGTTTTCTTCTGTTCGTTCGTTCCAGGGAAGATCCACTATCCATTCAATATAAGTGCGGATGATTCCCGCTTCAGGAGAGAACGTTTGGAGCTTCTCCAACCGCCGGAGTTCCCTCTGAACCTTGGCCAACACTTCCTCGGGCAGACCTTTCTTGTTGACTTTTTCCTCCAGCTCCTTCACTCCGGTTGGGTCGTCCACATCCCGTCCCAGTTCTCGGCTGATTTCCTTCATCTGCTCTTGGAGGAAGTACTCTCTTTGACCTTTCTCGATCCGTTTCTTAACTCGATTGGTAATTTTCTGCTGTAAGTCCAGGATCTCACACTCTATCTCTAAGGTGGAGGACAGTTCCCGTAGTCTTGCTTCGGTGGATTCAACGCCCAATAGTTCAATCTTCTTATCGATTTTGAAACTAGCATGGGCACACACCAAATCTACTAGTTTATGAGGCACCTCGGTACGCTCAACTGTAGAGGTAATTTCTACAGGTATTTTTTTATTCAGTGACGCATAGGTTTTAAAGGATTCCTGGATCGATCGGATTAGAGAGAGGATCACCTTATCCACTTCGTTCCGATCAAAGATTAGGCGAACCTCTCCTTTGAAGAAGGGCTCTTTCTGGGAGAGGGAAACGAGGGTTCCCCGTTGTTCTCCTTCCACCAGTGCTCGTATGGTGCCATCAGGCAGTTTCATGTGCTGCAGAACAGTGCCGATGGTCCCTACCGTATAGAGATCCTCTGGTTTGGGATCAAGGGAAGGGTTTTTCTGGCACACTAATAAAACCTTTCGGTCTACCTTCAATGCTTCCTCGATGGCATCCACTAGGACACGTTTGGCCCCAAACACAGGAACTACCATACCGGGAAACACCACCAAATCCCGAAGTGGAACTATGGGTATAGTCAGGGTAGATCGTTGGCTTCGTTCAAAGAGTTTCATGCAGACTTTTTGATCAGGATGATCTCCGGTCTTTCCATCTTTTCGATGACGTCTCGAGTAATGACTACTTTTTTCCTCCCCTCAATGGAAGGCAATTCGAACATGACATCCATCATGATGGATTCCACAATAGCTCGGATTCCTCGAGCACCTGTCTTTCTCCGGATAGCCTGTTCGGCTACAGCCTTCACGGCATCCTGTTCGAACACGAGGTCTACACCATCCATCCGCAATGAAACCTGGTACTGCTTGATAATGGAGTTTTTGGGTTCTGTGATAATCCGTTCTAGATCTTCTTGGGAAAGATCGTGGAGGGGAACCTGGATGGGTAACCGCCCCACGAACTCGGGAATCATTCCGAACTTGATTAGATCGTCCGGATGCATTTGCTTATAAAGATCCATCAAATTCTTTTCTGTTCTGCTTCGCACATCTGCACCAAATCCCATAGGATGTTGGGCCACCCTCGATTCGATAATCTTTTCCAGCCCTACGAAAGCACCCCCACAGATGAAGAGAATGTTCCGAGTATCGATCCGGAGCATTTCCTGGTTTGGATGCTTCCGCCCGCCCTGGGGAGGAACGTTGGCAATGGTCCCTTCGATGATTTTCAACAGGGCTTGCTGCACCCCTTCTCCAGAAACGTCCCGTGTAATGGAAATGTTTTCACCTTTCTTCGCGATCTTATCGATTTCGTCGATATATACGATCCCCCGCTCCGCTGCGGCGATGTTATTCCCCGCGTTCTGGATCAGTTTCAACAGGATATTTTCTACGTCTTCTCCTACATATCCCGCTTCGGTAAGGGTAGTTGCATCCGCAATGGCAAAGGGAACTTTCAATTTCTTCGCCAGAGTACGGGCCAGGAGGGTTTTCCCAGTTCCGGTAGGCCCTATGAGGAGAACATTTGATTTCTCCAATTCTACATCGTCATCTATTTTTTGTCGGTAGGAAATCCGTTTGTAATGATTGTAAACGGCCACTGAAAGGACCCTCTTCGCATACTCTTGCCCTACCACATACTGATCAAGGAACTCTTTAATTTCCTTGGGACTGGGGATGTCCTCCATGAACTCGGTAGTAAGGATGTCTTCCTCCTCTTCTAGGATCTTTTTACACACGTTCACGCATTCGTCACAGATGTATACCCCGGGTCCGGCAATAAGTCTCCTGGCATAGTCCGCACTTTTCCCGCAGAAGGAACAGACTTTTACGGCCTCATTTCTTAACTTGCTCATGGGGCCCCCTTATAAGTATTTTGTCCGCCAATCCATACTGTACAGCTTCCTCAGCTGACATATAGAAATCCCGCTCCATGTCTCGAGCAATTTGATCCGAGGTTTTCCCTGTGTGCAGAGCGAAGTAGTCAATGGTAAGTTTCTTTAGCCTGAGAATTTCCCGTGCTTGGACCTTTATATCGGAAACTTGCCCCTGAACACCTCCCCATGGTTGATGGATCAGTACTCGAGAGGAGGGAAGCACGAAGCGTTTACCTTTAGTGCCACAAGCAAGGATAAGGGCAGCCATGGAGGAAGCTTGACCTAAACAGATGGTCTGCACGTTTGGTTTGATGTATTGGATAGTATCGTAGATGGCAAGTCCAGCTGTTACGGAACCACCAGGGGAGTTAATGTATAGGCTGATGTCTCGTTCCGGATCCTGGGACTCAAGAAACAAGAGTTGTGCGACCACAAGATCAGCAGTTAAGTCGAAGATCTCCCCATCGATGAATACAATGCGATCCTTCAACAGGCGAGAGTAGATGTCGTAAGCACGTTCGCCGGCGCCGCTTTGCTCGATAACGATTGGAACAAGACTATGCATTTTTTCTTTCATGTTTCTAAAAATTAACGATTTCCTTTAAAAATGTCTACAAATTTAACTTCTGCCCCTGGAACGATCTTCGTATCCGCTAGAAGAGCATCGAACAGTTTCTTTTCCTTTATATCATGCTTGATAGATTCTAGGTACCCATTCTTTTCATAATAAGCTCGTAGCTCTTCCGGTTGCATCGATACATTCGCTGCTTGCTCTTTGATCAACGCATCGATCTCTTCCTCGGTAGCATCGACCTGTTCTTTTTTTATCATCTCTTCGATAAGAAGACGTACCTTCAGACTCTTCTCTGCTTGAGGTTTCCATTCCTTAAAAAGATCTTCCTTTGTTTTCCCCTGAGCCTGGAGAATGCGGAGGACTACGTTTTCATCCATCCGGTTTTGCTCCAGGAAATGCTGCCAGGTATGTTCCAATTCAGCTTGTAACATCGACTGAGGTACCACCAGGGAGGATTGAGCCAGCACTTTATCCATCAATCCTTCGATGGTGATAGCCCGTACCCTGTTCTGGGCCGTTTCTTCGAGTCGTTTTCGGATGTCCTTCTTCAGGTCATCCAGGGTTTTATACTTTTCACTGATATCTTGGGCCAGTTCATCGTTCAATTCAGGTCGTTTCTTCTCTTTCAAGGTTACTAATTCCACCGAGATCCGTTTAGTGGTTCCGGCTAGTTCTGCTATTCGATAATCGGACGGGAAGGTCTTTGTGATAGTCCTGGTCTCTCCCTTTTTCATTCCGATGACATCGGAATCGAAGTCGAACAGAGTTTGTCCGTTCCCGATGGTAAAGGTGTAGTCGCTCCTCCTGGATTGGGGAATCTCGTTGCCTTCATCATTCACTTCCCAATAATTCACCGTAGCGATATCCCCTTGGGAAGCTTCCCCATCCTTTTCTACGACAAAGGAGTTCTGTTCCACCAAGGCTTCCAATTCCCGCTTCTCGTCTTCTTCAGTAATCTTGACTACGGGCTGTTCTACCTCAAGCCCCCTATAGGAGCCAAGCTGGATCTTTGGATACACATCATAAGTTACCGTGAACTGAAAGTCCCGTTCAAAGTCGGGTTTTATATCCGAACCTTCCTCCAATTTAGGGATATCGGTGGCAAGGGGTTTTTCCTCTATCTCTGAGAACACCTCCGATAAGGCTGTTTCCATGATATGTTGAGCAGCTTCTATCTTAATGTCCTCACCAAACTTGCGCTCTAGAACGGATGGGGGTACTTTTCCTTTCCGGAACCCGTCGATACGTGCCGTCTTTGCATAGTTTTTTAACAGCTTCTCGTACTCTGCTTTCACGTCCTCTTTCTTGACGGTAATTCGTAGCTTAACCTGGGACGTCTCGTTCAAATGTTGGATTTCTTTTTCGTGAACCACCTCAAGCCCTCCTACATGGATTCTAAAAAAAAAGGCGACCCGGGTTGCCGGACCGCCTGCGATGTATTAGCGGGAAACGGGACTTGAACCCGCGACATCCACCTTGGCAAGGTGGAGCTCTACCAACTGAGCTATTCCCGCGCGTGCTGCACCCCATCCCAATGGCGTTTATATTCGCAATGCGGCATACAGTGCCTAGCCATTGCGAGAGAAGGGACTTGAACCCTTACGCCATAAGGCACCAGATCCTAAGTCTGGCGTGTCTGCCAGTTTCACCACTCTCGCAGATGATATCTAGGAACCGAAGGATCTGTCAATTCCCCCGCTTCCTCTGAGCCGTGAAGGGATCGAACCTTCGACCCGCAGATTAAGAGTCTGCTGCTCTACCAGCTGAGCTAACGGCCCAAGTTGTACGCCCGGCAGGATTCGAACCTGCGACCGACGGATTCGAAGTCCGGCACTCTATCCAGCTGAGCTACGGGCGCCTACCCCTCTCCCTTGCCGGATGAATCCGCAAGCGGAGCACCACGATACTAGGTGGTGAGGGTGGATGACGGGACTTGAACCCGCAACAACCAGATCCACAGTCTGGGACTCCACCATTGAGCTACATCCACCTCGTCTGTGCTGTAAAAAGGTGCACAAATTTCGATGTTTTGTCAAGGACTCTAGGTTCTTGCGTATTTAGGGAACTTTTAGTAAGGTAAAGGGTATACCGGATGAAAATCGATCGAATTGCTACGAGTTTACTTGCAATCCTCACTGTCTTTGCCACCGGGGCAGTTCTTCACCTCACGTCTCAAGTGGTACTACCCTTTATCACAGCGGTTCTCGCTTCTTTCGTTGTGATTCCTGCAGTCGATTCCATTCAAAAGTTCCTCAAGCTCCCCAGATGGATTGCCATCGCTATCCTTATTATCTTGATTCTGGGGGTAGGATTCCTAGTGGGAGTTTTTTTCTATTCCAGTGTCTCTACCCTCTACCGGGAAATGCCCGGATACATGGATAAACTGCAGGTGGTGTTAAAACCCTGGATCCGATTCTTGGGTCTCCCTCCAGAGGCTACCGAAGTTCCCATTCCCCAATTGATAGGGAGTTATATCGTTTCTCTTTACACCCGATTCATGGATTTCATTGCTGGTTTGATTCTGTTCATTCTTTTTCTCATCTTTCTTCTTCTGGAACGTCCCTATACTAAGACGAAAGTCTTACGAGCTTTTCATTCTCGAATGACCACTCGAATTTTCCGGATCTTTAACCATACGGCTGTTCAAATTACTAGATTCCTTTCTATCAAACTCCTCATTAGTTTTGGAACAGGATTGGGTGTGCTGGTATTTTTCGTATTCTATGGGGTCGATTTCCCCATCCTTTGGGCAGTTCTTACCTTTTTCTTCAATTTCATCCCTAGCCTGGGATCCATTCTTGTCACCGTAATTACAGTAGGATTCGTGGGGTTGCAGTACTATCCTTCCATGGCAGAAGCAGGGGTAGTGTTGCTCTTCATGACAGTGTTGCAACAGCTCATGGGCAATCTAGTAGAACCCAAGTTATTGGGGGATCAGTTGGACTTGAGCCCTGTGGTGATTATTTTTTCTCTTCTCGTATGGGGATGGATCTGGGGGATTGCTGGAATGTTCCTAGCCGTCCCCCTCACTGTAGCATTAAAAATAACCTGCGAGAATATTCCCTATTTACATCCGATTGCGATTCTCCTTGGAAGCGGAAAGAAATCGTTAGGAACGGAGGAGGCAGTAAGCCAGTCTTAACATCTGGAAGGAAGGAGCGTATGAAAGGACATGGACTAGACTATGTATTTGCCCCCCTTGATGCAGTGGATGCCAAATCGCTCACTGCGGTAGCGGAGCGACTGAAAAAGTCCCTCAACAAGACAGATAGAGCGGTGGGGGCCTTTTTACTACGGTACCTGGATTATAAGAGTGGAGAAGGAAAGGACTTTTCTGTGGATGAGGATGGAACCCCTTTGGCTGACCTAAGGGATCTACGATAGGGAAAGACAGGTAATACACTTTTTAGAGGGAGCACGTATGTCTCGTAAACGAATACTAACAGGGGACCGCCCGACGGGTAAACTCCACCTTGGACATTATGTAGGATCGTTGAAAAATCGAGTCCGCCTTCAGGACGAGTATGAATGTTTTTTCATTATTGCCGATTTACACACCCTTACTACCCGGCCATCGGCGGAGGATATTTCGGCTATTACGGAAAATGCCCGGCAGATGGTACTAGATTATCTTGCCTGTGGGATCGATCCTTCTAAATCAGTCATCTATCTTCAATCTGCCGTACATGAGGTGTACGAATTAAACCTCATCTTCGAAATGTTGGTTACCGTACCTCGTTTGCAACGGATTCCTAGCTTGAAGGATATGGCCAAATCGGCAAACTTGGCTGAGATGCCTTTTGGATTACTCGGGTATCCAGTGCTTCAAGCGGCGGACATCTTATTACCGAAGGCCCATCTTGTGCCCGTAGGGAAGGATAACGAGTCCCATGTGGAGCTCTGTAGGGAGATTGCCCGTAGGTTTAATAACCTGTATGGAGAGGTATTCCCCATACCGGATGTGCTATTGGGTGAGGTTCCTACGTTGGTAGGAACGGATGGTGCGGCAAAGATGTCGAAATCCCTAAACAATGCGATCCTTCTGTCTGACGACCCAAAGACAGTGGAGAAAAAGGTGATGGGGATGTACACCGACCCCAACCGGATTCGAGCGGATATTCCAGGAAAAGTAGAAGGGAACCCTGTATTCATCTACCATGAGATATTCAATGCCAATAAGGAGGAGGTGGAAGACTTAAAAGAACGGTACCGTACGGGTAAGGTAGGGGATGTGGAGGTGAAAGAAAAGTTATCGCGAGCCCTAAATACATTTCTTGATCCTATCCGAGAAAAACGAGCCGAGTTCGAATCCCGAAGGGGATTTGTAGACGAGGTGATCTACGATGGAACGATGGTGATGCGGGAAGAAGCGAAGAAGACTCTTGGAGAGGCCAAGAAAGCCATGGGCCTTTCTGGGATTTGGAACAAGATCAGTCGCAAGGTAGAAGAAGTTCGAAAAAAAACTCATGGATAGAGGGCAATGAGCTCAAAGAAGGAACGGCCCACTAGATCCTTCGACTCTTTTAGGGATAGTACAGCTTCCAAGGGTAAGGGTTCAGCACGGAGGACAAAGGGAAATCGGTCCAACTCTAAACAGAGGTAAAAATCGGCCTCAGGTTGTGAGTCCTGAGTTGCAGGATTGAAGAACCGTTTCCCTGAAGTCTCCCGTAACCTTTGGAGTGCATCGGAAAGATGGATGGGCTTCCCCTCCAAAACGCTCTGTATGTATTCGGCTAATAGGGTGTCCTCATCTGTAGGAGTAACCGCTTCAAGCCCCATACAGACGAGGGACAGGTGCTCCGGACGCTGTTTCTGAATATACCGAATCACAGCACCTGCATTCACAAAACTCCCTGTTAGGATTTCTGAAGCCCCGTTTGCATTCTGAATTCCCTGGGTGCCTGCACTGGTGCTAAGTATCACAGTCTTACCCGAAAAGTCCACGTCTTTGATCTGCACAGGAGAGTTCCCGTAATCGAACCCGGGTTGCATGATTCCACCTCGCTCTCCGATAAGAACAAAGGAGGGATGTTCTCGTTTGATACGGTAGGCTAAATCTAAGTCGGCTATTGGAATGATCCTCTCTGCACCGTTGGCTTTTAGGAAACAGGCGGTGGAAAAGGCCCGAAATACATCGATCACCACGGTTAAACCTATAGCATTCCGGGCTCCTTCTACCAAGTGTAAGATCTGTATCTTCATTCTGTACTCCTCCATGGGGTTGTTTTACCATCGTTGGGGGTTCAACTGTTCGGATAGGTAGTCGCCAAGATAGTTGAAACTGAATACTGTAGCAGCAAGGGCAAGACCAGGGAAAACAGCCATCCAAGGTGCTTGGTATAGGAAGTTTCTGGATTCTTTTAACATCAGTCCCCAGCTAGGTTCGGGAGGTTGTGTACCCAATCCAAGGAAGGAGAGGGAAGCCTCGATCACCACCACCAAGGCAAAGGTGACGGTAGACTGAGCAATGAGATCAGGCATCATGTTGGGAAGGACATGCCGAAGAAGGATCTTAGGGAAGGGGGTCCCGAGAGCTCGGGAGGATTCTACGTATCCTTCCGTGAGCCGTGAAATGGTTTCTGCTCGAACGAGTCGGGCAAAAACAGGGATGAATACGATCCCTAATGCTACGGTCACTTGAACCAATCCATAGCCCAATACTGAAACCACGGTAATTGCCAACAAGACGGTGGGGAAGGATAGGATCCCATCCATCAAGAGCATGATGAAACTATCCACGATACCTCCAATCGCCCCGGCAAGAATCCCCATCACAAGGCCACCTGCGAGAGCAATCCCTACCGAAAGGGTTCCGATGAGTAAGAGGGATCGGGTACCATGCACGATACGACTCCAGATGTCCCGTCCAAGATCATCTGTACCAAGAATGTTCCCTTCTGTAAAAGGAGGAAGGAGGCGCTGGTTTAGGTTCTGGGTTGTAGGACTATGGGGGGCAAGGTAAGAGGAGCCCACTGCAGCAAAAAGGAGAAAACAGAGGTACATGGTCGAAGTGAACAAAAAAAACTTTTGAATCTTCTGACGTTTCCTCCGAATTCGGATCCTCATCGCGGTTCCATCTCCTTATCGCACTTCTACATACCGAAAATCGTACGCATCCAATTTCGGCTGGATTCGGAATCCTTCTAGGGTTTTCCGCATTCCTACGTATCGATACGAAGTTCCCACGTACACAAATGGCACTTCTTTTGCCATGATTTCCAACACTCTATGGTAGAGCGCTTTCCGTTCGTTAGGATTCACGATGCTTCGGGCTTTAGTAATTAAGGAAGCAACTTCCGGATGCACCCAACGTACATAGGTTTTATCCGTTCCATAGTTCACGAGGCGACTATCAGGATCTAGTTTCCCTGTATGTCCAATCACGGTAAGATCATAGTTCGCTTTTCGATATACGTCTGAGATCCAAGTAGACCAATCTACCAGGCGAATTTTCACGGATAGACCTACTTTTTGAAGCATTTCTTGGTAGATTTGTCCTGCCCGTACGTGAGGCTCAAAATTTTGAGGCAAAACCATCTCAAGGGTTCGATCAGTACCTACACCTGCATCTTTGAGGAGGTTTTTAGCTTTTTCAGGGTTGTAAGGGTAGAAAGAGGTATAGTCTGCGTAATAGGGGTCCGAAGCGTCCATGAAGGTTCCTACGGGAACACCTCCACCATAGGCAACGTCAAGAACCTCCTGTTTCTGAATCGCAAAATTGATGGCCTGACGAACCCGTAGGTCAGAGAGGGGAGGCTTGGATGTGTTCATGGCCAACACCATTACAAGGGAGGTAAGGACCTTTTCTACTTTCACGTTGGGATTTTTCTGGAGTAACGGTAGATCGATCGCATCGTACATGTCAATTACATCCAATTGACCAGAAAGGAGCCCCTGTACCTGGATAGATCGTTCCGTAATAATTCGAAACTCCACACCTACCACTTTCGGTTTTCCTGGCATCCAGTAGGAGGGATTTTTTTCTAAGAGAATTTGGTTATCCCGTACCCAACTCTTGAACCTGAACGGTCCTGAGCCCACAGGTTTGGACCCGAAATCATGGCCAGATTCGATCAAGTGAGCGGGAAGGATGGCGCTCCATCCCGAAGCGAGGGTAGCTAATAGGGGAGCCGAAGGTGAAGAAAGTTGAAGTATAACGGTACTCGGATCGGGTGTATCGATTCGTTCTATCTGGGAATACTCTGCTGCATGGGGAGAACCGGTGTTCTTATCTTGGATTCGCTTCAAGGTAATGGCTACATCCTTAGAGGTGAAGGGTGTGCCATCATGGAAGGTTACTCCTTTTCGAAGGCGGAATAGGATCCGCCTCCCTTCATCCTGGAATTCCCACCCCTCCGCTAAGGCAGGAACCAGATTCCCCTTCTCGTCCGGTTCGACCAGGGTGTCATAGATGCTCTTGGTAACCTGAAAAGTGAGGGTCCCTGCGGTTTTCTGGGGATCCAAGGTATCTGGATTTCCAGATAGGGCCATGCGTATGGGTTTTTCTTCCTTGGCTCCTCTCGGGAACCCCAAGGTTGGGATGATTAGAAGGATAAGGCCCATAGGTACGAAGAGTTTCATGGCTTTCATATGGTCTCCTTTGTAAGAGTCTCCCATGGCTGGATCTTGGAATGAAAACTCAGTGGGTTTTCCAGGAGGAACTTCGTGTAGGGGTGTAGAGGATGGGCCAGAACATCCTCTGCTTTGCCTACCTCTACCAGTTGTCCTCCCTTCAATACTCCGATCTTGGTGCTTAGGTAGGCAATAAGATCCAGATCATGGGAGATGAAAATATACGTAAGGTTAAACTCTTTTTTCAGATCCATCAAGAGATTGATAATACCTGCTTGAATCGAGACATCTAGATTGGATACCGGCTCATCCAGTACAATGAACTTTGGATTCATCGAAAGGGCTCTAGCTATGATTATCCGCTGTTTTTGACCGCCTGAAAACTCGTGAGGATACCAATCCACCTGATTATAGGGAATCCCTACTTGATCCAGAAGTTTACGGAT
>JAOABU010000142.1 GCA_026418195.1 Spirochaetota bacterium | reverse complement strand
AGATGTGTATAAGAGACAGCTCCACCACTGTCGCTACGGGTGTATTGGTATTGGTCGATAAGTCTAAAGCGGAAGCTGCGGGCAAAGCAGTAACAGTGATACTTAGAATGGGCGGCACAGTGCCTGTCAAGGTGAGGGTTCCCGATGTTTGGGCCACCAAGGGCAAAGTAGCCAAACCGATCAGCACTAAAACCAGCAAAAGGGATTTCTTACTTTTCATATCCACTTTTCCTCCTACTTACTATATATCACAATCAGCATAAAAAACAAAGAATTTTTTCTACGTTATTCCCGAATTTCCTCTGTTTCCAGCAAATCAGGAAAACGCTCCTTTAAAGCTTTCCGAAAAGCAGGAGGATTGAGCCCCAATAGTTGCGCGGCTTTTTCCCGGCTCCCCCCTGCCTTCCGCAACGCTTGTTCGTAATAAGACCGCTCCGTTTGGTACAGAAGAGCCCGCAAATCCATTCCTTCATCGGGAATCACTGGATAGAACTTGAACCGATCAGAAACCGTGAGAGAGCTCCGGCGCAAAGGAGGAGGAAGGCACTCGGGCTTGAGTTCATTCCCGTGAGAAGAGGCGCAGAGAGCGATGATGGTGTTCTGAAGTTCCCGGATATTGCCCGGCCAGGAATAGCGATAGAAAACGTCCAGCACTTCTTTTGACAGGAACTTCTGTTCCCGGTATTTACGGTTCCAATCGTCAAGAAACCGTTTGGAAAGTAGAGGGATGTCCGCTATCCGTTCCCGCAAAGGAGGCAAGTAGAGAGCGATCTGGTTCAACCGGTCATACAGGTCCCGCCGGAAGGCCCCTTGTTCTAACATCCTTTCCAGATCCCGGTTGGTAGCGGCTAAAACTCGTACATCGACCCGGTTTTCTTTGTCTGATCCTACAGGCTGCACCGATTTTTCCTGCAGTACACGCAGGAGTTTCGGTTGTACTTCCAGGGGGAGGTCCCCTATCTCATCCAGAAGGATTGTTCCTCCATCCGCTGCTCGGAACTTCCCTGCCCGGTCCTGGGTAGCGCCTGTAAAGGCACCCTTCGTATGCCCAAACAGTTCGCTTTCTACTAAGTTTGGCGAAAGGGCGGAACAATTCACGGCCACAAAGGGCTTGTCCCGCCTTGGACTTTTTTCATGAATTAGCCGGGCAAGGAGTTCTTTTCCTGTACCGGGTTCTCCTCGGAGCATCACCGAGACGTCAGCATACTTTGCCACAGTAACCGCTTGCCGGACAGTGGACAGGAAAGAATCTGACTGGCTCGATAACAGCAACTCCATCAATTCGGATCGGAGGGTAGGCTCGGGTTCTTCCTCACCCCAGTCGCGTACTACTTTTAAATCTGCAAAGGAATGGAGGGTAGACACCACCCGAGGTAAGGCCATGTTGCCAAGATCTATCTCTCGCACCCGGTAAGAACCCCCTCCGAACCTTGGAGGGATCCCCTGCAGAAGGGTAGCGGGCAGTTCGCCAGAACGAGCCAGCAGAAACCAGCAAGTCTGAATCTGGGGCGTACCCGGATCCAACAGCACATAGAGGCTTCTGTTTTGGAGCATCCCTTTTTTCAATACAGGAAGCTCCCTAAGGGACCTGGAGAGTTTATGATAGATCTCCTCGTAATCTATCACGGAGTCGAATTGCAGCAGTTTATGAGTGACCTCGCTTTTTTGACCCCAATGCCGAACGACTTGCTCTACCTCCAACGCCCGTTCCAGGTAGTCAGGTCCTGTGCAGAAGAGGACCACTTCGTCGAAGGTGCGCACAGACAGAAGGGAAAGCACGGGTCCATACTGATCGTCACTGGTTTCAGAGCCTTGAGATTCGAGGCTGCGCGTATCAGTATATGGATCCCGATTCCCCACAAAACTGAGAAGGATCGATTTGGCTGGATTCGCTGTATTCATTCCGGTGTAATTATAGCGAGCAACTAAAGTTTTCTCCATACGAAACCGCAGTTCCTATTTGGCTGGATATTTTGTATGGTTCATGCAATTATTTCCTTTCAATATAATAAGTTATAAATAATCTTTTCTTGGCATACTTATTGCTATTTCCTCTGTAATACTTATCAATGTAGAGGAGGAACCATACATGAAACGAAATCGTATCTCAACCCGCGCTGCTATTGAGCTTGCGCTGGTGCTAGCGGTAGGTGTCCTAGCCCTTGTTTCTTTTACTGGCTGCGCCACGCTGTTCAAGGGCACTTCGCAGAAAGTAGGATACAGCTCCGAACCGATGGGGGCCAAAGTGTATGTGAATGGCCAACTCATGGGCACTACCCCCTTCGAGATGGAGATGAAGGCTAACCGAACCTACACCATCGAATTCCGGAAGGAGGGGTATGAGAACAAGACGGTAGTGCTGAACAACTCCATCGGCGCGGGTTGGATCATCCTGGACATGCTGGGAGGGTTCATACCCGTCATCATCGATGCTGCCACGGGGGCCTGGTACTCGTTGGATCAGGATCACGTGAATGCGGCGCTAGAAGCACAGCAAAAAAGCAAGTAGAACAAAACGAATCGTAGCGGCTCCTCCCCCTTAGGAGCCGCCTTTTGGGTATCGAGAGTGACGCGAGGGGCCGGTCCGATACCTGACCGGCATACCGCTGGAAGGATACGGCAGTCTTAAAGTGTCCGCAACCAACCCTGGCTGGACCTGTTCAAAGGTAGGATTTTTATATCTACCTCAAGAATCTTCAATAACACTCTAATCGGGAAAGATATCGACCTCCTCGTACTGAACAGGGCTTCTCCTCAGATCGTAACATTGCCATTACTGGTCAATCCTTCTATAGGCACTATTCTATTCGAGTTCGACTCTATGAGCGGGCTCCCCCGTTGACAACCTTCGCCTTTTCCTCTACCATATCGTTTACTATCGATTTTCGATAGAAAACAATAGATCACCCCCCTTTCAGCCGATTCGATCGACCTTTGAATCCTGAAGGGGGTAGGAAGAGGAGGTTCCCATGAAAAAACTTCTCAGTGCATTAGTTATTCTAGTCCTGATCGGAGGGCTCGTGTTCGCCGGGGGTAAACAGGAAGCCCCGAAAGCCGCTCAGAAATACACCTTAAGGATCTCGACCGTGATCAGCACTTCGGATCCCATGTACAAAGGGTACGCACTGTTGGCAGAGAATCTTGGAAAGCGGACCAATGGGGCGATCCAGGCTACGGTGTACCCGGATGCACAGTTAGGACAGGACGAGGATGTGATGGAACAGGCCTTGTTGGGCGCGGATGTTGCCTTTAACACCGATGCAGGAAGATTGGGAGTCCGCGTAAAGCAGATGGGGATTGTTCTGGCTCCCTACCTGTTCGAGAATCCAGCCGAGGCAAAGAAGTTCCTCCTTTCCGACCTATTCAAGAGCTGGCAGAAGGAACTGCAAGAAAAGCACAATCTGGTACTTCTAGCATTGAACTACTACGCAGGGGGACGGAACTTTGTCACTAAAAAACCGGTCCTCTCTCCGGACGACCTCAAAGGAATGCGGATCCGCACCCCCGGTGCTCCTGTATGGCAGGAATCGATCCGGTCTTTAGGGGCTACTCCCGTCGCTATGCCCTGGGTGGAAACCTACCCAGCCCTCCAACAGGGGGTAATCGATGGAGCGGAGGCACAGCATCCCGCTACGTTTGGGGCAAAGCTCTTCGAAGTGGCAAAGAACATTTCCCTTACCAACCACATCCTTCTGATGAACGGACCCGTGGTAGGGGCCAAATGGTTCAACCAGCTTCCTAAGGAGTTCCAGACGATCCTGTTGGAAGAGGCTGTCAAAGCAGGGGATTTCGTAACCCAGACCGTGCTGGATTTAGAGAAAGATTACGAGAAGAAAATGGCGGCAGCCGGAGCAACGATCCACACGGTGAATGTGAAGCCCTTCAAAGAGAAAGCCCAGAATGCCTACGTAGCCTTAGGGCTTGTGGACTTGAAAAAAGAAGTAGAGAAAGTTCTGGGAAAGTAAAGGGTTGAAACAGGGAACTATGAAAAAATTGATTCGGTTTGGGATCTGGCTGGAGGAAACCTCCAGCCAGATCCTTCTAGGATTTGTGGTGGTACTCGTATTCATCGCTGCCCTGACCCGATACCTAGGTACACCCATCAACTGGTCGGTAGACATTGCGCAAGGAATTTTCGTGTGGGTGATCTATCTAGGGGCCAACCAAGCGTGGAGGAAAAACCGACACATTGGGATCGATATGCTTTTCAATCGGTTCCATCCTCAAGTGCAAAACTGGTTGACGATCCTGATCTACGGAATCATTCTGGTATTCCTCGCCATGATCATCGTGAATGGTATCCATATAGCCATAGTGAACGTGGGTAGGATCATGAACGACATTCCCATCAGTTATTCCTTTGTGACTATCGCAGTACCAATGGGGTCGTTTTTAATGTTCCTAACAACGGTCGAGAAACTGATCTCCTTGCTTCGTACTAAAAGCAAAGGGTAGGAAGGTGTTCCCATGCTGTTCATTATTCTGACATTTACCATTTTTCTATTGATCAACATGCCCATTGCGTTCACCATCGGAATTTCCGCCAGTCTATTCTTTCTCCAGCAGTCGACTATCCCCTTCTCGCTGGCCGTACAACGGATGGTAACCGGGACTCAGTCCTTTCCTCTCTTAGCGGTTCCATTTTTTATTCTGGCAGGCCACATCATGAATGCTTCGGGGATTACCCAACGACTCCTCAAGTTTGCTGATGCGTTGGCGGGTCACATACGGGGTAGCATTGCTCAAGCTTCCATCGTGCTGAGCATCCTGATGGGTGGAATTTCAGGATCCTCCAATGCGGACGCGGCAATGGAAACTCGGCTTCTGATGCCTACGATGCGGGCCAAGGGATATTCCGATGGGTTTTCCACCTGCGTGTTAGCGTTTGGATCCCTCATTGTGCCTATTATTCCTCCTAGTATCGGGTTAATCCTGTACGGATTCGTGGGCCAAGTTTCCATCGGAAGACTGTTCATTGCGGGAATCATCCCCGGGATCCTTATGGGAGGAGCCCTTATGATCACCACGTACCTGATAGCTAAGCACCGGAACTATGATCCAGTGCTCCCCCCTCGGAAAAAGCTGAAAGAAATTCTTCTGGACATCAAGGAAAGCATCTGGGCCCTGCTGTTTCCTGTGTTGTTGGTATTCACCATCCGCATGGGGATCTTTACCCCCAGTGAGGCGGGGGCTTTCGCTGTGGTATACGCGATTTGGGTGGGTTTCTTCATCCACAAGGAACTGGACTTCCAGAAACTCCGGCAAGCCATCAAGGACACGGTAGAGGATAATGCCATCATCATGCTGATCGTATCCATGGCATCAATCTTGGGATACGTGCTGGCTTACGGACGGATTCCCCAATCCTTGGCCCAGTTCCTTCTTGGAATATCCACCAATCCCGCCATCGTTATGGGGATCATCATTCTCTTCCTGTTCCTCGTAGGAACAGTGATGGAAGGAACCGTGAACATCCTCCTTCTAACTCCCATCCTACTCCCCATCGTGCAACGGGTAGGCTACGACCCTGTCCATTTCGGGATCATCATGGCAATCCTTATCCAGCTCGGTGGAGTTACCCCTCCGGTAGGGGTGAATATGTATACCGTATGTTCCCTTTCGGGTGTACCGGTGAGTGTATTCCTGAAAGATTCCTGGCCTTTCTTACTGGCCATTCTTGCAGTAGTGATCCTGCTGGTGATTTTTCCCCAGCTCTGCATGTTCCTGCCGAATCTATTGATGCCACAGTGAGGTACGTATGATGAAGCATAGCGAAGCATTCAGCCTAAATGGTTCCCTTGCCCTGGTAACCGGGGGAGGAACGGGAATTGGTAGAGCCATTACCGATGCACTAGTGGAAGCAGGGGCTCGGGTAGTAGTGGCAGCCCGACGGAAAGAACCATTACTAGAAACTGCACAGGCGTATCCCGGCAAGGTATTCGCCTATGAGTACGATGTAACAAAACCCGAAGAAGCCCCTCGGTTTCTATCTCGACTCGAACAGGAAGTAGGGATTCCCACCATTCTGGTGAACAACGCAGGGATTCATCTGAAGAAAAAGGCGGAAGAGGTCTCTGCGGAAGAGTTCCGTCGAGTCCCGGATACCCACATCGTGGGGGCTCATGCGTTGAGTGCAGCGATCATTCCCTTACTGCGTAAAGCAGGGGGCGGTTCTATTCTGTACATTGCCTCCATGGCATCCCTTTTCGGTATCCCATACGTGGTAGCTTACTCTGCGGCCAAATCGGCCATGCTCGGCGTGGTACGTACTTTAGCAGTAGAGTATGGAGGGGAGAACATCCGTGTGAATGCCATCGCCCCTGGATGGATCGAAACCGAGATGAGTCGGAAAGCTATGGAAGGGGATCCGGAACGAAAACGGAAAGTTTTAAGCCGTACCCCCCTTGGAAGGTTCGGAAGCCCTGAAGATATTGGCTGGGCAGCAGTATACCTCTTATCTCCTGCTGCACGGTTTATCACAGGCACCTGCCTCGCGGTAGATGGGGGAATATCGATCGGGTTCTAGGTAAACATCCTCGTTAAGGTTTATCTTCTTCTCATTCGACGATCGGATAGAATTATGGTACTTTCTTGTGAGGGGTTTCTATGAAACTTGGGTTTGGGTTCTCCCATTACATGCTGAAGGACGAGTACTTCCAATTCGCCCGCCAATGTGGAGCTACCCATGCGGTGGTACACCTGGTGGATTATTTCCATAAAGGTTCAGGGCATACAGAAGCGGAAAACCAGCCTGTTGGGGATCTGCATGGTTGGGGAGAAGCGGGTGCTACACGATCCCTTTGGACGTACGACCACTTCGTGTACCTCCGGGACTCCATGGCTCAGCATGGAATTGCCTTCGAAGCGATCGAGAACTTCGATCCTGCAGATTGGTACGATGTGCTCCTCGATGGACCCCGAAAACAGGAACAGTTGGACCGGTTAAAACAGATTGTGCGGGATGCAGGCCGTGCAGGGGTAAGGATCATCGGGTACAACTTTAGCATCGCGGGCGTAGCGGGTCGGATCACAGGACCCTTTGCTCGTGGAGGCGCCCTTTCCGTAGGAATGAACGGACCTGTAGAGGAACCCATCCCGCTTGGGATGGTGTGGAACATGGTGTACGACCGAAACGCACCTTCCGGTTACCTGCCTGAAATCTCCCATGAGGAACTATGGAAACGTTTGGAGTACTTCCTGACGGAGATGATTCCCGTAGCAGAAGAAGCAGGGGTGATCCTTGCCCTCCATCCGGATGACCCGCCCCTGGAACGGGTGCGCCGACAACCTCGCTTGGTCTATCGTCCTGAACTGTACCAACGCCTTCTAGATCGGTTCCCCTCTCCTTCGGTAGGGTTGGAGTTCTGTCTAGGCACCCTAGCTGAAATGCAGGATGGGGACATCTACCAGACCATACAACACTATGTCTGCCAGGGCCGGGTCGCCTACATCCATTTCCGCAATGTCCGTGGCAAGGTTCCCTACTATAAAGAAGTGTTCATCGATGAGGGGGACGTGGACATGAGGAAAGTGATCCGGATCCTAAAAGCTTGCGGATATGAAGGAGTCCTGATCCCTGATCATACCCCCCAGATGAGTTGCGCTGCTCCTTGGCACGCAGGAATGGCATATGCAATGGGGTACATGAAAGCCTTGTTGGATTGCACGCTGTAAATATGTTGGGGAGGCCTTCACGCTCCCCGGAGCCCCGAGGCCCACTGCCTTCGTTCCGCTTTCCTGCGCTCGAGAAACGCGTGAAACCGTTCCACAGAGCTGTTAATTAACAGATCCTCAGGCGCTCCTGCCACGTTTAAAAGGGCTAACGCTTTTTCGAATCGGCCTAAGTCCGCGTGGTAGTGGGCATCACTTCCCAGCACCATCAAGGTTCCCTTTTGTACACAGAGTTTTGCGATATGGAGACAATTTTCATCGCTTCCCTTACGTATCTTGAAGGATGCGTTGTTGATTTCCAGCGCCTTTCCATACCGGGCAGCGGCTTCAACTACCGCTTCATAGTCTATGGGGTATGTGGGATTCCCGGGATGAGAAATAGCGTCCACAAAAGGGCTTTCCAGTGCCGATAGAAGGGCTTCGGTGTGTTCTTTCTTGCTTCTCGGGGGAAAACAGATTTCGTGCAATCCAGCTAGCACATAATCCAGCCTACCTAGCAATTTATCTTCTAAATCGAGAGATCCGCGGGTATCGAGAATGTTCGCTTCTATTCCTCGGTAGAAATGGGCACCATGAATTTGGTCAGGGAGTATCCGGAGGTTACTGAAATGATACGGATGGGTACCTCCGGGCATGGCAGGACCGTGGTCGGTAAGGACGAATCCATACAAACCTTTATCGTTAGCTGCTCGAGCTAGATCATCCACCGTGGAATACGCGTGACCCGATGCCACTGAGTGCGTATGAGTGTCGATTACGATATTCATGGATGTTCCATCATCCATGAAATCGGTTTTTCTGTCCAGAGGCGAGGGAATGGAGGAAGATCGTTACTGCTAATAGATCCGCCGAGCCTCCAGGGCTAAGGTGACGAGCTTTGCAGTCCTCCCGAAAGATTCTAAGAAGCCGCATCCCTGTATCGGTAAATGCTCCTCCCCGTAGAATCACGCGAAGGGCAGACAACCTCACCCACCGAAGGCCTCCTAAACCGCCCCGTCCCAAGATGTTGGTGTCCTTCACCATCACCATCAAACCAAGGAGCACGGTAAGTAGGGACTGGGTTCGCTGGGTAGGGAACAGGAAGGTCAACAGTTTTAGGAGAGGCAGAGCAAAGAATCGAACCCTAGGAAAGCCCTGTTCCGCCTCACCTCGTGCACCCTTCACTCCATACTGTTTGTATGCTCTCCATCCCTTCGTTTGAAGGATCCCGGCATCCTGTTTCAATTCCTTTTCCACCAGTCCCTGACACAACCCCCGAACCGTTCGCATCAACCGTGGAACGGTAGGCTCTAGCCCCAATCCTGATAGACGCCCAACCGCTAAACAGAGGATCCCCAAAGAAAAAATAGCCCCCTTGTGGGTATTCACTCCGCCCGTAGCGGCAAACATAGCTCTTTCGGCATCGATTCCGATCTGACGTACCATGGGAAGCACATCGATTAAAGGGATCTGGCAGGTATTCCACCCTGCTTGTACCGATTCCTTCAGGTATGGAACGATGGCAACAATGGAACGGTAGAAGGTATAAAGACCCATGTCGGAATGGGCTCCCGGATCTTCCTTGTCCACCAATCCTGGCTTTGGTGAAAGTTCCACTTCTTCCCGTAGGGCTTTCTCGCATAACGCAGCAATGCTAGCGGCAATGGTCGACTTGTCTGGAGTCTTGTGGTCATACCCCTTAAGATGATAAAAGTAAGTTTCCACTCGCTCTGTAGCGGTTTTCCAAACCCTGTCCACGGTATGGGTAGAGTTGCGAATACAGGAAGATACAGGCCCTCCACATACGATACACCTGCGCTCAGGACACCCTAGCATTCGGCGGGAAAGAGGAATCCCTTTGGGGTCAATCACATCCAGATCGAATAACCTGCCCAACGGGTGGGATTCTTCCAGTTGAATCAGCGATTTCTTGATCCTATTTGCCTCCCCTAATATCACATAAAGGGCCCAGGGTCCCGTTTCTTCCCTTGCGCCTTCCTCGTGCAAAATAGCAAATCCTTCCTTTCGCAGGGTGTGGCGCACCGCTTCCTCTGCCAAATCCTGAACCATCAACGCGTAGGGGGTATTTTTTCTAGCACCCGGATTGATGGGACTTACCTGAACAAGCGGGCATCCATATTGCACAAGTAGATATTCCCGTAACCTTTGCCTCCGATCCCGGGCTTCCAGAAGGCTCCAGAGTGTTCGTTCCTCGATCATCCCCTTCATCGTCTATCAGGGTATCCTACGAGGGATCCCCTGGGTAGTCAGAAAAAAGCAACCACGAGTGTAGGAAAAAGTCCTACAGAATGCGGTTAGTTGCTGGCTACTGACTGCATTTTTAGCACGAATCGAACCTGTCCATTCACGATGCTGGAAGGGTTATTCGGATCAAAGGGAGGTGCTTCCAGATCCGCAATCACCGTTTCTTCCTTTTGAGTCTTTCTCTCGAAGTTGCGGAGGGTGACGCTGTACTGTGCATCTTTGGAAACCTTGAACGATACGGCAGCATCGCGACCGGTGTATTCCGAAAGGTACCCTTCGGGGCTACCGGGCTGACCGTCTGGAATCATGGTTCCGAAGGCCAGAGCCCCTGTTTGATCGTACACCAGAGTCATCCAACCCCGTTTCGCCCAGGGCACATCGAAATCCCCCTCCCCACTCCCCGCAGGAAGATACGTGTACTCGTACCCCTGAATGGTTCCGCTGCCCCCGACGAAGCTGGCAAAGAGGTAGTTCATATAGTGGTTGGAGACGAACATCTGCCATCCCTGCACTGTAGTGTCCTCGGGCCAGAACTCGGATCCTCGAACGGAGAATCGAAGCATCCGACTCAGATCCGCAGCGATATTGATCCTAGGTGCGGTCCCAACCTGTACAGTCGTTCGAATGGGTGTCTCAACCACAAAAGAATCAGAGGCGTTCCCCAACCACAGGAGGATGGTTTCCGGATTCGCTCCCTGTACGGGAGGATTGTATTGGTAGTAGGAATAGGGGGGTGGGTTCGAAGCCTCCGTGTCGTCAGCGGGATTGTCCAACGTTCCATTACTGTCCATCATTTTCCCCGTATTGGCATTGAAATAATAGGGGCCATGGGTCTGGACGGAGATGGATTGTCCTTCAATCAGGCCAGGAACATTGTAAAACTTGTTTTCGATCTTGCCCTTAATCCTGACCAGAGGATGAAACAATAGCTTCACTTTCTCGATGGTTCCTGTGGGAATCTCGAAATTAAACTCACGTGCGGCAGAACCGTCTCCCGTGAGTGTAATGGTTACCGGATCGGATCGGAGGGGATCTAACACCTTCACCTCAGCCCCCCCTTGCATGAGAAAGGATACCCCCAGAAGACGTACGGTCATGGATTCAGCTGGCCCCGCGTTCTCGGTCACTTGGGGAGCGGGAGCGGATGTTTCGCTGAACCATAGGGAACCCTCTTTATACCATGGATACTGGGAGAGTTCGAGCTTTTGTGTGTGAACGACGAAGGACGCGGGGAGAGTGTTTTCGGCACCTACGGATCGTAACTGCAAAGTCCCCCGTACGGTGTCATTCCCACCGCCGGAAGACCCAAACCAGCAGGAAGATAGGAAGACGGAAAGAACTATCATAAGGATCTGAAGGACAAACCGTCTGCGTGGTTTCATCGATATGCCTCCTATATGCATGGTAGGGTTCTGTCCAAAGAATAACACAGATTGGAAAAATTCTCCAGTATCTTGACAAATTCACATGGTCAGCATACCCTAAGAGCATCTTGATCTCTATCGTTTACCGATAGAAAACGAAACAATCTTACAGGAAGGGAGGGCTTTATGCGAATGAAACGTTGGTCTCTGGTAGCCATCGTGCTACTAGTCTCCGCAGGGGTACTGTTTTCCGCAGGTGCAAAGGAACAGAAACCCATCAAAATGCGGACATCGACGAATCTAGCCCCTGGGGGTACAGTAGGACGGGCGTTGAAGAAGTTCGTGGAACTGGTGGAACAGCAAGCAGGAGGCCGGATTCAGGCAACGGCCAACTTCGGGAGTGAGCTAGGGAGCCAGCGGGAACAGGTAGAAATGACAAAAACTGGTGCTCTGGAAATGGTGGTTTCTGCGCCGGGAACAGGACCAGGAGCGAACGTTCCTCAGTTGCAGATGTTCGAGTTCCCCTACCTATTTAAGGACGATGCCCATTACGTGAGAGTCCTCGACGGGATGGAAGCGGAGGTGTCCCGACTGGTAGCCCCTCTGAACCTGGTATCTGTGGGAGGCCAGAATATGGGATTCCGACACATGCTGGTGAAGCCTCGACCGATCTTCGTCCCCGATGATCTGAAAGGACTGAAAATGAGGGGTCCGAACCCAGTCTACATAGCCATGTTTAACGCGTTGGGTGCATCGGGAGTCACCACCGACTGGAACGAAATATACAACGCTCTTCAGACAGGCGTGATCGACGGAATGGAAGCATCCCCTGACATGATCTACTCGATGAAGTTCCATGAAGTGGCCAAGTACTTGAGCAAGACGAACCATATCGCCGCTGCAGTGTACTACTTCTTCCGTAAGGATTGGCTAGATTCACTCCCTGCGGATCTGAAAAAGATCGTTCTGGATAGCGCACGGAAAGCGGCAGCCTATCAAAACGAAATCGGGTTAGAAGCGCAAAAAACCGCTCTGCAGAAGATGATCAGCGAGGGGGTACAGGTGAACGAGGTGAAGGACATAAATCTCTTCAAAGAAAAGGTAAAGCCCATGCTGGATCAATTCCGGGCACGCGGGAAAGAGTGGTCAGACTTTATCGATAAGATACTGGCCATCCAATAACTCGACTTAGGGAGTGCTGTATGGGACTGGAGCGGATCTATCGGATCGTTGACAGGGTACGAGCAGTTTTGATCGTCCTCATCATGGGGTTCATCATCGGAATCGGTGCGGTACAGATTGTTCTTCGGTATTCCCCATTGACGAAACCCTTTGACTGGGTAGACGAAATCATGAGGTACCTCAATATCTGGGTAGTGTTCCTTGCGGCTAGTATCGGGGTGAAGGAGAGTACCCATCTAAGCATGGACTACTTTTTGAAGAAGTACTTCTCTACCCGTACAGTAGGGTGGATAAAACGAGCTACCCATGTCTGTATCATTCTAACGATGCTTCTGCTGATTTACCATGGGAGCCTCCGGGTGTGGGCTAACCGATATACCTTTATCCAGAGCATGCACCTGTCCATCTCTTTCTTCTACTTGGCTATACCGATAGGATCCGCTCTGATTCTATTCGAGTACATTTTGGTCCTCCTCCATGGGGGGGACCATCCCTACAAAGGATAACCTCATGCTAAGTGTAGCACTCGTATTTCTAGTCCTGATCCTTTTCATCTTCCTAGGGTTTCCCGTATTCATTGCCACCATCCTCACTTCCCTCGTGTTCATCGTGGCGATGGATATCCCCTTTTCAGTAGTGATCATCCGTATCTTTGGAGGAATCGACTCCTTCGCCCTGATGGCAATCCCCTTTTTCATCACTGCCGGAAACATCATGATGGAAACGGGGATCACCGATCGGATCGTGGCCTTTGCCAACTCCCTAGTCGGACAATTTAAAGGGGGACTCGGACACGTGAACATCGTTTCCTCCATGCTCTTTGCTGGGATTCAAGGGTCCGGTGCGGCGGACGCGTCTGCCATCGGTTCAGTCCTGATCCCTGCCATGGAGAAACAAGGCTACGATAAGGACTACGCGGTAGCGGTTACCGCATCCTCGGCAACCATCGGACCTATCATTCCGCCTAGCATTGCCATGCTGATGTACTCCTACTATACCGAACTCTCAGTAGGGAAGCTGTTTCTAGGAGGGTTTATCCCTGGAGTTCTGATCGGGTTCGGTTTAATGGGAATACACGCCATCTACTATCGGATTCGAGGGTACCAGATCCCTGTTACCCCGTTTTCCCTGAAACGGGTATGGAAGGAAGGGCTTGCCTCCCTAGGTGCCCTCATCATGCCCCTCATCATCCTGCTGGGGATCGTTTTTGGAATCGTTACTCCCACCGAATCGGGAATCGCGGCTACCGTATACGGACTATTCTATGGCTTCTTCATTTCCAAGAAACTCACTTGGAAAAAGCTTCCCCGGATCCTGATCGCTTCGGCTACCACTACCGCTGTGGTAATGATCACCCTTTCGATGGCTGGAGTGCTATCCAATGTGTTGGTACGGATGAACTTCCAGAGGAATGTGGTGGAACTAGTGGTTCATATGATTCAGGACAGGTACTTAGCCTCCCTTCTCATCATGGTGATCCTTCTCATCATTGGATGCTTCGTGGACCCAGCAGTCATGATTCCCATGTTCGCTTCTACCCTCATGGCGGCAGGCACCGCTATGGGATTCGATCCTATCCATTTTGGGGTGTTCATGGTGATCGTGATGCAGATCGGAGCTATCACACCTCCCGTAGGCACTTTCCTCTTCATCTCCTGTTCCATCGCCAAGATCCCATTGGAAGAGAGCGTAAAAGCCATGATTCCCTTTACCCTGGTAATCATCGGAGTGGCGATTCTGGTACTCTTTATCCCTTCGATGTCCATCGCGTTGAATCGTGTTTTTTTCCCGTAAGTATGATACAATGCCCATCCACATAGATATATGGAGGAACCTTCCATGCTGAACGTAGCCATTCTAGGAACCGGCGGAATCGCCGCCACCCATATCAAAGCGTATAAAACCTTTTCGGACCGCTGCCAAATCGTGGCTCTGTGCGATCTGTATCCGGAAAAAGCCAAGGCGCTTGCGGAACAGGAAGGCCTTAGGGTAGATGTGTACACCGACTATCGGGAAGTAGTGAAACGTTCGGACATAGACCTGGTATCCGTCTGCCTGCCCCCCTCGGTCCATGCCGAAACTACTATCGCAGCCCTGCAAGGGGGAAAGCATGTGCTCTTGGAAAAACCTATGGCTCCTTCCTTGGCTGAGTGCGATGCCATGATAGAAGCAGCAAACCGAGCAGGTAAATCGCTTTCTGTAGTTGCCCAGAATCGGTACAAAGTGCCGACCATGAAGGTCAAACGCCTGATGGAATCCGGAAGACTCGGTCGAGTCCTGTACTCCATGGTGAACTCCTTCTGGTGGAGGGGACAGAGCTACTACGACCTCTGGTGGCGAGGAACCTGGGAACAGGAAGGAGGGGGATGCACACTGAACCATGCGGTACATCACATCGATCTTCTCCGATGGTTCCTTGGGATGCCCGAAGAGGTGGTGGCTGTCATCACCAACGTGAACCATACGAACTCTGAAGTAGAAGATCTGTCTGCAGCCCTTCTTCGATACCCTAAAGGAGCACTCGCTCAACTTACCGCATCCCTCGTGTGTCATGGGGAGGAGCAAGAACTCGTATTTCATACGGAAAAGGCACGGGTATCCGTACCTTGGCGCGTGAAGGCATCTAAACCCCTGGAGAACGGCTTTGGCATAGATGCTCCAGAGATAGAACAGGAAGTGCAGGGCTGGTATGAGGCTATCCCTCCTATTTCCCATGAGGGGCACGAAGGACAGATTAAAAACGTGCTGGACGCCATCGAGGGGAAGGATTCCCTCCTGATTGACGGAAAGGAAGGTCGGGCTACACTAGAGCTTATTATGGGGATCTACAAATCGGCTGTTACCCGGCAACCCGTTCGATTCCCATTGAATCCAGAGGATCCTTTTTATAGGAAAGAGACCATGATCGCCCAAATGCCGAGATTCTTCAAGAAATCTAGGAGCGTGGAGAACTTTACTACTTCCACCATTACCCTAGGGCGGGATGTAGGCCGGTGAAGGACTCACCATCTGCCCTGTTCGTTCAAAGGGGTGACTGTGTAAGGATAGTGAAACGGTGACGATCATGCATAACACAGGTAGAACAAAATTATCCTAGGGCTAGGAGGCAAGTTGATATGGCTAATGGAGTGGATAAATCCAGTGGTATGATGTACGCTCCTAAGGGCAAACCTAAACCCGTGTGTGGAAAAGGGGAATTCCCGGTAGGAGTGATTGGACTGGAACACGGACACATCTATGGAATGTGCAACGGGTTGGTGGAAGCAGGAGCGGAAGTGATCCTTGTGTACGACCCGGATCCTATCAAGGTAAGTGCGTTTCAGAAAGCCTTTCCTGAGGCAAAAGTAGCGCGTTCCATGGAAGAAGTGCTGGAGCACCCCAAAATCAAGCTGATCGCCTCGGCAGCCATTCCCTGTGAACGAGCCGGTATTGGAATGCGGGCTTTAGCCCATGGTAAGGACTACTTCGCAGACAAGCCTCCTTTCACGACCCTTGCTCAGATCGACGAAGCAAGGAAAAAAACCGCTGCAATGGGGAAACGATACGCGGTGTACTATAGCGAGCGACTCCACGTGGAATCCGCAGTGTTTGCCGGAAAACTGATTGCCGAAGGGGCCATCGGACGAGTAGTACAGGTGCTGGGCACAGGACCTCACCGGATCAGTCTTTCCCAACGACCGTCGTGGTTCTTCGAAAAGGAAAAGTACGGAGGTATCTTGGTAGACATTGGGAGCCACCAGATCGAGCAGTTCCTGTTCTATACGGGTGCAAAAGATGCTTCTGTTCTATCCAGCCGGGTAGCGAACTTCAAGTTCAAACAGTACCCAGGCCTGGAAGATTTCGGCGATGCTACCTTACTGGCAGACAACGGTGCCACCGGGTATTTTCGGGTTGACTGGTTCACCCCCGATGGATTGAAATCCTGGGGAGACGGAAGAACCTTCATTCTAGGAACCGAAGGGTACCTGGAATTGCGAAAATACATCGACGTAGCTCGATCCCCAGAGGGCGATCAGGTGTTTCTAGTGGACCATAAAGGAGAACACCACTATTCAGTGGCTGGTCAAGTAGGGTTCCCTTTCTTCGGGGAACTGATCCGGGACATCCTGGACAATACCCGAAAAGCCTTTGATCAGGAGTTGTTCTTTAGAGCCACCGAGCTTGCCATTATCGCGGAACTGAAGGCTTTGAAGATCGAGTGAGTGCCGATCGAATGAGAAAGTACGAGGAAAGGGCGTACCATTCCATGGGAAGGGATACCCGGCACGAAGCCATCATCCACCTCGTTTCCAAGATGCGGGAAGTATCGGTTCAGTATTTAGTGGAACGATTTGGAGTAAGCGAAGCTACAATCCGCAAAGATCTTACCTTCCTTGAGGAAATGGGATACCTGGTCCGAACCCACGGAGGCGCGATCCTTGCGGAAGATCGGAACCAGGAAGTACCCCTCTCTCAACGGGAAACTAGGAACTTGGAAGAAAAACTTGCCATCGTGGCCCGGGCACGGGAGTTCATCCATGAGGGGGACACGATCTTCATTGATTCGGGTTCCACTTGCCGTCTCCTTGCTCGGGAAATCCGGGACATGACTATTCGGGTAATCTGCCATTCCCTCGGGGTATATGAAGAACTCAAATCTGCCCCGAACCTTTCCCTCTTTGCCCTTGGTGGAAGTTATCGGAAGGATGCAGAGTCTTTCATTGGGCCTATTGCAGTGGATAACCTGAAATACTTCCAGATCCAGACCTGTTTCATAGGAGCTGCTTCCTTTAACGACAAAGGGATCTTCGCTGCCCAAAACATTATCGAAGCCCAATTGAAATCCGAAGTCCTTAAGGTGAGTCAGAGACGAATCATTCTGGCAGACCACACGAAGTACAACACCTTTGGATTCTCTGTATTTGCTCGCCCAGGTGATTTTGACATTTTGATCACCGACAGAAAGTTCTCTGACCGGCAGCGAGAAATCCTTACCAAACTTGGGATCGAAGTGGTATTCGCATAATGTTCCAGTCTTCTTCCTTCGACCGGCTTGTCGAAGTGCTTGCCCCCTATCATCCGATCTATGCAGACTTTACCATCGTGGCCTTGGATGACCGAAGTCGGGATGGGATTCATTACTTCCTGCACAAAAAACTTGGCGGTCTCATGCCCCAGATCGTTCCCTTCGAACAGTACAAAAGGGAGCGCTTCGAGGGATCCTGCGGGCTAGTGGTAATAGAGGAAGAGGAAGCCTTTGTCCGATTTCACCTATTCTGCAGATCCAAGGACCGGACAAAAAGGCCCGAAGAGAGCGAACAATTGTTCTCTTTCTTGCGCCTGCTTTCACGATTTTCAGTGAGCCAAGAGGAACTCCAAACGCTAGATCGTCTCACCCCAGAACAGGGAAGGAAAATCGAAGATATCTTCTCCCTCCTTTACGAGTTCAGAGAGTTCTTGAAAAAGGAACATCGATCGTACCTTCCCTTTGAAGAAGAGTTTTTCCGTTCTTTGATTCCAAGGGAGAAAGATCTATTCGTAGGCTTACCCCTACTCACGCCCGTTCACGAAGCTTTTCTTGCCAAGGTTCCCAAGGAAAAGCTTTTCGTCCCCGAAGCCTCGTTCGGCCCTCGATTCCCCCTTGAAGAGCCCGAGTACGAGACCGCCTATCATCTCGTGGCGAAGTATGACTTACCGGCTCGCAGGCTACCTGCACGGAGCACCGAGAAAGAGAGGCTTCCTCCGCTGAACCTCTCCTTTTCCGAGGTCCAGGATCGCTCCTCTTTAGCCGCTTTGATTACCGAAGAGGTAGAACAGTTCCTAAAGACCCGAGAACCTATGGATCAGATGGCTATCTTACTCCTAGATGAGGAACTTTCCTTCTACCTATGGAGACTTCTCTTCGCTTCGAAGGAGGAGACGGTTAACTTTTCGCCTTGGTTACCCTTCCGTCATTTTGGGGTTGCTCATCGACTATCAGCGGCTGTATCTTCGGGTGAAAACCTTACCGACCTGAAAGGAATCCTAGCAAAAGAAATACGGACCAAATGGGAAGGACTAGATCTTGCGGAACAAGCCGCGTTTGAGGCGGCCATTACCCTCTGCGAAGAACTGTCCCAGTGGCAGAAGGAAATCGATCAGGATGAAGAGTGGAAACCTCTGGCACAGTTTCTGATCCAATCAAAAAAACTGCATCTTCCAGGTTCCCGGGAAGCACCGATACAGGTTCTGGGTTTAGGGGAAACAGGAAGCGTTTCCTTTGCCCAAGGCCTAATTCTACCGATGGATCGGGACATTTTTCCTCACAAACCTTTCCGAGGACCATACTTGAACGTAATCCATACACCCCGGATCTACAGAGCGCAGTTCGAAGCAAACGACCTATTGCTGCGCCAGTTCCTTTCCCTCTGCAAGAAAGCACACATTGCCGCTCGATTTGACAAAACGAACGGATTCGCCCCATCTCCCCATTTCATGTTTTTGGCAACTGAGTTCGATGCGAACCTGCAGGAGTGTTACCAGAAACCCAACAAGTTTACAGTCAGTAGTACGATTCCCGCCTTTCCTGCTAGTGAAGAGATCCAGCAGTTCCTTCGATCCTTCCAGTGGTCGTTCCATTCCTTGCAACTCTTTTTTTCCTGTCCCTACCACTTCCTATTGAAATACAAGGAAAGGTTGGACCCCCCTTCCGTACTCGAAGAGGGGGAAGAGGCCATCCAGCTCCACATTGGGAATGTCCTTCACGAATGGGCCGCAACGTTGCATCGACAACCGCCCGCTCTAGAAAATTGGAGGAAGAGGTTCGAGGAGGTTTGGAAGGAACGAGTGGGGGATGACCATTCACCCGGGGAAGAGTACTTTTCCCTTCAGGGGATCTACAAACCTATTATTTTGAGTTACTTGGAAGATATTGCCCATTACGAACGAGAGCAAGGAAAACTCCTTCTTTTCGCCGATGACGGGGTGCGGAGGGAACAATGGATCCATGCCACGTTCGGAAATGGCGCTTTTCAGCTCAGGGGTAGACTGGACCGCATCCAACTGTATGAAGGAAAGATGTTGATCTTAGACCTAAAATATAGAGCAGCTGACAAGGTAAAACCTCCTCCCAAGGGTACCTCTAGAGGACTGGAATCTTACCTACAAGAGAAAGAAACCCTCCACGAGGCCCATCAGTTGATTGTATATGCGTATCTGCTGAAAGTAAAAGACAGTATTTCACCCAACGATCTTTCCGCTGCGTTCTATGCGCTGAAAGAGATAGATCCAGAAGAGCGCGTGGTATTCCTTCCTCAGGAAGATATAGGAAACCTCGATACCCATATGGAGCAGATCGCTAGAACCCTCGATGCACGAATTGCTCAGAAGGAGTTCCTCCCGAACTACAAGAGCGAGCAATGCCGGTTCTGCTCCTACCAGCCCCTTTGCGGTCATCCCGACGGGTTGAAAGGAGGGGATGGATGGTAAAGAGCATCCTCTGTACCGCATCGGCAGGAGCAGGGAAAACGTACCGCCTTACCCAAGAAATTTTCCAACGCATACAATTCCCCAACCGGTTCGTTGTTGCGGTGACTTTCACGAAGGCTGCAGCGGCAGAGATGGAACGTCGCTTACTGGAAGAGATCTCAGGGGGCGAAGGCGCTCAGAGTAACCCTACAGAAAAATTGTTCCTCATTATGCGAGCTTCCAAGGTTCATTTTTCTACACTGGACTCCCTGTTCTATCTATTCCTTAGTACCGAATCCTACGTTCCTCAGATCTCGGATGATCAGGAAACAAACTTGATCCATCGCCGGGCGAAACAACACTTTTTCTACCAAAAGAGCGTTCAAGATCGATTGTCTCAACTAGAAATCCTTGCACGAATCCTCCATATCGAACCCGAGGATTTACCTGAAACCCTCTACAAAGAAGCAGGTCTCCTCTTAAAGTGGTCGTGCAAAGAGGAGGAATGGCAACACCGACAGAAACTACAGGAGATCTTGAAGAATCGATTCCTCCAGTACCAGAACCAGGTAGAGGAGATCGCTCGAACCTACTGTACAGAGGAAGCCTATAAACAACTGCACAAACAAGTAATCCTACATCTCCTGAAGCCTTTGAAAGATCAACCGGCGGGTTGTCTAATTGAATGCCAAGACCTAGATGAGGTCGGAACCGGTCTTAGGGGGATTCCCGAGGAACAGCGAACCACAGAGGTGTACGCTAAACTCAAGGAGATCTATCCCCAGATCCGGCGCTTGGTGGCCGAATACATCATCAACACTCAGAAACTCCGGGCTTCCCTATTGCGAGAGTTCGCAGAGGCGTATGTTTTCGCAGTCGAAAAAGAAAAGCAGAATGCCCGTCGAATCTTTTTCGAAGATGTGGCACAGATCCTCGCGAATCTCGATGGTGGGGAAGAGGCAATGGAACGGCCAGCCCTTCTGGCTCGCCTCTACGAACTGGGGTTTCATACCGTGACTGATTTGTTCCTCGACGAGTTCCAAGACACTTCCCGAATCCAGTTGGAACTCCTTCGCCCCCTACTTGAAGAGATTTTAAGCTCGGTGGACCACCAGGCGTCCGGGGAAAGGTCCCTCTTTCTGGTAGGGGATTGGAAACAGTCCATCTACCAGTGGCGAGAAGCGGATCCCCAGGTTCTGGAAACCTGGAGCCGTACCTACCAACGAAGCGGACAGCTAACCGTGGAGCCCCTTACCTACAACTGGCGTTCCACTCCCCTTCTGATTGGATTCTTCAATAACCTGGTGAACAAATTGTTCGAGGGGACCGAACGGGAAAAGGAATTGCAATTCCCCCCTCCAAAGGAAAAGCGAAGGGCTCCGTACCAGGGTTTCTCAAAAGTCGAAGTGATACCGGTGAACTGCGATCGATCGGATGAGGCGCTCTACCAGAGAGTCGTAACGGAAATAGAAAATTTGCATCACCAAGGAGTCTCCTACGGGGATATCACCATACTCTGCCGGACCCATTCCCATATCCGAAAAGTGACGGAAGCTCTCGCTCAACACGGTATTTTTACAACCAGTATCAAAGGGCGGGAAGTGTTATCGACCCGAGAAGGAATAGCCCTCTATTTAGCGATTGCCTTGACGTTCCTGGAAGAACCAACAAATGGGCAACAAGGATCGGCTCCATCAAAGGAGACCTCCCAGAATGTGGAGGATCCGCCAGAGTCTCGAAATGGCCGGGCCTACCTAGAACGAGCCCTTGCCTTGCTAGGGTATGGCGACACCCTCTTACCTTGGGCAAAGAAATGCGCAGAGGATATGCGACGGATAGGGGGACCTCACCGGTTTTCCTCCCTCGCTCGAGTCCTCTCGACCATTGCCTCGATTCTGGAACCGGAGCGCCTCCCCCGGGTGGTAGTCGAAGCAGTCTGGACGTGGGGGGAAGGGTACTTTCAGTACGACGAAGCGAAGGATATTCGGTCCTTTCTCGTAGATTGGAAGCAGTACTCATCCCTCATCACGGTACCCGAGCCCGAACACTCCGACAGGGTAATAATTTCCACGATTCATGGGGTGAAGGGTCTCGAGTTTCCCCATGTTTTTCTACTCTGGAAAGAGGAAATCGAAACATACTCAGTACTCCCCCACCCTCGTGAAAGGTTCCCTCTTTCCCTCACCCGCAAAGATACGAGGGATTTTTTAGCCACCGAGCCGGTTTCAGGTGCTAGAGAGTTCGTGGAACCCTATGAGAACGCGAGGGAAGCCCGGAGTAAGGAGACGGCGAACCTCCTCTATGTGGCAGCTACACGGGCGAAACAGAGTCTTACCATCCTCCTACGAGGGAATAAGGATGGTGTTACCAAAGGGTTCAGTGATAAATTAGTAAAGGCATGCGACCGTCCCATTGACATGGGGATCGAACTTCGGGCGAGAAAAATCGAGTATGGATGGGAGTGTCAGTATGAACC
>JAOABU010000123.1 GCA_026418195.1 Spirochaetota bacterium | reverse complement strand
TAGACGATCCCTTTATTCTTTTGCTATATTCATTACATAAATGCTCATGTATACCTCCGGGCTTTTTAATTGGGAACGAACAATCATACGGGAAAAGGAGGAAGAACTTATGGAGATTCTGGTAATGAAAGCGATACAGGAAAATCTAGATACGATAGAAGTGGGAAGGGAGAAGAAGATCCGTTTCAAGTTCGTTTCTGGTTCCTACCACTTTCCCATCCAGTTGTCGGAATCCCAATGGAAGGAGCGACTTACCCCAGAACAGTACTACATCCTCAGGCAACGAGGAACGGAACGGGCGTTTACTGGCGCGCTGTACAAAAATTCAGAGAAAGGTACGTACATTTCTGCTGCAACCGGACAGCCCCTCTTTCATTCTACCTCAAAGTACGATTCTGGGAGCGGCTGGCCTAGCTTCTGGGAACCCATCGATCCTGATGCTGTGCGGTATCGGGTGGATTTTGTTCTTGGATATCCAAGAGTAGAGGTGGTAGATAGCCTTAGTGGAAGTCACCTAGGGCACGTGTTCGGGGATGGGCCAATGCCCACGGGGTTGAGATACTGCATCAATTCGGCCGCTCTTATCTTTGTGCCGGAAGGACAGGAACTCACTACTCCTAAAAATCCAGGAGAATGATGGTTCATGAAAGCAGAATTAACTTGAAAAGAAACGGGAGAACCGTGAGGATGCTGAGAAGTCGGGCTGTATGGAGCACGCTTACTACCAAAGGGTTCGCCCCAACCTCTTCCGCAATAATACTCATCTGAGTAAGTCCCGCAGGAGAGGAAACGAGGAGACAGGTTCCAGTATCCCAGCCCGTAATACGTTGGAGGATCCTACTAAGCAGGATTCCAGAAGCCACCATCAATAATCCCAGAAGGGCAATGGGAAGGACTAGGGTAGAAAGTCTCTCGAGGGTTTCGGGTGTCAACTGTTGGGCCATGGCAAGCCCTATGGCAATTCGCGCGTAGTTTCTGAGCACAGGAGGGACAGGAGGTAGATCGCCAACGAGGGTGTTGGCGGTTCCTACCCCAAACATGGCTCCTAACATATCCCCCGCGGGAATCCCCAGAGCTTTTCCAATAAAGCCGCCGAGTAGTGTAGCTAGAAGAAGCATAACATGGGAGGTAGTGGAGTGGTTCTTTAGGCTTTGATCTTGAGAGTTGGTAGGCATTACCAACTGATTGGGGGACGAGAAGTCATGCTTTACCTGTGCACGGTAAACGTTCCATCGTGCCACCAGAGGCATAACAATCAGAAACAGGAGCACCCGGAATAATTGAAGAATCGTGATAGTTACCGTATCCGCATGGAAGGCAAGTCCGAGAATAGCCATTTCTGCGATCCCCCCTGCAGTGGATCCCAGAAAAGCTGTTTCCATGGAAAGGTGGGAAACCTTATAAAGTACGTATCCTGAGGCAAGAGAAAGGATTAGCATCCAGGAAGATACAATTCCCGCAGGGATCAAGACCCTTCTCAATTCTCTCAAGGTTGTACGATCTACCATTAATCCTAAATAACAACCAAGAATCAGCTTGCTCACCAATGTGATCGGGTTCGAAGGAAAAGGAAGTTCGTATCCAAGGATTGCAAGGATCGAAGCCATGAAGAGAGCCCCTAACATATCGGGAGCGGGCACATGGAAGCGGGTAAAGAGTTTCCACCCTACCGTTCCTAAAAGGAACAAGAATAAGGTTCCATACAACCATCCAGCATTCATGGTAGGCTACTACTATAGTGAAATCGTTAGGGATTGAAAAGCCGAACCCTATCTTTCACTGCTGCTTCCCACGCGAGGATCGCTTTCTTTCGTAACGGACCTTCGCCATAAGCGCCAAAATCGCCGCATTTCCTTAGAACCCGATGGCAAGGAATGAGAAAAGGAATCAGGTTGTCGCCCACAGCGCTGCCCACCGCCCTAGAAGCTTTTGCGTTTCCCACCCTTTGAGCAAGCTCTTCATAACTAACCGCTTCCCCAAGGGGAATTCGAATCAAAGCTTCCCACACTTTTATTTGGAAATTGGTACCCTGAACGTACAGGTGCAGGGGACCCGGTGGTGGAACGGTTGCTGTCCATTCCCATAGGGGATAAGGGAAAATTCGATCTAGAAGCTGCTCACTGGGCCCTGGATCATGCAGGATATGAGCTCTTGGCCATTGTCTTCTGAGATCGAGCACGAGATCATCCTCTGTCATTCCTTCACGGAGAAAGCGCAGAGCGCAAACCCCTTTTTCGGTAACACCAATAAGGCATTGTCCAAAGGGGGATGGATGGTACCCATATCGAATTTCCAACCCTGCTCCTCTGGAACGTATGTCGCCGGGTCTTACAGCTTCTGTTGTAAGGAATAGATCATGAAGACGAGAAGGACTAGATAACCCACTTTCATAGGTAGTCTCCAGCACACTGGAGGATCTCATCAGGAGCTCCTTTGCATACTCTTTCGTCAGGTATTGGCAGAACCGTTTGGGGCTGATCCCTACCCATCGACTGAAAAGGCGCTGGATTTGATACACACTCAAGCCTACTGTATGGGCTAGATCTTCAAGAGAAGGATGCAAACGAGGATGATTTTCTAAGACCCCGATCATTTTCTCAATCAGTGTATAGTCCGCTGATGCGGTATCTAAAGCTTTTCGTATAGAGTCGTTTGAACCTTCCATACTCTAAAGTGTATCGAAAAAAGACATGGATCCGCAACCCGATTCTTGCAGTAGATTCATGAACCCACGAGGAATCCCTTGATTCTTCGAACCAGACTGATCTTCCGAATAGGGATCTCCCGTTTCGTCCCTTCGGGTAAACTCATTCCACATACGATTAAATCGTTCCCAGTTTTCTTTAGTTCTTGGGGACGAAGGACGTACCGTTCGGGGGTTCCCTCATGTCCTCGAACCAGAATCTCCAAGTAATCAGAAGGAGAAGAGATGGTTTGTTCAATTACCACCGCTTTACCCGCATAGTCTAGTCCTTTAGCTTCTGTTCGTTCCCGTCGCTTCAGCTCAGGTCGAATTTGCTGAGGATCTACGACGACCTTTGAGAGAATCTTTTGTTCCCAGCCCTTCCGCTGCTCTTCGGGCAAAACGAGGGATTCCAACTTGGCAAATAGTTCGGTCTGGATCGCTGACGGAGAAAGAGATTCGAAAGACGGGGTGGCATCGTTTGCTTTTTTTAGTGTCCCTAGCATCTTGGAGGATAATTGAGGTAAGCTTGAACCGTAGGGGTAGTTCCAGGGAAGAAAGTAAAGATATCTAGGAGGTTCAGTAGGTTTAGCACTTCCGTTCCATCGATAGATCCCTTCTTCTGAAAGAACGGGAGGAACCGTGATTCCCATGTCTCGTAACAGCCGAAGGAATGATTCAAACCTCTCTTTCCGTACGAGGTACACACCGGGAGCAAGGAATAAATGGATACATTCTTTGATCTTTTCGTGCTGTTCGATCGCTGCCCTTCGATTCTCATCTGCCCGTACGAGAATCCCTTCAACGAAGGAGATACTCTGGTACTCGGATTCCCAACTTTTCAGTTGAACCACCACATTCTGAGGAACCTGTTGTTGGGTGAGTTGTTGCAACAATCGCTCTACCCTCTCGGTTGAAAGCCCCTCTGAAAGGGCCCGAAAATACGAAGATTTGGTCAGTTCGAAGATGGGGTATATGTCGTACTTTCGAACGTTACAGAGGACGGCTAAAGGGAAAGAATTGGCAAGGTCGATGCTCGGCGTTAGGCTCAGTTCGAAGTTGGGTTGCAGGATTACTTTTGGCTCTGACGCGGGTTGGAAAGCAGGGAGGAGAGTAGGATTCAATCCCCAATACCCAACCTCTTCTGACGATATGAATACTCCATAGGTACAGAGATCTTCGATCCAGCCTTCTTCAATTGAAAGTTCTTCCCCTTCTTGAAAAGCTGCCAACAAAGCGAGTCGATAAAGGGTAGAACGGGTATAGGCCCTTTCGGAAGGTAGGGAATGAAGGAATGCTGTAAACCAACGCGCTTCTCTCCATATTTGCTCTCGTTCACTCTGTCTGAAAGCCGTAAGGACAAGGAGAATTCGCTCCAAGGGGGTGAGGGTCGAGAATTCTCTCCATACCGGTAGGTCAGCTCGAAGAGTATGCTCCTTCTCGAATAAGAGCCCCAACCTTACAAGAGCCTTAAGGATCTGGTATAACGTCTCCTTCTCCTGGCGGAATGGTGGAAAGATGTTGAGGATTTTCGATTCCATCTGCTTTCGAAGAGTACCATCTGTCTTCAACTGAGTTTCGTGGTGCAGGAAATAGGAAAGAATCGCTGCCCATAGGGTATCGTTTGCCTTTGAGGTTACAGGCGGTATCCTGGACATGGGCTTTGAATGGAGAAGGATGGAAAGATGGATTATTCGTTCTTTAAGGGTATCCTCTAGCAGAGGATTCAGGTAGAACACCTCAATCCCTTCCTCTAGGTCCATATAGATCAACAGCCGGTCTTGGAGGTTGCGCAGTTTGTTCAGTAAAAGAAGAAAAGAGTACTGATCTGCCAACAGTTGATGGAGCTTCTTGTGGGTAGGGTGGGGTGTATAGAAGATGGCGGTGAGAATAAGGGCATCGTCCTGATCAATCAATGCCAGTATACGCTCCTGGATTGTTTTTTTTCGTAGAAAAGCTTCCAACGCTTCCACGATGGAGTGCTTGTTGTAGGGTGTCTTCAACTCACCTAGATAGTTTCTCATCAATTCGAAGAAAGCGGAGTCAGCGAGTTTGAGCAGTGCGGATTTCCAATGAGAAAGGCGATCATCCATCATACCAGTTCTTTTGGGTCCCATAGTTCTATTCTATACTTGTACCCCTGTTCGGTAAGGAATTTTTGCCGATGGGCTCCAAAGGTTTCTTCGGTAGTATAGCGGGAAAGGATGGAGTAGAAGTAGGAGTTCTTCTGTTTGGGCCGTAAGATTCGTCCTAATCGTTGGGCTTCCTCCTGCCGGGAGCCAAAGGTTCCCGATACTTGGATGGCTACGGAAGCATCGGGTAGATCGATGGCAAAGTTCGCAACCTTGGATACAACAATTTTCCGGATTAACCCCTGTTTGAAATCCCGAAAAATTCGTTCTCGTTCTGGATTGGGGGTTTTGCCTGTGATTAGAGGGGCATTTAGTTCTTTTGCAAGTACAGATAGCTGGGAAAGATACTGACCGATGATCAGGATGGAATCATCCGGATGATTCTTTAGGATCTCTTTGCATACCAGGAGCTTGTAGGGGTTCTCGCTGGCAATGCGAAACTTGCCCCGTTTGTCTGCCAGTGCATAAGAGAGTTTTAAATTCTCGGGGAGATCGACCCGTACCTCGATGCATTCGGCTTCTGCGATAAAACCTTGGGATTCCAACTGTTTCCAGGGAACATCGTACCTCTTGGGCCCTACGAGAGAAAAGACATCCGCCTCTCGCCCATCTTCCCGAATAAGGGTAGCAGTCAATCCCAGTCTTCGGATGCTTTGGATTTCCGCTGTGATGCGAAAAATGGGAGCAGGTAAAAGATGCACTTCATCATAAATGATGAGACCCCATCTTCGTTCCCGGAACAACCGGAAATGGGGAAACTGTTCTTCTTTGTTGGATCTCCATACGAGAATCTGGTACGTACACACGGTAACCGGCCGGATGGTTTTCATAGAACCGGTATACTCTCCGATATTTTCTGGGGTAAGGGTTGTTTTATCTAACAGTTCGTCTATCCATTGATGCACGGCAGCTACATTGGTGGTAAGAATCAAGGTATGGGTCTTCAAAGCAGCCATGATGGCCATGCCGATCACGGTTTTTCCTGCGCCACAGGGCAATACCAGGGTTCCAAATCCGGTTCCAGGCCTTTTCCCTGCCAGGAAAGCTTGTGCGGCATCCTGCTGATAGTTCCGTAAGGAGAAGGGGCGGCCAGTCGATGTGCAGGACCTCAGTTCGATCTCTAAGGGTTCCCCTTCCACTAGAGGAGCTTCGTCCTGCACCGGGTATCCAAGATGGATCATCTCCTGTTTGAAGGTTCCCCGATGAATCAAGGGTACGAAGATCTGATCAGCCTTCAACAGGTAGTAGGGTTCGAGTCTCTTCGTATGAAGAATTTCTTCTTGGATGAAAGGATCTGTTACCTTCAATTCTAGAAGATTCGGATCTGCTGTAGGGTGCAGCGTTACTTTTCCGTATCTATCGATCGTTTCCCGGATACGTTCGAATACATTCTGGGGAATGGGGTACCGGGAGTAGGTTTGAAGGATCTGTAGGATTCGGTGGGCAGACAAACCAGCTGAAGCAGCATTCCACAAGGATAAAGGGGTGATTTGGTATGTATGAATGTGCTCGGGAGATTTTTCGAGTTCAGCAAAGAGGGATAGCTCTGCACGGGCCTCCTCGAAACCAGGATCATGCACGTCGAGTAGGAGGGATCCGTCGCTCTGGACAATGAGGGGTTTATGGGTCGATGATAGGGTTTGAGAATCCATCGAGCTTTTGTATACCATAAAAGGCTCAGCTCTGGGAAGGAAGATTGGGTTCATGGAACAGGCATTTTCAGATTCCCCTGGAATCCGTTGCCTAGTTCTATCGAGAGAACCAGTTTTATGTTGACGGACGTCTTACACCTATTGTATAG
>JAOABU010000117.1 GCA_026418195.1 Spirochaetota bacterium | reverse complement strand
GGACTATTAGGAAAGGGCTCCGTTCTTCCTTTGCAGATACGCTCCTGGGGTGCTCGGCTGATCAGTTCCCTTGAGCTTGGACCTGGTGCCGGATGATTTCTCGATCAAAGACAGAGAGAACCAGAGTAGTGTTCACCGGTTGCAGATAGGGGAAAGAAATTCGTCCTCCCGGATGCTTCATAGAAAACAGTACTTTCCGTTCTCCTCCCGGACTTACCACTTCCACCTTCAAATCCACCACCACTGGATAAATAGGTAGGGTATAATCGAATAACCCAAAACGGGTATTTTTGTCACCTTCTGTTAGCTCGGCCACCGTCAATTCAATGGTCGTTGCCGGTTCTATCTCTTCTCCTGCTTTGGGGGTCTGTTCTATGATGGATCCAGGACGTTTCCCTTGGGTTCTAGTCTGCAGTTGGAATACAAAAGGGATCTGTTCTTCTACCAAAAGATCCATTGCCTCAGTATAGGAACGACCGACGAGGTTGGGAACTTTCTTTTTAGAAACCTCCGGACCCCTGCTCACCACTAGCACAAGGTCAGTTAGCCCAGTCAACTCCGCACCCGGTTCAGGTTTTTGTTCCAGTATGGTTCCAGCAGGAGAAGGATGGAACACGTAGGTAACGGGTTCCTTAATGCGAAGCAGTGGCTTTTGAGAAGCAAAGAGGGACTGCAAGTGCGTTCGCACCTCTTCGAGTTTCTTTCCCCGAAAATCTTCCACTTTGTCCACTACAGATCCTTTACTGACCATGAGAGTGATCCGCTTCCCTGCCTTTACTACCGTACCTGCAGAGGGACGTTGATCGATCACCTTTCCTTTCAACGAGGGATCAGTAGAAAAACGAAGCTGTAATTTCGGGTACAGTTCTCGGTCCTGAAGGACCACCAATGCCTCAGCGAGTTCTTTTCCTCGCACATCCGGTACTACCGTTTGCTCCGCTCCCTGTAACACTAAAGAAAATGCGAGGAATCCAGCAAGAGTAACGAGTACCAGGATACCCGCAGCTCCCAAGATTACGATTTTCAGCCAGCGTTCTTCCGAGGTATCATGTGGATTGGGTATGATTCGTTGACACTGAACCCATAGCTTGGAAATTGTATCGGTTATCCGGTACCAGTAGAGTTTCACCTATTCCCCCAGTATGGCCCCCATAAAATTCCGTTCACCATTTAAAAAACTGGCAAAGTCTAAAGCTTTCCTTGACTGGAGTTGAAGTCTATGGATAGCTAAAATTCCTTCTCCGGTTTGTACCAGAATTCCTTTCTCCTTGTCTACTCCAATTACTCTACCAACCCTTTCCCCTTTGGTAAAGGGTTGATAAACCGAGGCTTTCAGGATTTTCAATATCTCCCCCCGATACAAGGTCCATGCCGTAGGCCAGGGATCGTACGCTCGCACCATTCGTTCGATTTGTACAGCTGAGTAGGACCAGTTGATTCTTCCATCTTCCTTTGTGAGAAGTTTGCAATAGGTGGCCTTGCTTTCATCCTGAGGAACTTCTTTCACAATGCCTGTTTCGATCCCCTTCAATACCTGGACCAAAAGGTTGGCCCCTCGTTCCGCACAAAGCTTTGTTAGCGTAGCGGTTGTTTCCGTTCCATTCAGGGGAATCACCTCCTGGTGCAATATGGGACCTGCATCCATTTGGAGAGCAACTTTCTGAATGGTTATCCCTGTCTCGGTATCCCCGCGAAGAATCACTTCAGGAATTGGAGAAGGGCCTCGATACTTTGGCAAAAGGGAAGGATGTAAGTTGATTCCTCCCATGGGAAAAAGGGATAGAAACTTAGGGCCAAAGATCTTACCATAGGCAACTACCACTAGGATATCCGGAGATAGGCGCCTAACCTGCTCACGAACCTCCCCATTCAATGTTTGGGGTGTAAGCACCGGGAGATTTAGTTCGGAGGCCTTTTGTTTGACCGGAGAAGGAAGAAGGTTTCGGCCGCGACCAACTTCCTGATCTGGAGAGGTGAGCACCCCAACAATCGGAAAGTGTTGAGCCACAGCTACAAGGGAAGGGACTGCCATTTCAGGAGTACCGGCAAAGAGGACGTTCAAGCTCATGCCTTCCTCAAGCTTTGAACTTTTGTTCCCAGGTGCGGATGATGCGTTTCCGTTTCAGTTCACTGAGATGATCGATGAAAAGCACCCCATTCAAATGATCCAATTCATGCTGGATCACGCGAGCCAAAAGTCCATCCGCATCCAGATGAAACGGTTTTCCCTTTTCATCCAGAGCATCGATACTGATCATTTCCGGACGCTTCACGTCTGCATAGATTCCCGGTATGCTAAGGCACCCTTCCTCATAGACGGAAGTCTCGGGGGATGCCCCTTTCAACACCGGATTGATAAATACCCTCGGGATATCATCAGCGATCTGAACTACGAAAATCCGCTCCAAGATGCCCACCTGAGTCGCTGCTAATCCAATTCCCTTTCCAAGGTGCATAGTTTCCAGCATTTCTTTTACCAGACGAGCAGTCTGGGCATCGATTCGCGTTACATCCTGCGCTTTATGCCGCAGGCCTTCATGTCCCAGGGTTAGTATATTCATACCTTCACCTACATAAGCACAATTCCGTGCTTCTTACAGTTCTCTACGATATGATCTGGCCAGATACTAGCTTGTACTTCTCCAATATGAGCCTTTCGAAGGAAGAACATACAGAGTCTAGACTGACCGATCCCTCCTCCAATGGATTCAGGTAACTCCCCATTCAGTAGTCGCCGATGAAAGAATAGATTCTTTCGGTCTTCCATTTTACGGATAGCTAACTGCCGAAGCAGAGCTTCTTTGTCCACCCGAATCCCCATGGAAGAGATTTCAAAAGCCCTCTGGAGAACAGGATGCCAAAAGATAATATCCCCATTCAGGCCAAGGTACCCATCCTCGTTGGGGGTGCTCCAATCATCGTAGTCAGGGGCTCTCCCATCGTGGGGTTTTCCATCGGATAGGGTTGCACCGATTCCGATGATGAATACGGCTCCATACTCCCTAGCCGCTTCATTCTCCCGCTCCTGAGGGCTTAGGTGGGGATACCTGCGAAGGAGTTCTTCAGAGTGTATAAAGGTGATATCCTCCGGTAAAATAGGCTTTATTTCCGGATAGGTTTCGTAAACAAGGAATTCCGTAGCCAGAAAGGTTCCATAGATTTTTCGAACGATCGTTTTCAGAAAGGTTAAATTGCGATCCTCCTTCCGAATAGTCATTTCCCAGTCCCACTGATCCACGTAATAAGAGTGTAACGTATCCGGTTCTTCATCGGGACGAATAGCGTTCATATCCGTATACAGACCATACCCGACCGGGATTCCATAGTCAGCCAGCATCATGCGTTTCCATTTGGCCAGGGACTGAGGCACCTCTGCTGTCACTCCATCCATGTTCCTGGGCTTGAACACCACAGGTTTTTCTACACCGTTCAAGTCATCATTGATCCCTGTTCCACTCTTGAGGAATAGGGGTGCGGTGACCCGTCGCAGCCGTAAAATCGCTGAAAGGTAGGTTTGAAAGAACGTTTTGATATCTGCGATCGCCTTCTCTGTCTCTTCCAGGCTTAGGTAGGGTCTATAATTCTCAGGATAAAAATAGTAAGGACTCATAATGCTAGAAACATATAGAAAAGAGCGAAAAGAATCAATTCAAAAGTGTTAAAGTAGGGACATGGGATCCACATCCACCTCCAAGTAGACCCCTTTGGGGATCTTTACCCTGGTTAATTGGTTCCTCAGGACCGCATGGACAGGAAGAAAGGTCTTGGTACGCAAGATGATTTGATACCGATGGTTTCCCGCAATTACCCCAATGGGACATTCTGCAGGACCTAAAACTTCAGCCTGCCCCCGTAAATCCTCTTCCAGATTCGAACTGAGATGTTCCGCCGCTGCTCGTACAGTTTCTTCGGACTTTCCCCGAAAAACCAATCGAAACAGTCGGGAAAAGGGAGGAAAACGCAATTCTGCTCTATTTTCTAATTCCTTTCTGTAAAACTCGTCCACTGCTAGTTGCGTCGCAAGTCTCACCGCATCGTGCTGGGGCATGTAGGTTTGAACAATGACTTTACCATCCGGAACGAACCTTCCTGCCCGACCGGAAACCTGCACAATCAAGGAGAAGGTCCGTTCAGCTGCCCGAAAATCGGGCATGTGCAGCCCCGTATCGGCTAATACGATTCCCACTAGTCGCACCCCTGGAAAGTTTAACCCTTTGGCTACCATTTGGGTACCTAATAGCAGATCGATCTTTCCTGCCTGGAATTCGTTTAGAATCCGTTCCAAGGTTCCTTTCCGTTCCACCGCATCCGTATCCAAACGAGCTATCTTTAGTTCGGGAAAGATTCTCTGGGCTTCCTCTTCGATTTTTTCTGTACCCGATCCATAGTATCCTACATCGAGAGATCCACAAGATGGACATAGATCCATCGGCCGGGTAGAGAATCCACAGTAGTGGCATACCATACGGTTCTTCTGCTTGTGAAACGTGAGGCTCACGGAACAACGACGGCACTTCATCTGGTACCCGCAAGTATGGCAGTGAAAAGAATAGGAAAAACCTCTGCGGTTAAGAAACAGGATCGTCTGTCTTCCCTCCCGGTAGGTAAGCAAAATTTCGTCCTGGAGTCGGCGAGAAAACACCCCCTCTGTCCCCTTCAGGTTCACAATTTCCACCTCAGGAAGTTTCCCCCCCGATAACCTTTTAGTGAGGCGAATCCCGCGAATATCTCCCTTCTGCATCAAATAGTAGGCTTCTACTGAGGGGGTAGCGCTTCCCATTACCAATCGAGCCTGATTGAGGGAACACCTCTTCATGGCTACCTGCCTAGCGTGGTATCTAGGGGAGTTTCCGGATTTGTAGGATCCTTCATGCTCCTCATCCAGGATGATCAATCCTAACCTAGGATGAGGTGCAAAGACCGCACTCCGGGCACCTACCACTAGAGGAGTCTCCCCGCGGAGAATCCTTCGCCATTCAGTTAACCGCTGACTTGGGGTTAGACGAGAATGGAGGACCGCTGCCTTACTTCCGAAGCGTTCCCGAATTGCCTGTACTACCTGACCGGTTAAGGCTATTTCCGGAACCAGGTAGATCACTCCCCTACCTTCTGAAAGGGTTGCTTCTGCCACCCTCAGAAACACTTCGGTTTTCCCTGAGCCTGTAATTCCGAATAGATAGTACATACCTCTTTCGTTGGAAAGAATTTCTTTCACTGCTTGCTCTTGTTCTGCGGAAAGGGAAGGAGGAGTGACAAACACTTCTTCTCCTGCGTCCTCGAACATGGGAACCTCGGTTTCCTTCTTCCCGCCTGGAAGCATGGCGGATAGAGCCTCGCCGAGGGACGAAAAATACCGGTCAGCTACCCAGCGAGCCAATTCAAGGTACTGGTTGTCGAAAAGGGGTTCCTCGTCTAATATTCGGTGGAGAGGCTTCAATGGAATCGAAGCTTCTTCCTTTTTAGGTGGTTCTGTACCCACCACATACCCTGTAAGATTCCGTCCATGGAAAGGAGCCACCACCCGAGTTCCAAGGGAAACCTCCTCATTCGTAGTGTAGGTGAACGCTCGATCTACCGGAATGTTGAATACCACCTGAACCCAGCCCATACTCTACACTTACTCGGGATCCTTGGACAGTAAGGGATCTATCAGAGTCTTCAACCGCTTCAAATCTTCCCAAACCGGACGTTTGAGATTCATATCTCGAAGTACTGCACTAGGATGGTACGTAGCTATTAGGGGAATCCCCTTCCATTCATGCACCGTCCCCCGGAGGGAACTAATCCCTTTTGTAGTTCCTAAGAGAGATTGGGAAGCGATCCTTCCCACGGTAAGGATTGATCGAGGGTTTACAAGTTCCACCTGCTTTACTAGATAGGGAAGACAGGCCTCCACTTCATCTCCTTGAGGATCCCGATTTCCAGGGGGACGACATTTTACCATATTGGCGATATACACATTCGTTTCTCTGGACAATCCTATGGCAGCTAACCATTTATCCAGGAACTGCCCTGCGGCTCCCACAAAGGGTAACCCCTGCCTATCTTCCTCTGCTCCGGGTCCTTCTCCGATCACCATCACCAGAGGATCGAGGACACCCATTCCAGGTACCGTGTGGGTTCGTTCCTGGGAAAGTCTGCATCGTGTGCACTGTTGTATGGTCTTTGCTAGCTGTTCCAGAGCCCGGTTTCTTTCTTCTAATCCCCCAAGGTTCCTTCCAGACGTATTTTCTTCGGAATACACAGAATCCACGAAACCTACTGCTGGAGCAGGATCCCTTGCAGGATTCCGAAAAGGAGTTCTCAACAGATCCTGGAAATCTAGGAGAATTTCGTTGTATTGGTTAAAAAAATCTTTCCTATCCATTGTCGTATATCACCCGATGAAGAAACAACCCAGAAGCGGGAGCCGTGTCACCGGCAAGATCCCTATCCTTTGCCTCGAGAATCTCCCGTATCTGTTCTGGTGGCCTTTCCTCCTGATCTAACATCAGAAACGTTCCCACCAAATTCCGTACCATGTGCCAGAGGAAGGAGGTGCCGGTAATTCGAAAAACGAGAAAGGGACCTTGTGGGAAAAAAGCTGCTGATTGCACCGTCCTCACTTTTGATGGGTTTGGGTCTCCCAAAGCGGAAAAACTAGTGAAATCATGAGTGCCCACGATGTAGGAAGCCATTCGATTCAGCCGACCCAAATGGGGCCTATAGGCGATCCAATGGCAGTACCTCCGAAAGTAGGGCGGAACAATTGGTTGGGGATAGATATAGTATCGGTATTCTCGAAGTCGAGCATCGAACCGAGCATGAAAGGATTCATCGACCTCTTCGCTCACGAGGGCACGCACATCAAAGGGAAGGATCGAGTTCAATGCCGGAGTGAATTTCTCCGAAGGAATGGAAGACAGATCAGTAAAGAAATTGATCACCTGTCCGGCTGCATGGACCCCCGAGTCGGTTCTGCCTGCTGCATGGACATGAACGGGATGTTTATGGATCTTTGCCAATGCCTGTTCCACAACTGCTTGAACCGTTCGTCCCTCCTTCTGATTCTGCCAACCAAAAAAATCTGTTCCATCATAAGCCAGCACCACCCGGATGTTCCTTCTACTCATTCTCCGCTGCTTCCTCCTCCGGTTCTATCTGTACTCCTATCTGTTCCAGTTCTCTGTTGATCTCTTCGTACAGTTCTCTTGCCTGATCCAAGAGAGCAGAAGGTTTCTGTTTCGAAGCTTTCCCCATTCCGAATATCTTGGCTACGTATCGCTTGGCTGTAGTTAGGGTTTGTATCCTCTTTTCCTTCTCCTGACGTGGTCCATATAAAAGTTCAAGAAGACCATTTAGATACAGGACTCCATCGTACCCATAATCCTTATCCAGATCTGGACCCAGCACTTTCATCCCCGACATAGGTTCCAAACCCCGTTGTTCTTTTTCCACTGCTTGGGTATAAAAGAAACGCGCCTTTCTATAGAGATTCGCTGCAAGGTAGTCGTAATTCTCATTTGGGAACTTTCTGTGAAGATCATTACAGCACCATGCTCCCCGTAAACAACAGATCCCCTGTTTGATGGTGGGAGAGTACTCCTTGGTAAAAAAGTCGTAGCAGAAGACTGCCAGTATGTAGGATGCGGTTCCTTCCTTTAACGTTCTCGGCCGGGTAAAGTCCAGCTCAGGAAACAGAGGTTTCAAATTTTCTTTTCGTTTTTCCGACTGTTCCAGAAGAGCTCCCTTGTTCTTTTCTGGAGGGGATAGAAAATCCTGGGGGAACGTAGCGAAAAAACAAGCAGGACATACGGTTATGGTATAGATCAAGGGAAATATTTCGCCGAACTTTTTAGAGGGTTCGTATATCCTGCGGAGATCCCTCGTAAGCGGGCCTGCAATCATCCTGCCTCCACCGGTAAGAAGTTCTTCCCGATAGAAGTCAGTTTCGCACAGCGGACATTTAATAGGAGTTTTCTGAAAGAAGGTAAGTTTTTTCCCTTGCTCTTCCATTCTTGTCTCTTATCCCTCTAACACTACCATAGCTATTGCATAATCCTCTTCATGGGTCAAGGAAACATGGACTTTTTTTCCCCCCAACTTTCGGAATATTTCTAACGCCTTTCCCTCCAATAGCAACTCGGGTTTCCCATGGGGGTCGTTCACCACATTGATGTCCCGCAACTGGATTCCATAGAGACCCGTACCGAGAGCCTTCCCAAAAGCCTCCTTTGCGGCAAAGCGAGCGGCAAGGGAAAGGACTGCATTCTGTCCATTTCTCCGAGCTGTTTCCAACTCCTGAGGATGAAAATACCGCTCATACAAACCCGGAATGGAACCCCAACGGCGGATTCTCTCTACCTGAATCACATCAATTCCGATTCCTAAAATCATGCCTTCCTACTCCACCTGTTCGACCTTCAAGGTTACACTGGTTGGTTCAAACCGCAGTACCATCAATCCCACAGGTGTATCGATCCGAACCGGAAGGGTATATGTGCCCGGATGCATGATGCTTTTTCCATCAACGATAAGGCGAATTTGGTCCCCTCCCACGCTATCTAGTATGTTATGGGCACCTTGGACCCGGACTGTCCCTTTAGGAAGAGACTGGGATAATCGAAGATCCGGACGAAGATCCAGTACCACGATACTTACAGACTCAAAGGTTTTGAGAATCGTTGTTTCCTGAACAAATCCTCTGAACTCCACCGTATCCCCATTGGGGAAGGTCAGAAGAGGATCACTCTTCAAGACTCGAACTTCGAGGCTAAAGCTATCTTTTTTCCCTGTTAAATCTATCTCTTCTGTTGGAATGGAATATAATCGTTCCAACCTACTACTAGGCCCCTCCACCAAAATCAGGGAAGGAGTTACATAGTATTGGACTAATTCATACCCGGAGAGGAGGGACCCTTTGAAACGCGGAGAAACCTCTACTCGTTTTTGAATCTTTTCTTCGATCAGCACCACCAGTTCAATAGGTTCTACCCGGAACTCCATGATGTTCGAATCTTCCCCGCTTCCCTTCCGTTTGATCTGAATGGGTACCCGATAGGTTCCTTTTTTATTGAATGCAGTGAAATCCGCAATGGCCTCAATATCTCCTTCGGTAACCGTAGCTAGGTTCTTTTCTTTCCCCCGAACAGAGACCCTCACCCTTTTAGGGAGCGGTTGTCCTGCCGTGAATCCATTGGCAAAAACCGCTTGTAACGGTACGTTGATAAATCGTTCAGAAAGGGTAGAATAATTATGGAACAGAAACAAGAGTATAGCCGCAGCTAGAGAAAGAGCTTTCGCGGGCCATTCGGCTACCAGGCGATCCAGAAAGGATTTACTCCTCAAGAACACCCTCCTCCGTTTCCTCTATCGCACCTTCACCTCGTATGATGAATAGTTCTCGCAATCGTTTTCTCAATTGGGGTTCCGGAATATCGTAGATGAGATTTCCGTCAAAGGCTAACGATATGGCGCCACTTTCCTCCGATACCACCACAACCACCGCATCCGTTTCTTCAGCTAACCCTAAGGCGGCTCTGTGCCGGGTACCAAAGCTCCTGCGTATGTCCGGTTGTTCCGATAGGGGAAGGAAGCAGCCGGCTGCGGCGATTTTCCCCCCTTCGATAATCAATGCTCCATCATGGAGCGGGGTATCATGCCCAAAAATCGTTATGATTAGTTTTGCGGTTATTTCTGCATCTAACCGGGTTCCAGTATCGATGTAGTTTTTCAGCCCTACTTGGCGAGCGATCACGATCAACCCTCCCCTTCTCTTGTTGGACAATGTAACTGCGGCTTGGATCACTTCATCGAATTGCAGTATTTGTTCGGAGGAGGTAAACTTGAACCAACCACCCTGCCCAATCTGAGTGAAGATCTTCCGAAGTTCCGGTTGAAAGATGATGGCCACACCAATCACTAAACCGGGGACCATGAGGTTTAGCACCCATAGCAGGGTTTGGAGTTTGAAGAAAAAAGCTACTGCATAAATCAACGCCATGAGAGCTGCACCCCGCACGAGCTGAATAGCTTTCGTTTGGATCAGGATCTGATAGCTCCGATAAATGAGAAAGGAGAGAATCAAAATGTCTATGGCGGGAAGGATAATTTCTTGAAAGGTACGGGTGGTCAGGATCCAGCTCAATCGTTCACTCCGAGTTCACTATACTAAATTTAGCAGAGATGTCCAGCCAGTGTACGAAGGGGGATGGATTGCTAAATAACAAACTCCCCATTCTTAAGAATCAGTCGATCGTCCACCCATAGGTTCGGCTTCAGAATGATGCCATCGATATGCACCCCTGCGGATACCTTTCCTCCAAACCCTGAGTTGGTTCCGAAAGCGATATGTACAGTTCCATACACTTTTTCATCTTCTAGGATGATACCTGTTAGGCGGGCCTTATTGTTAGTGCCGATTCCCAACTCCCCTACGTTTCGTGCTTCTTCACGATCACCAAGAATCCGCTGTAGCCATTCTGCTTCGGAGCCTTTGAACTCCATCGCGAGACCCTTATGGATCACTACCTCCAAAGGTCCCCTCAGTTTCCCATACTCTGCTAAAGAACCATCTATGAGTATAGTCCCTTCCGCAGAACCTTCCACTGGCGCAATGTAAGCTTCTCCTGTAGGTAGATTCCCAAAACTTCCTGGGGTATGGTATAGACCATTGCTGGAAACTCCCTTTCTTCCTTCAATTGAAAGTTCCAACACCCTTCCTTCCTTCTCTAACCGAACCCTAGATCCGGCAGTAAGAACCTCTGTAATCCGATCGGTCAGTTCAGCCAGTTTCCCATAATCTGCAGTAATGGCACCCTCGACGAACATGTCCTCCGTAATTCCCGGCATCGTAGCGATCCTCGCTCCTCTAGCACAAGCTTCTTTTCGTGCTAAAGTATGGGTTAAAGAATGTTTCGTGGGGCAGACCACGATTGAGGAAGCTTTCATAGCCTCCGCCACTACCGTTGTTGGTTCAGCTCCACTTTTTTCCGTTTCGGGCATCAGTAGAAGATGTGCTTGCAAACCTAAGGAAACAGCTGCCTGGTAGAGAGTCTCTCCAATGACCCGGGTGGGAGGATCCGTGACCACTAGGAACAGTTCGCCCTCTTTGGGGGCCAAACACTCTCGAATAACCTTTTTCGCTACGGCTTCTATCTCAACCATACCCTTCTCCCCCTTTCCGTACTTAAGCGATCAGTTCCCCCACGATCCTACCTAGCAAGGTTCTAGGAAGAATCACAGGACATTGAGCAGTATTCCGAATGATGTTCTTAATCGATTTAGTGAAACCGATACAGTCCAGCACGATCAAATCTACCCCCCGACTCTTCAGGGACCAAGCAGCTTCTCGAAAATCTTCCTCTTTTCCCGAATAGGGGGATGCCGCGGTGAGTTCTATCTGTAACCCTGTCTTTTCCCACTTCTTCCCCAACAGGGGAATCTGATCCGCTGACGGTAGAATCGCTCCCAGTTTTCCTTTGGGGAGAATACCAGGCACGACATGTTCCATGATCACATCCGGTTTCAATAGAAGAACCTGACCTTCGAGTTCGGGAAACTCACCCGTACAGAACAGTACGAGCATCTCAGCCCCTGCTTGCTTGAGAGTTCGAACGCATGCCTTCATTCGATCGTGGATGAATCTTTCGGCAATCTTCACTTCCGTTCCATCTCGTAACCGAGTTACCAGAATGTAGTCCCCTTCACGGGGAGCCATCCGATCAATCTCTTCTTTTGATAAACCATCCAAGGCACCGCACTGTAGAAGTTCTACTTCCTGCCCCACAGCCTCTAGGAACTCTCCTGCCACATCGGTACGAGGAGATTGCCCAATGGTCAACGCACCGATCCGTACTGGTTTCATGTATATCTCCTATGTGGAACCCGTTTCCCATACACACATCCTTCATGGGTAGCACACCTTGGGTTTGGACCCGTACACTCCTTTAAGCTGTCCGTTACCCCGCTAACCCCTACCCCTTTGATTTGCTCTACCAAGTGAAAGAGTCTCATGACCTCCTCTTCTTCTCCTTCAAGGGAGTATACTGTAGCCCCCTCCCCTCCTAGCGTTCCTCCTTTACCGATTACCGTCGCTCGTACCTTTCCCAGAATCCCAAAAGCTTCCGTTTCCGTGTACACCTTTCCCAACAGAGGCATCAGCCCTACCGACATCCCCAGCGCGACACTGGCTTTCTTCCTCCCCGCAGCTGCCACTGCTTCGGCAATGGTAGTAGGAATCAACTTGTCCCATCCAACCAGGATCCATACATCCGCACCTTCAGTCATAAGGGAAGTCCATCCTTCCCCAGGCGGGCCCCCTCCTACTGTTCCAGCCATTGTAGCGGTGTATCCAAATCTATCGAGGGCATTGGCTCCCAAAATGGCAATATCCCCAGGTCCTAGAGATCGCACGGCAGAAAGGATCTCCTGATCCACGTTCCTAGGGACCCCCTTATCTACCAGGAGGGTATGGGGAGTACTCATATCAGCTTCGACAGACGTTAGGGCACCCCTTGCGGAAATCCTACCAGAGATCCGAAGGGAGATACCCAGTAGTTTCTCTGTCAACACAGAAACAGTAGTCCCTCCTTTGAAGAGAACCTTCCCGTTCTTTAATGCCTGTAAGAGTTCCGGAAGGGTCGCTACCGCTTCCGCAATGAGACGTTTCCCTTCATTCGGTGTTAAAGTTACCTGTGCCACCATCTGCGTGCCTATTCTTACCCCTTACCTAAGGTTTTCAGCAATTCCATCGATCCATAGAGAGTAAGGATTCTCTCGAACTCTTTTTGATCGTAGAACGAGCATTTCCCCTCCCCAAACGCTTTGGCAACCTCTAAGCAGAACCGAGCAGCTTCCTCTATATCCCATTCCCTGCTTGCACCCGTAGCACATCCCGGCACTGGGCGCACTGCAGTAATGGCTACTCCTACTACGGGAGCATGGGTAGCTGTTGCAGGTTGAAGAATGCTATTCAAGTGAAACAATCCGTTCCCATAAGGGGTTATGTCCTGTGTTGTGATGGGAAACACTTTGGGGACATCCCCTGTGCTCCACTCCATGATGTCTAATAAATCTTCACTAACCCTAAGGATGTATCCGTCCTTCACCGTTGGAGAAATGGCAAACCCTCTGTGGTTGATCACTCGATTCCCCTTGGTAGTATCGACAGAAAGGATCGCATCCATTTCTGGAGAAACTTCCTGTTCGTTCATTACTTTCATGTCCACTGGGGAGCCCATGAAGGGTACAGGTTCATGGGGTTGGGTAGGAGCATGGGGACAAATGTGGGTAGCGATGATCACATCCCCTTTTAGAAAATCCCCCCGTGTTTGCATATCCGCCAATTTTAACGCGCACGCTAGGGCGGCCACCGCTCCATCTGCATCGGAAACCAAACCAGTCCGTTCGGGTCGCGCCCCAATCCCTCCTAATCGGCCGATGATTCCAAGAATAGGGGCTTGAACGGTTCCTTGATCACCTTTCCTGTGCGGGTCCCCTGCCATATGGGATCCTCGATTCCCAATCGTTTTTCCAGTCCTGCCAGGAACTCGAATCCGAATGAAATCGGTCGACCCTTTCTCTCCTCGAATTGTTTTCACCTCAATGTCTTTTAATCCTCTCTTCTGTAGAATCTCCGCCACTCTTGTCCCTGTGACATTTGCATCATCCAGAAGTTCATACACTTCCAACACCTGAGCTAACATACCCAACCTCCTGGTTTTCCCACCACTTTTTCCGCTTCTTTTAAAAGTTCTGGATCCTTGACTCCCGAACCAAGGATCAACCTCCTCTTGGGTACAAGAACCACTGTTACTTTTTGGCCCTTGCGTAGATCCGCAGAAGGTAATGGAAGCCCTGTTGAAAGGTCCATCAGGGCAATCAGATCAGGAAAAGTTCCCAAACGCTCTCCATCCTGTTCCAGGGTCATGAACTCGTTCCAGAAGGTAATCTCTAATCTGGACCGGTCGGTTTGGACTAAAGCGAACCCTACATCGAAACCCTCCTTGGTTTCCAGTTTTAACTCCTGGACTATTCCCTCCCCTACGATCTTTCCTTCTAGGAAATCCACCGCTTCCCATGCAGCCTTCTGGGGTGACACGGTACGTCCCTTCTGGATCCTTCTTCCTACCTCCAGGGCTTGGGAGAGAGCGGAAGGCGCACCATTTTTCTTTACATACTCCATCTGTACAGGGTTTCGGGCAACCGCTACCATTCCTCCTGCCGAGATAGAAGCTTGCCGCACCAATCGGGAAGCCTCGAGAATGGAAGCAGTCACCACAAGTTCTGTATACAACCCCTTACTCGGGTTCCCGCCGCAAGCGGCCTGCACGGATAGGTATCCTTCCTTTCGATGTAACCCCATAGATCCCATGGTGCCCATGGGATGGGCTCTTCCATTGCAAGGAGCATCCACTACAGGAATCCCCAATACGGCCGATTGGAACCAACCGTTTACTGAGGCCAGCCCTCCATTCTCGCTGGTGTTCAGGGCGCAGACATGAACCCCCCGTTGACTAAGCAACTCTACAGTTCGCACATAATCCATGGGAGTACAGAATTGGTCTTTTGCTGCCGGAGCGCCAACCGCGGATACTGTTACCACTATGCTATCCTGAGGCAGTGCATCGGGAAGGATCACCTCAGGTATTCCTACCTCCAGAGCAAGCCGTCCAAGCTTACGACCTGCCTCCATGGATCCCCCTCCCCCCCCTCCTAAAAAACAACCTCCCACCACAATGGAGTCTATCGTCTCCTCCGTAATAGGAAAGGCAATGTCTTTCGAACCATACCGTCTCATTGTGTTCACCTCGTGAGAAAAAACCAAGCACAGAATCCAGCTGCTAGAACTGGATCGATCACAGGTAAGCCTAATGCCTGTTCCAGTTCTTTTGCTACCCCTATGGTACTCATCCCTGTACAAGATAGGGCAATCACTCCGCACTTGCTATCCTTCACCAAAGCACGACAGGCTTCCATAACCCGTAATTTTCCTTCCTGTTTCATTAAATCCAGGGTTGTTTTTACACCGAAAGGTTTTGCTTCTCCCACCAAATGCGTACCTAGGATCAGTTTCATTACCAAAGGGGTTCCCTCAGTAATTCCTACTGTACCAACCCGATCTCCATAGCTCAATGCGAGGGATGCCGCTGCACTTCCCGCACCGAACACCGGGACCTTTACCCTTACACGTAGTTCTTTCACTCCTGGATCTGCAGCACAGGAAACGATCAGTGCATCCATACCTTCTTTCTCTACCAAATGCGTCCCTAGTTCAACGATTTTGGGTACTGCCGCAGCTTCAGAAACATCGTCGTAGATTCCTTCAGGTTGATCAGGAATGCAGCGGGAGTGTACTGAAAAGATAGAGAACCGTTCCTCGATTAGACGACCGTGAAGATTTGCAATCCCTTCATCCGTGAAGGACACTACTCGGATCAATCCGATCCGATACTTTTGGGTTCCCAATTAGCCCTCCTTAATATGGTGACCCGGCATGTAAAACGGGCAGGGCTCATAGCCCTGCCTTGAATGAAAATTACTCGATAGGTTGCTCCTTTCTCTATATGGATAGCTACTTCTTTGGTGCTGATAGAGCCTTTGCTGTGCCTGTACCAAAGGAAACCAGGGCAGAGCCCGCGATGAACCCGCCCGCTAGTACATACATAGTGTTCTGTGCCTTCTTACCATAGATTTTCAGGATCAAGAACCGTACAGCCAATGCGACAAGGGCTGTCCACCCTGCTTTGGGATTCATGATCAGCAAACCAGTCGCGAACAGAATTCCAATCTGCCGATCCGGACCTCCGATCCATTGAATGATCGCACCAGGAATGGCCCAGATAAGGAGCCATTTCAGTACCTCTGGCGAAGTACCTGCCTTGATGGTAGCCACGAACACCCTATCTACCGGTGGGAACAGGTTAGACTCGAAATAAGCTCGATAGAAGATTAAGAGAAAGATAATGGCAGCAGCGAATCCCAAGAGTTCCGCTTTGAATTGCTCCAGCCTACCTGCCATTTCCAGCTCGGGGTGCGCTCCTCTTCCCCGAAGAATCCACCCAGTCTTCAAGTCATACCCCATGTCTGCGAAAGCAGGACCCGTAGAAGCAGTGTAACCTACGAGGAAAGCCAAAGCCAGGGGTGGGAACCCCATCAGCATCCCTAGTACCAGGAAGATTAATGCAGTCGCAAAAGCAGGGAACCAACCTGCGTGCATGGCAGACAAGCCAACGATAATCTCCGAGACTTCGGCGGCAATGGCGGCAAAAAGGATGAAGAGGATAATTTGCCAGATGGGCATATCCGCTACCAGACCACCAATAATGGCGATTAGAATAGCCCCTCCGATATACGCTACGAAACCCCAACCAAACCCTTTTTTAATGTCCGCCTCTGTTCGTGTGGCTTTGTGAGTCTCTAGAGCGGTTTGATGGGACTTACTTTTACCCATCATGATGAGGGTGATCTGAATGAGGGCCACGATTCCAGCACCGATCATGACCCCATGGGGCAGATAGATGGCGTTTATGTCCACGTTGATCAATTGTTTTGCGTATCCCCTAACTAGGAGTCCTACAGCGAACATCAATAGTGCCCAGAAATTGCCAATCCAGCAGACTCCGAAGATATCCATCGGATACCCGATGTAGGTACCTATTCCACCTACCACACCTCCAGCCACTAACGTGAGGGCTCGTTTTCCTCCCACATCTCCGGCAATAATCGTTTCCGCTGTAGCTACCCCTGGAGGCCAGATTCCAGAAGAGGGGAACACCCGGGTATCGAATACCTTGTACAGGATGGCTGTATCAACCACCATTCCAATAATAGCTCCAATGAACATGGGAAGAACTAACTCTGGTTTCCCCATGAGCCATAGAATCCCCATGGGAAGAAGCAGAGCGTTCGCACCACCGAAGGTAGCGCCAGAAATCGTGGTCTGGATCAGATTCTGCCTATGGACACTCCGGAGTTTCTTAAACGTCAGGATAGGAATTCTGGAGATAGCAATCGCTATGATAGCTCCGATCACCGAAGTATTGGGTGTGATTCCTACCCTCGTGATCAGTTCTGCCCCAATAATGACCCCAAGGATTCCCATGAGGGCACCTGGAATCAGTACGACGGGTTCGAACAAAGAAGGATGTTTGTCCGGAATTTCCGGTTTCCACTGGTCATCCCGTTCCAGTTCTTCTACCTCTGCCATACCTCTCACCTCCACTAAGGCGGGATTGAAACCCACAAGGGTTTTTTTCATTCCATATAAATTAAACCATCTCTTTAGCACGCACGCAAGAAGAAAATCGGCCACTGACCGACTCAACAAGAGGGGGATCCTTTTCCGTACATTCCGGCTTCACCATGGGACAACGGGGTGCAAACCGACATCCAGGAGGTGGATCGATGGGAGAACTCAGTTCTCCTTTCAAAGTACCCTCATCCTTCCATCCACCAGGTTCCAGAAGGGGAATGGCAGAGATGAGGGCTTTGGTATACGGATGGAGTTGTTTTTTAAAGAGAGCTTCTGCAGGAGCCATTTCCACGATCTGTCCTAGGTACATCACAGCAATGATATCGGACATATGCTTAACCACAGACATATCGTGGGTGATAAATAAGTAGGTTAACCCGAGTTCCTCCTGTAGATCCTTCAATAAGTTCAAGATTTGGGCTTGAACCGATACATCCAATGCAGAAACAGGTTCGTCACACACGATGAACTGAGGATGGAGGGAAAGGGCGCGAGCGATTCCTATCCTCTGTCGCCTACCTCCATCCAGTTCGTGGGGATATGCCCCGTATAACCGATCTGATAGCTCGACTTTCTCCATCAACTCTCGTACCTTCTGCTCCAACTCTCTCTTTTCAGCCACCCTTCGATGAATCAGGAGAGGTTCACCAATGATCTGGGACACGGTCATCCGGGGATTGAGAGAAGAGTAAGGATCCTGAAAGATTATCTGCATCTCTGCTCGTAGAGCCCTAAGTTCTGAAGGAGAAGCACGGAGAACGTTTCGACCCTTGAATATCACTTCTCCAGAGGTAGGTTCAATCAAACGGAGGATACTCCTTCCCGTAGTAGTCTTTCCGCATCCCGATTCACCTACCAAGCCCAACGTAGAACCCTTCGGTATCCGAAAAGAAACGTCGTCTACCGCATGGAGAGTACCATACCCTGTGTGAAAATACTTCTTCAGATGCTGAACTTCTAGTAAAGGCTCCATTATCCCTCCCGATACTTGAGACAGTGGACTTTCCGACCTTCCCATTCCACCAAGGGAGGAACAGTTTTTTCACAGACACCCATTCGATAGGGACACCGGGGATGAAACACACAGCCAGTGGGAAGGTTGGAAGGATCGGGAATCAAGCCGGGGATGGAGGATAACCTCCTCTGCGTTCGATCCAACCTGGGAATAGAAGCAAAAAGACCCTCCGTATATGGATGGAGGGGATTTCGAAACACATCCTCGATCTTCCCATACTCCATGATTTTTCCTGCGTACATGATAGCGACGGTGTTGCAGATCTGCGCTACTACTCCTAGATCATGGCTAATTAGGATAAGAGTGGTCCTCATTCTCCGCTTCAAATCCCGGATCATCCGTAACACCTGTGCTTGGATAGTAACATCCAATGCAGTAGTTGGTTCGTCGGCTAAAAGAAGCTTCGGGTTACAGGCCAGTGCCATGGCTATTACCACCCGCTGTTTCATTCCGCCGGAAAATTGATGAGGATACTCCCCCATCCGGTTCCGTGGAATCCCCACAAGTTCGAGAAGTTCAGCCGTTTTCTTTTCGGCCTGCTCTTTCGTAAGGGAAAAATGTACTTCCAACGCTTCTGCGATCTGTTCCCCTACAGGAAAAATCGGATTGAGGGATGTCATGGGATCCTGGAAGATCATGGAGATTCGATTTCCCCGGATCTGTCTCATCTCTTCCTCCGAAGTTTTGGATAACTCTTTCCCCTCGAAAAAAATAGACCCATCAACAATTCTCCCATTCGGTTTGGGAAGAAGTCCGAGGATGGATAGAGCTAAAGTAGTTTTTCCTGCCCCTGTTTCCCCTACCAAACCTAGGCTCTCCCCTTCCTCTAGATCCAGCGATATCCCATTTACGGCATGAATCACCTCTTCATCCGTATGGTACTCCACTTGAAGGTTCTGTATGGAAAGTTGTGCTTTACCCATAGCCAATGTTTTACCTTCTCAACTTTGGATCCAGAGCATCCCGAAGCCCATCCCCGATGAGATTGTAAGCCAGGATCACCGTCATGATTGCCAGTCCCGGGAAAATGAGGGTATGAGGAGCGCTAATAATATAGGGTCGAGCTTCGGAGAGCATATTCCCCCATTCAGGAGCAGGGGGCTGGATTCCGAGACCTAAAAAAGAAAGGAAAGTAGCCGAAAGGATCGACTGGGCAATCCCCAGAGTAGCCTGTACGATCACTGGTGCCATACAGTTGGGCAGGACATGTCTTACGATGATTCGTCCATCCCGTGCCCCCAGTGCTCTTGCCGCTTCCACGAATTCCTGATCCTTCACGGTAAGAACCGATGCACGAACCAGTCGAACATAGATGGGAACCGAGGTGATCCCTATCGCTAAAAGAAGGTTTTGGAAACTCGGTCCCATGGCGGCTACTATGGCCAGAGCGAAGAGCATGTTGGGAATTGCCAGAAGGATATCCGCTCCTCTCATGATGATTGTTTCTAGAACACCTCCATAGAAACCGGCGATAGCCCCTAAAGACCCGCCCACTAATACAGCGAACGCGATGGTTATGAACCCGATGATCATGGAAACCCGGGCTCCATGGATCATCCGACCTAGTACATCCCGACCAAAATTATCAGCTCCTAAAATGTAAAGGTGTTCGACCTTTTTTCCCCCCAATTCCACAACCGCTTTCGTGCCAACCGTTGCAAAGGCATTGGGAATCTGATTCCCCACGACAAAGTCCCAGGAATAAAAGAAATCCGCGAAGAGCGCAATGCTCACATAGAGGAGGATCACCCCCATACCAACCACGGCCAGTTTGTTCTTCCTGAATCGATACCAGAACTCCTGCCAGGGAGTCCTAGGGTGTGGTTTTACGGGAGATGGCATGAAACAATCCTCTCTTCTTTCTTATTCCCGCTTGTACGTACTGCGCCTTGATCCGTGGATCTATGAAGGCGTACAGGATATCTACGATCAGATTGACCAAGGCAAAGATCAAGGCCATGAACACAACGGAAGCCAAGATTTGCGGGGTGTCTTTTCGGTTGATGGCATCCACCATGATCGTTCCGATTCCTGGGTACGAAAACACCGTTTCGGTAAGTACAGCACCAACCAGAAGCTGCCCAACCTGGATCCCTACCACGGTCACAACCGGTATAAGAGCGTTCCGCAGGGCATGTTTCCGGATCACCACCCTCTCGTCCAGTCCTTTTGCACGGGCAGTTCGTATATAATCCTGTCGCAGTACTTCTAGCATGGAGGATCGGGTCATTCGGGTTTGCACAGCTGTGCTCATCGCGGCCAATGTAAGGGCCGGTAACACGATAGACAGGGGGTTGGATGGAACGGCCAGGGAGGGAAATAGCTTCAACTGAACAGAAAAAATCCATATGAGCAGCATCCCGAGCCAGAAAGCGGGCATAGAAATCCCAACCAGCGCAAGGACCGTGACCACCATATCTATCTTCGAGTATTGTCGGGTGGCGGAAATGATTCCAAAGGGTATGGATACCAGGATGGATAAACATAAGGCTACCGTGGATAGAAGGACCGTGTTGGGGAACCGCTCCAAGATTGTACCGAATACAGGCCTGTTGGATACATAGGATCTGCCTAAGTCCAGAGCGAACAGACCCTTGTAGTCAAAGGAATCGCCGGGGCCATCGTACCCGAATAGGAAATGGTAGTACTGGACGAAGAAAGAACGATCTAGGCCCATCGCGTGTTTTAACTGGGCGACATCCTCGTCTGAAGCATCCTGAGGTAGCAATAGTCTTGCAGGGTCCCCCGGTGCGATGTAGGTCAAGGTAAACACGATTAGGGTTACCCCCAAGATGACGGGAATTAGCTGGAGAATTCGATGGAATAGATACCGGAGCATAACACCTCGTCGTTTCACATCCAGGAAAACCCAACATACCTGCCCCCGGTAGGTCTAGCTTCCAGGAGCAGGCGGTCGTTAGGTTACTTCTGTTCCATTCCTTTTACCGCATTCTTTAACTTAAAAGATCCTGAAGGTGAAATTTCCACCCCTTCAATGTTCTTTTGAGATGCAGAGATTCCCATTATGGCAACGAGAGGTACTCGAGGCATGGCCTTTAAAATAGCTTTCTGGGCATTCTGATAGGCTAGGTGCCGTTCTGGGCCATTGGGCAGAGAGTTCCCCTTAGCGATCCACTCTTGAGCATCCTTGGAATAGTACTTGGTGTCGTGGAGCAGGGAGGTATTAAACCCATCGAAGGCCACAAAGATATAGTAACTATCGTCCGTTTGAGTCCAGTTCACCAGAAGATCCCATACTTTAGGATCCGATTCCCTCCTTCGGGTGGCAAGTTCTGAAAGAGCTACCTGTTCAATGGTAATTAGATCTACTCCCAATGCCTTCTTTACCTGGTCCTTCACTACCAGGGCCTCCTTAACATGGACACTTCCCGATAGGGCAGTGCATTTAAGGGATCCTGGTTGTTTAAAGGAAGCAGGTAGGGAGTCAAAGAGCTGCTTTGCCTTCTGGGGGTTGTAATATCCGGTTTCCTTGTTACCTTCCTCCAATCGGGTACCTTTGGGATCATCGATATGCCCGAAGGGAAGACTTTCCACATACTGTAGGGTAACGATACCCCGTTTATCCATGATGTCGGGGGAGTTCACGATATCGGCAGGGTTGATGGAATAGAGGATCGCGAAACGGAGCTTCGCAGTGTTGGCATTAAGGTCGTACTCCCCGTCCAGATCGGGTGTTCCATCCTTATTTACTTGTCCAACCTTCGGAGATTTCATATTGAAGGCTAGATAATGATACCCGAAGTACCCATTAGTGGTAAGAATTTTCCCACCTTGCTTCTCAATTTCCCGCGCATCCAGGGGTACGACGTTCATGATTAAGTCCACTTCCTTGTTCAGGAAAGCGGTCTTCAAAGCGGAGGGATCCTTTATGGTCTTGAACACGATCTTATCCGCATTCGCCTTGATATTCTTGTCAAAGTAGTCTTTGTTCTTCACCAGGGTAACGCTATCTCCCTGCTTCCAGGATTCGAACTTGTAGGGTCCGGTTCCCACAGCCCAAGTGATCCCGTAGTCTTTGATGGTCCCATCTGACTCCGCCTTTTTCATGGTCTCCTGATCCAGGATCGAAGCCCCTAACCAGGTAAGTTGGTTCAATTGCGAACCAAATGAGACAGGGGTATAGTACTTAGACCGAGCATCGAAACTCTTTAGGTCTGCATCGGTCATTCCCTGAGGAGCCTTTTTCGCATCGAATCGGCCCGTGCGGAATTGAAAGGTGAAATCATCCAGCTTCTTCACATCGTACATCATGGCAAAAATGGACTTCATCTGGGATTTTTCATGGAACGCACCCCGGTTAAAGGAGTACAGCACATCATCTATGGTCAGAGGATTCCCATTGTGAAATTTTATTCCTTCCTTGATTTTAATCGTGTAAAGGGTTCCATTCTCTTCTATTTTGGGGAGGTCCACCGCAAGGTCTGGTTCGATCTTTCCCGAACTAGTAAGATCGTACAGGCGATTGTAGAGAATCAGGTTGATATTGTGGGTAGGGGTATCCGAATACATGGGTGGATCGAGAATGATGGGATCCGTACTTTGGCCTACGGTAATGACGATTTCTGTAGGTTTCTTTGCTCCACAGGACACGATCAACACTATTGATAGGAGGATCCCAAGGATCATGAATAGTTTGCTTTTCATCACAAACCTCCTTGATATGGATTTACTGTATTGTACGATACCTTTTCCCTTCTGAATCCTTAAGAAAGATTAAAATTTACCTTAAGTTTTCCTTAAGATCGTTGGTAGAACTTCTTTCCTATGGTACCATTAAGGCAGATAAAGGGGAGCAGGATGGATCGGAAAGAAGCTCTGTTTACTTGGATTCAGGAGAATCGTTCGGATTTTATTCGCATGGCAGAAATGTTATGGAAAGAACCCGAAATTTCCTACCAGGAAGAGAAATCCTCTCGATTACAGAAATCCTACTGTGAAGGAATGGGCTTCCAGGTTCGAGAATTAGATTCTATCCAACGGTATGCCTTCATCGCAGAGGCAGGCAACGGGAAACCAATCATTGGCATCTTAGGTGAGTTCGATGCTCTTCCCGGACTTTCCCAGAAAGTTTCTCCTATACAGGATCCCCTAGTACCCGGTGGCGCGGGACATGGATGTGGGCATAATCTCTTGGGGACTGCCTCTCTAGCTGCAGCTACTGCCATTAAACAGGCCTTAGAAAAAGGTCGATGGAACGGAACGATCCGATACTACGGTTGCCCCGCTGAGGAGCAGTTAGGAAAACCCATTCTAGCTCGTTCCGGGGTATTTTCCGATTTAGCTGTAGCCCTCTGCTGGCATCCAGCGGATATCAATACGGTAGCAGCCTATAGTACGAATGCCAGTATCGAACTGAGCTTCCGATTCGCTGGCATTCCTGCCCACGCTGCACAGGTTCCCCATTTAGGACGTTCCGCCCTCGATGCGTTGACCCTAATGAGTATAGGGGTAGAGTTCCTCCGCGAACACATGTCTCCTACAGCTAGGGTGCACTATATCTATACTTCAGCTGGTGAACGTCCCAACATCGTCCCTGCAGAAGCATCCGGTGCCTTTCAGGTACGATCTCCCCGAATGAAAGATCTTCTCCCTCTGTTGAAACGTGTGATCGATGTATCCAAAGGTGCCGCTCTCATGACAGGGACAGAGGTTTCCTATCATACTCTACAAGGTTGCTACGATGTGGTACCGAACTCTGTTCTCTCCGATCTGTTGTACGAGAATATGGAGAAAATCCCTCTTCCAGATTACACAACGGAAGAAATCGAGTTTGCCCGTTCCCTCGCATCTACCCTTACAGAAGATCAAAAACGAAACACTCTTCTCGGGTTAGGCCTAGATGCGCGAACGGCCGATCAGCTTCTTTCCCAACCCATTCATCGGGATATTGGCTATTGGGGAAAAGGTTGGACCATCCCTGCCTCAACCGATGTAGGAGACGTTTCGCATCTGGTTCCCACGGCTCAAATCAATACCGCTACGTATCCTGTAGGAATCGGATCTCATACCTGGCAGGCTACCGCCAGTTCCGGCTCCTCCATTGGCATGAAAGGCATGTTGTATGCAGCCAAAGTCCTTGCAGGGGCTACCTGGGATCTATTGGAACAGCCTCTCTGGATCGAAAAAGCTCGCCAAGAGTTCCGTCGCACGGTGGGGGAAGAATCCTACATCTCAGCCCTTGACCTACTCCAACGATTCTAAAACCCCCTATCACTTCAAGGATTCTCCAGAGAACAGAATCCGGAATACACAACCTGAAGGATGGACGTTACCTACCTGGATTTGGAACCCGTATTCCTCAGAAAACCTCTTAAGGATGGAAAGCCCTATTCCCGCTCCTCTTGTCGAAGGAAGGACCTTGTTAGACCGGTAGTACCGCTGAAAAATCCGTTCCCTTTCTTCCCATTCGATTCCTGGCCCTCGATCCTCTACAGAGAGTTCGTCCTTCCCTAAGCGGATCCATACTTCCCTTCCTCCATACTTCACCGCGTTGTCCAACAGGATATGTACGATCCGTTCTAAATCGAGGGGGTCGATGGGTAGAATTACTTCTGGAGCTATGTCCCGATGGAACGCAATGGAAGGGTGAAGTTCTTCATAAGCTTGGACAATCCGTTGCGTAATCTGAGCAGCCTGAGCACTGGGAATAGATTTCTTGCGCTCCGCTTGTTGTGTTTCTTTTAAAGAAAGTGCCATGTCCCTAAGTTTGGATAGTTCTACCTTTGAAACCTCCAAGAACTCGTCCACCCATTCGCGCTTTCTGCCATGTCGTTCGATCAACTGCCGATACCCCTCCAGGATCTGGACAGGGGTCACGATATCATGGATTACATCTTCCACATACTCAAGCCTCTTTTCGTAGGCGGTGCTGATTTCTTCCATCATTCTGTTGAAGGCATGAATCAATTGCCCAATCTCGTCCTTTCTTTTGGGAAGAGGGAGACGGATTCGCAAGTTTTGTGAAGTGAGGGACACCATCGTCCGCGCTAGTTCCGACAGCGGGTCAACCATATTCCGAAGAAGGAACACCCCAAACAGAATGAAGCAAAGCGCGAAGATCACCACGGTAATGGTGATGGTTCGGCGGGCAAAGGCGAAGTAGGTTTCTTTAGCCCGTTCCTTGTCCACATAGAGGGTGAAATGAAAGGAACCAGTCTGACGTTTGAAGGCAGTGAGAGCTTGAGAGTTCAGGTCCAACCTTGCAGTACCGTACTGAAACACCAGCATACGGTCTTTCTCTACTGCCAGCACTTCGGTGTCGAAATCAACCAGGGAGTAAATATCGATTGTAGAGGAAGGTGCGCTGTATCCCCAAACGATAAGATCCAGTCTCTCCTTTGCCTGTCTGAGTACCAATCGCTCTACAGCTC
>JAOABU010000046.1 GCA_026418195.1 Spirochaetota bacterium | reverse complement strand
GGTTCGATAAAGTTTATCGTACAGAATCCCTAGACTTTTCAACTTGTTGTTCGCTTCCTCTAACATTTCTATTACATACGGATCTTCCGATGCTTTAGCTTGTAGTTGCAGTAGACTCGTTACGGTTTGCATGTGGTTCTTGATGCGGTGATGGACTTCTTTTAAAAGAAGTTCTTTTTCCTGCAAGAGGGATCGAATCTTCTGCTCTGCATTGATCCTGTCGGTGATGTCCCGGGCCACTACAATGTGCGTTTGGATTCCATTCAAAGACAAGCAATTCAAGGTCAGCTCTACCGGGAAAATTGTCCCGTTTTTTTTCGTATGCCATTGTAGGGGAACGAATTTCTTCCTTTCTTTAAGATGCTTCAGATGAATCTCGGGTTCTACGCATAGGTCAGCGAACGGTTTACCCAGAATCTCTGTATAGGTATATCCGTACAGGGTAAGGGCGTAGGAATTAACGTCACTGATTCGACCTGTTTCATCTTCTATAAGAAGAACCGCATCCGATATTCCCTCGAATAGGGTTTGGTATTTTCGCAAGTTCTCTAGAGCTTTCTGTTCTAGCTGTTTTCGAACCGTAATGTCCTGAGTAATTCCGATTCGATGGGTGATCGTTCCATCAGGATCGTATAATCCTTTGCCAATGATTCGTAACCAACGGTGGTTTCCTTTTGTAGTGAGCGTCTCTACCTCAAGATCGAAGGGAATTCCCCGTTCCATCAGGTCCATGACGGCCTGACGGTGCACAGGTCGGTACGAGGGAAGTTCTAGTTCTATGATTTGGTCCAAACTCAAAGGGATGGAGGTGTCCAGTTCATAGATGGTGTACAGCTGTTTCGTCCAAGAGGTTTTATTGGTTTTTATATTAACCTTCCAAGCTCCAATCTTTCCGATCTCTCCCATTTTTTCCAGAAGATCGTTCGATTCAAGGAGATCCTGGTAGAGTTCAAGAGAGGGAAAGGAGGTTTGAACATCATGATTTGTATTCATAAGTAGTTCTATATATTTACTTAATTTTATTAAATAAACTTAATATATATTTTAAAGTATTTATCTTAAATTTGTCAAGCGATTGTATCGAAATATTTCTGCACATAGTAACAATTCACGTGCATTGTATTCTCTACATTGACAAAGAAAACCTCATTCTTTATAGTGGAATCCCGAATTGCCAAAATGGAGAGGTGTCCGAGTGGTCGAAGGAGGCGGTCTTGAAAGCCGTTGAGCCGCAAGGCTCCGTGGGTTCGAATCCCACCTTCTCCGTGGTATTGGTCGTTGGAGAGGTGCGAGAGTGGTCGAATCGGGCTCCCTGCTAAGGAGTTGTATCCCAAAAGGGTACCGGGGGTTCGAATCCCCCCCTCTCCGGATGTGCCCATAGCTCAGCTGGATAGAGTATCAGATTGCGGATCTGATGGTCGGAGGTTCGAATCCTCTTGGGCACGCGAACTGGAGAGATGCGAGAGCGGTCGAATCGGGCGGACTCGAAATCCGTTGTACCGCGCAAGCGGTACCGAGGGTTCGAATCCCTCTCTCTCCGTTCCTCTCGCGAATCCGGTGAATACCTGCATTACGCAGGAGGCTGATGCGCAAGTAAAGGCGTTCGAGGTAGATGTTACACAATGGAGAGATGTCCGAGAGGCCGAAGGAGCACGCTTGGAAAGTGTGTGTACCCTAACCGGGTACCGAGGGTTCGAATCCCTCTCTCTCCGGATTACCCCTTTAGTGCTTAGGTTAGGTTCCGTGCAATCTGCTGTCACCCAACCCCGTCAGGCCCGGAAGGGAGCAGCGGTAAGTGATCAGGGATGTGCCACGGGGTACTTAACCGGGTCTAAAGGGGTTTTTAAACGCCATCATGTCGTATGAAGTAACTGCCAATAGGAAACGACCATCCGATTTTGGTTCCCTCGTGGGACAAGAGTTTGTCGTCACCACTCTGAAGAACTCCCTTACTCAGGGAAGAATTGCCCACGCGTACCTCTTTGCAGGACCTCGAGGAGTAGGAAAAACCTCTGCCGCTCGCATTCTGGCCAAAGCGTTGAACTGTGAAAAAGGGCCTACTCCCACCCCCTGCGGGGTCTGTTCTCAGTGCAGGGAGATTTCTTCCGGTTCAGCTCTGGACGTGATTGAAATCGATGGGGCCTCCAATACATCAGTAAACGATGTTCGGGAAATCAAGGATGAGGTACTATTTGCCCCTGCTTCGGGTCGATACAAGGTGTACATCATAGACGAAGTACACATGCTGTCCAATAGTGCCTTCAACGCGTTACTGAAAACGATTGAAGAACCTCCACCCTATATCGTATTCATCTTTGCCACCACCGAGATCCACAAGGTTCCTCCTACCATCCGATCCCGCTGCCAGCAGTTCAACTTTCGGCTGATTCCTCTGGAAACAATCCTTACCAAGCTTCAGGAGGCATCGCAGGATTTGGGCATCCAGGCAGAGGAGGCTGCCCTACTCTGGATCGCCAAAGAAGCGACGGGTTCATTGCGGGATGCATACACAATCTTCGATCAAGTAGTATCGTTTGCAGAGGGAAATCTGACCCTGAAGAAGATTCAGGATACCCTTGGCCTTACCGGTTTTGAACGTGTAAATACTCTGGTGGAGCTTCTCTCTGCGGGGAAAGGGAACGAAGCACTTCGCCTCTTTGATGAAGTGATGGCTTCAGGAGTGGCGGTGGAACAGTTCGTAATCGAGCTCACGGACTATTACCGTTCCCTCCTCTTCCTGAAGCTAGGTATCCAGAAACCCTCCCTTCTAGGGTATACGGTAGAGCGATTTTCTCCAGCTACTCTTCAGGCTCTCTCGGTTCGGCAGATCGAAAAGGCATTGAGCCTGCTCTTCGAGCTGTACCGGAACCTTCGCTACACGATCAACGGTCGGTTTGAGGTGGAACTAGTATTGAGTCGATTAGCGGATCTCCGAAATTACCTGTCCCGGGAAGAGCTCCTGGAGAGGATCCAGGGGTTACGGCGAGAACTCCGTTATGCCACAGGGGAACATACGCAGGTTCGTTCCAAGCCAAGCGATGGGAAACAGGAGGACAAACCAAAGCGAGAAGAGGAAACCCTAGATCACGAATTGAGAGGAATGTCTTCGTTAGGCTCTTCCGATGGGGAGGGAGAAACATCGGACAGCTGGCAGGATGAGGAGGTTCCATCAGAGGTCCCACAATTTGAGATGGAAAAGCCCCGGGAAAAGGAAGAACTAGAACCTTCCCAACGACAGGGAATCATCTTGAGTCTAAAGAGGAAGAAACTTACCCTGAGTTCTACCCTGGAAAAGGCAGAAGCTTGGCGATGGCAGGGGAATACCCTTATTATTGTATTCAGGAACAAGTTTTCAGCCGATTTAGTGCAGGCAGATCTTTCCCTGGTTACTCAGAAGGTGCGCGAAGTTCTGGGTCGGGCAGTAGAGGTGGTAGTGCGCTTTGAATCTTCCAAAGTCGAACCGGAGGGGGGTACAACCTCTAGGTCAGGGGATACTCTTCCTGAATCCGCATCTTCGGAAGGGGGAAAAGAGGATCGCATCGAAATTGCTCGGAAAGTGTTTCGGGGGGAAATCATACAATGAACATCAATCCGTTTGAACTGATGAAGAACTTCCAGAGTCTCCAGGCAAAGCTGAACGAAACGCAGGAAAAATTGAAGAATGTGAAGGTGGTGGGAAACGCTGGTGGAGGCATGGTTCAGGTGGAGATGAACGGGCGATTCGAGGTGCTTTCGGTTCGAATCTCGCCCGATGCGGTGGATCCCCAGGATATTCCAATGATGGAGGACCTTTTGAGGGCGGCCTTTTCCGATGCGCTGACCAAACTCAAGGAAGCTATCCGGTTAGAGATGTCGGACCTCACAGGCGGAATCCCTCCAGGCTTTTTCGGTGTGTAGAGAACCTCCCATGAAAGCGCTGGATGAACTGATAGCCCTCCTTGCCAAACTTCCCGGTTTGGGGAAAAAAAGCGCATCTCGTATTGCCTACTATCTATTGAAGGCAGATTCTCAGTACGTACAAACCTTGGCTCATCAACTTATCCACGTGCGAGAACGAATCCATCCTTGCAGGGAGTGCGGCTCCTATACGGAGGATGAGATCTGTTCGATTTGTACAGACCCATCTCGGGATCGCTCCCTGATCTGTGTGGTAGAACAGCCGCAGGATGTGGAGGTGATCGAATCGATCCGGGAGTATCGCGGACTATACCATGTGCTGATGGGGGTCCTTTCGCCCCTAAACGGGATAGGCCCCTCGGAACTTCGGATCGCGAAGCTCTTGGAACGGTTGCGGGCATTACCAGTGAAAGAGGTAATCATCGCTACGAATCCTACCCTCGAAGGGGATACTACAGCGCTTTATCTAGTTCAACTCATTGAACCTCTGGGAATCCGTACATCCCGTTTGGCATTGGGACTTCCTGTGGGGGGGGATTTAGAGTATGCGGATCGGTTAACGTTAGCCCGATCCCTACAGGGCCGTACCCCTCTCACAAAAAGCTAAGAGGAATAGAACTCTTCCCAGCAATTTCTCCTAAACCATGCTATGATGGAGCATTGGGGAAGGAGAAAAGCGTGTCCACCAAGTATCGCCTGCTAACCCGAAGCGATTTCGATGGGTTAGTGTGTGCCATGCTCTTTAAAGAGTTGGACTTGATCGAAGAGATCCGTTTTGTCCATCCCAAGGACATGCAAACAGGAAAGGTACAAGTTGGAGCTACCGATATCACGACGAACCTTCCGTATGTGCAGGGAGTGTACCTTGCCTTTGACCATCATGCCAGTGAAGCGATTCGAGAAAGGCCTCATCAAAACTACATTATTGTCCCTGCAGCATTTTCTGCAGCCCATGTGGTGTACGATTACTATGGGGGACCCCGTGCGTTTCCTCCTCGATACGAGGAAATCGTTCTAGAAGCAGACAAGATCGATTCCGCTCGATTGACGAAAGAAGAAGTGTTACGACCGACTGGATGGATCCTTTTAGGCTTTCTGACAGACAGTCGCACAGGTTTGGGTAGATTCAAGAACTTTCGGATTTCCAACTACCAGTTGATGATGGAATTGATCGAGGCTTGCAGGATCTATTCGATCGAGGAAGTACTGGCCTTTCCTGATGTGCAGGAACGGGTGAACTTATACAGGGAACAGGAAGAGTTGTACCGAGAGCAACTTTTTCAAACGAGCCGGATCGATGGAAACGTGCTCATAACGGATCTAAGGAAAGAATCCATCATCTATGTGGGAAACCGGTTCCTGCGGTACGCCCTGTTTCCCAAGATCAATCTTTCCCTCCAGGTAATGTGGGGATTGAATCGGCAGAATACGGTGATCAGTCTGGGAAAGTCCATTTTCAACAAGACCTCTCCGGTTCATATAGGCGCCCTCCTGTTACAGTATGGAGGCGGAGGTCACGAGAATGCGGGAACCTGTCAGGTGTCGAACGATGAGGCAGATCGGATTGTAGATGAGATTCTTTCGGTAGTAATAGAGTAGAGAATCCCTTGACACTTCAAGTTAGAATCCGTATGTTGTTACCATCTTGTAATGAATCCCATACAGAAAGAAATCGAAAGGCGGCTGACCTTCGCCATCATCAGCCATCCCGATGCAGGGAAAACCACAATCACGGAAAAACTTCTTCTCTTTGGAGGAGCCATCCATACGGCGGGTGCGGTGAAGTCGAAGAAGAACACCCGGAAGACGGTCTCCGACTTCATGCAGATGGAACAGGAAAGGGGGATCTCCATCTCCACCTCGGTGATGGGGTTCGAGTATCGGGGACGAAAGATCAACCTACTAGATACTCCAGGGCACGAGGATTTTTCAGAAGATACCTACCGAACCCTCACGGTCGTAGACAGTGCCCTTATGGTGATCGATTCGGTAAAGGGGGTAGAGGATCGGACCCGAAAGCTCTGCGAGATCTGCAGGATGCGGAAGACCCCTATCATTACTTTCATGAACAAGCTGGATCGGGAAGGCCGGGATCCCATGGAACTTCTCGATCAGGTAGAGGAAGAACTGGGGATCACCGTGTGTCCCATGAGCTGGCCCGTTGGACAGGGGAGGGAGTTCAAGGGTGTGTACAGTCTCTACGAGAAGCGGTTGATCCTTTTCGATCCCCATGGAAAGCAGGAAAAGGAAAATTCTGTGCAGATCACGGATCTTACCGATCCCCTACTGGACCAGAAAGTCGGGAAATCGCTGGCTGATAAGCTACGGGAGGATGTAGCGCTTTTACAGGAAGTATATCCCCCTTTTGATCGGAAAGCATATTTAGAGGGTCTCCAGACTCCTGTGTTCTTTGGCAGTGCCCTCAATAATTTCGGAGTTCGAGAGCTTTTGGATTGTTTCGTGGATATCGCTCCACCTCCCCTTCCCCGGCCTTTAGAGGGAGGTTCGTATGTATCTCCCTTTGCCGAAAAGTTTTCTGGACTGATCTTCAAGATCCATGCGAATCTGGATCCTCGACATCGAGACCGAATCGCCTTCATGCGGGTTTGTTCAGGGGTGTTCGAACGGAACAAGACATACTTCCACGTGCGGAGCGGAAAGACCTTCAAGACCGCCAATCCCACGGCTTTCATGGCCCAGGATCGGTCCATCATCGACGAGGCATACCCGGGAGATATCATTGGAATCCATGACACGGGAACCTTCAAGATCGGAGACGCCATCACCGAAGGTGAGATTCTTCGCTTCACGGGGATTCCAAGTTTTGCGCCCCAGATCTTTAAGACGGTAGTGAACCTAGACCCCCTTAAATCGAAACAACTGGAAAAGGGATTGGATCAACTTACGGAAGAAGGGGTAGTACAGGTGTTCACCCGTCTCAATTCCAGTCAGCGCCTCGTGGGAGTGGTGGGACAGCTTCAGTTCGATGTGCTTCAGTTCAGGCTTGAAACGGAGTACAAGGCCCAATGCCGGTTCGAACCTACCGAGTATACCAGTGCTTGCTGGGTGCATTGCGGAGATAAAGCTCGCCTAGAGGAGTTCATCCGAAGGCACGAAAGCAAGCTTTGCCGGGATCGGGAAGGACGTCTCGTGTTCCTAGCTCGAAACCGCTGGACCATCGAGCGCACCTTTCAAGAAGAAAAAGGGATCCAGTACTACTTCACCTCGGATTACGAGTCCTAACCACAGCAGAGTTGGAACACGCGCTGTGCTCTTTCCTTCTTAATGGAAAAATAAAATCACCGTTCCTGTCACCGCAATGACTGCCCCAAGGATTTCACGGACACGGATCGGTTCGTGAAAGAGAAGATGGGACGGCAAAATGATTAGCACGGGCACTAAAGACATGATGGTGGAAGCCACTCCCGTACTGGTATGCTGGATGGCTAACAGGCTCAAGGACACCCCAAGAAAGGGTCCGAAAAAGGCTCCTATTAGAATGATCCTCATCGCAACCGGGTCCTTCAAAGCTTGTATCAAGTATCTACCATGTCGGGTAGCCAGGATTACCGTTCCGAAGCCGATGATTCCTGCTAGGCATCGAATCTGGGTGGCGGAAAAAGCGTTGTAGGAGGGTGCTCCATGCTTGCTGAGGATCAATCCTACCGCTTGTCCGAGAGCCCCTCCGAAGGCGAATAGAACCCCCCGTAGGGGATGGCGGAATGAGTTCGTTCCTCCCTGTTCCCCCCGTTCCAATACGACCAGGGCAATCCCTGACAGGGTGATAGCCATTCCCAGAAGTCCATGAAAGCTGATCCGTTCCCTAAGGAATACCCAGCCGAGCAGGGCTGAAAGGGGGGGAACGGCCGAGTAGATCAGCATGGAAATCCTCGCACCAATCTCGATGAAAGCTTGGAATAATAGAAGATCCCCGATTACGAATCCCACAAACCCAGACAATCCCAACCAGAACCAGAGGGAAGGCGGTGCATCGAGGGGAAGAAGTTTCCCGCGGGTGATCCAGGAGAAAACAGTAAGGAAGAGGAATCCCAACGTGATACGGATCAGGTTCAGGGCGCGGGTTCCTACCCGCTTTCCCGCAAACTCGAAACAAAGAGCGGTAACAGTCCAGAAGATCGCAGTAGCTAAAGCGGCAAACTCTCCTAGACGAGAACCCAATGGTACGCTAAGCATGGGAAGACCTTACCACAGAGTTCGTCAGGTTGAAAACTACTGGAAAAAGGATACAATGATAGTCATGGATAAAGAAGAAGCTAAAGAGGTGTACGAATACCTTAAAGCTACCCCTCTGTTCACCTATTTCGAGGACGAAGCTTTGATGGAACTGTTACAAGACGCACGGATTATACGGTGCGATACGGAGCAGAGGGTGATCCAGGAAGGGGAAGTAGGACCTGAGTTCTACCTCGTAGCCCGGGGAAGTGTGGATGTAACGGTGAGCGAAGGGGATCGGGAGGTGTTCATCAGCACCATCGGGGAAGGCCAATTCTTTGGGGAAGCGGGGCTATTTACCCGGGTACGAAGGACAGCCAATGTGGTGGCTTCCGATGGGACTGTATTGGTGGCCATTGGCAGACCCTTCTTCCTTTCCTTCCTTCAAAAACGTCCTAAAGCAGGGATTCAACTCCTCATGCTGATCATCTACAGTTTGCTGAAGAAACTTCGTAGCGTGAACCAGGAGCTTGCCTTCGAGCGAAAGTTCGATATCGATCAGGAGGACATCGATGAAATCATCCGGGGTATTCTGGAAGAACAATAAGGGAGTGCTAAACCGAGACATTGTAACCGCCCTCCTCATCCTAGCCGGTTTGGTGGTTTTACAGGGCTTCTCTTCCTGTGCCTCCGTTCCCTATGTACAGAAAGAGGAAAAAGTGGTGAAGCTGATAGAGTTGATCAATCGAGGCAAAGTGAACGAAGTGCCTGGTCTTGCCAGTACACCCTTCCTCATTGATGGGGAAATCGCGCTCCTCCAGAAGGATCTATCGGAGTTTTGGGATAACTTACATAACGCAGGGTTCAGTATTCGAAGCCCTAAAGTGGTGCAGAACAGATTCGCCAGAGTGGAGGACTCGAAGTACTTTCGGGACTCGATGGAGGTGCGTACCTTCCTGAAAAAGTACATCGATCGAGATACCTCCTTCGTGCAGATTCAGTCGGTGGATGGCACGTTTTACTTTCTCCTGGGACGAGAGGTGAAAGGGTATCCTAAGATGGTAGGGTTCAGGGGGCCAGTACAATGAACATAGCCAGAAAAAAGAATCTACACTGTACCTACAAAATGGTGGATGGCGAAAGATCTAGATGGGAGGAGACATTCGTGAGGAATGCCAGAACAGTGTGGATTGTAGGGTTGTTACTGTTTTTGTATTCTGCAATCCTAGGATTTGGACAGGAAGCCCTCACCGTATATGTGGAGGGAGAGGCGAACGCGAAGAATCTGCAGGGCAAAATCCTCCCGCTGGAGATTGGGAATCCCCTCAAGAGTGGGGAATCGGTCATCACCAGGACGACAGGGAGGGCGGATCTGGAGTTACCGAACAAAAGTCTGATCCAGGTAAAACCCAATACGGTGTTCACCCTTTCCGAAGTGGAACTGGAGGGTGAGAAACAGACCGTGTTAGCCACCACGGTCGGATCGGTGTCCTACCGATTGAACAAATTCACCGGCCGGGGGCCGTCTATCCGCACTGCAGGAGCGGTAGCCGGTGTCCGTGGAACGGATCTAACGGTATACGCAGGGGCAGATGGTTCTACCCTCGTGTTGGTGGAACAGGGCGCTGTTGCGGTAGAAGCGGTAGGGAAAGAGGTAACCCTGGAAAAGAACGAAGCGGTGGAGGTAAAACCGGGTAGTCCTCCGGGAGAGAAGTTCACCTGGATCGGGAAGCAGATCGACTATAGCGCATGGAACAGGGGAAAGATGGAGGAGTTCCTGAAGGATCCTGTAGCTGGAATCGAACGAGTCGCCTTGCAGCTAGAGATCTACCGGAAAGGGTTGGCGGAAATTTTACCGGTACTAGCTCGGGTGGAGACTGAAGTGAACAAGGTGTACGAGGAACTGAAGAAAGCGGTGGAAGCGAAGGACGAAGCCCGGGCAACACAGCTTCGGGAAGAACTCTTGAAAGGAGTAGGCGCGAACCGCCGTATCCTCTTCCTCAACAAGCGGTTCTACGCCCTATCCTACCTCTCGTTGCGGCGGTACGTGGGGGGTGGATTGTACCTTCAGATGAAAAGTCGTTACATCACCAAACCTACCGCCCCCGTGTACGTGGAGTTTCTGGAACGGTACAAGGATATTCTAAAAAAGTTCGAGGAAACCATCGTCCCCCACCTGGTGGAGGCGGATATCTAATGGTATAAGGGGAAGGGTTAGATCCCAAAGCACCCGTGTTTTAAGGAGTTTTTTGGACGCACGATATCTGTACTTTTAGAGGATTCGTTAGGAGGAAAAAATGAAAGAGATGAGTATGACCGATAGCACAACCAGGAGGATAAAAATCGCTTTTGCGATTCTAACTACAATCTTGATTCTTAGTCTCTTTTCTGGCTGCGATCTATTCATGGCCAAAGGAGTGACCATCGAGGAACGGATCGACATGTTCATGAAAGACGTGAACGCAGGGAATTACGGGAATTTGTATACCCATTTTCATCCGCAGGATACCCAGCAGCGTCAACAAGTAGCCTCTGCAAGTTTTTGGACGCCGTATTTCCAACAAGGAACTATTTATTCATATAAAATTCAAACAGTGATACTGGATATAGCAACCGTTACGGTGACAGGGGGTGTTTGGTCTTCTACTCCTTTTCTCTTTACCATGGCAAAAAGCGGAGATGACTATTACATCAAGAAGTTGGCCATTTCGGGAGCGACCATCGTTGAATCTTATCTTTTTAAGTAGCGGATGAAGCTCTACACCATCGGATTCACGAAGACGACGGCCGAATCATTCTTCACGCGTCTGTCGAATGCTGGGGTGAAGAAGGTGATCGACGTGCGGCTGAACAATGTCTCTCAGCTAGCTGGCTTCGCGAAGAAGGACGATTTGAAGTACTTCCTTAAGACGATCTGCAGGATGGGATACGAACACAGGCCAGAGCTTGCGCCAACGCAGGACATCCTTGATGATTTCAAGAAGAAAAAGGGAGACTGGGTGGCCTATAAACAACGATTCTATGAACTGATGGCAAAACGAAGGGTTGACAAAACCATTTCCCCCTTAGAAATCCATGAGGCCTGCCTACTTTGCAGCGAAGACAAAGCGACGCACTGTCACCGACGACTTGTAGCGGAGTACCTGAACGAGAAATGGGGGAATATAGAAATCGTTCATTTGTAGAAGGTAATATTTTCTGCCGATTAGAAATATCC
>JAOABU010000026.1 GCA_026418195.1 Spirochaetota bacterium | reverse complement strand
CTTCTCTGGCTCATCCTCTGCCCTGTCTACAGCCGTGTACGCCGCGCAGTTCACGATCCAGTGCGCATCCCGTCCAAACCGGAGAAGCGCCCGAGGAACCAGAAGCGAGACCTCCAGATCCGAACCCACATACGGAACCTGTTCTCGATCCAAGAGATGGCAGAGTTCCTGCCCGAGCATGCCTTTATTGCCAATAATCCAGATCATAGAACTACCATAGAAACCCCAAAAGCCAGAGGGGGATCCGGTTTCCCACAGGGACATCGATCTCATCGCTCAAGACGAAATCCGCATCCTTGTGTACCTTCCTCTTTCCACCCACTTCCACTTTCCGGCCATCCACGACAAAATCGCAACTCTGTTCATCCGGGCTCGCATATATATCGAACCGCTCCCGGAGGCACATCACCACGAAGGCTTCCCGGGCGGAACCGCGATTGCCCCTGAAACAGCTATAGAGGGAAGGATCGGAGAGGAAGATCTTTGCGCCTCTGGTCCCATTAGGCTTTCTGGACTTTCGCACGATATGGATCAGCTCCGACTGTTCCATCACGTGCAAGAGCTGGTACAGCTTCTCCTTGCCTAGTTCCCATTCGCTACACATGCCAGACACATTGAGGGTAGGTACCGGGGAATCGAGCAGGTGCCCCACGATGGCATTCATCACCTTTAAGTGATTTTCCTGGATGGAGGACACGTAGAACGGGATGTCATGATAGATGGATTTTTCCAGAAGTCCCTTCAACCGTGCACAGTACTCGCCCTCCGCATAGAATGGACGGATTCCTTCCTGGATATAATCCTGAAATAATTTCAGAACATTCAGATCCCGAACCTCTTTGACGACCTGTTTCCACCCCTCGAAGGGATCCGCCTTTTCGCACTCCAACCCCTTTTCGAGATAGAGATACTCCCGGAAAGACAGGAGAGGGATGCGGAATTGCACGAACCTACGGGACAGGTCAGCTACCGCTTTCCGAAGGATGATGTTGCTACTGTCGCTGATCCAGAGAGTTCGATCAGGATAATCATCGTATAACGCCTTGAGATGTGCGCTCCACCTATGAGCGTGGTGAACCTCGTCGATCACCACCCCCTTGTATCCTCTTTTAAAAATTCCCTGCACCACGTCGTACAGAGGCAAAGATGCCATCCGCGGATGGTCCGCGCTCAAGTACAGGAAGGGATCGATTGAACGGACAAGGGTTTCCAGAAGAAAGGTTGTCTTCCCTACTCCCCGTAAACCATACACAAGAGCCCCCCGGACTGAAGACAGAGGGATCTCCTTGAAATACAGTCGCTTCCTGGATGGAAGAAACTGCTTCAACCGTTCGGTACGAAGTTCTATTTCATCAATTACTTGTTCTATCATAGTTCTATGATAGAACGATTATTCGTAATTATCAATAAAATAGTTCTGTTAAAGATCGATTTAATCTTAATATCGTTTTGAAGGAGAACTTCTAGCTCAGAAGGAACCAGGAAGGGATAGCCCAGATTCGTTCCTGTAAGGGATACAGGGTCTCCCCCCGGTACATTACCAGACCGGAACCGGAAGGCAGGGCCCAACGCATGCTCCAACCCGCGGATCCGCCGGGCATCCTGTGGGACCACGGTTTCAGGGACTTCGTGCGAGCGGGTAAGAGCCCGCTGAATACCCAAATTTTACGATGATCGAAAGTCCTTTGTCCCTACCCTTCCTCTGCTACATACCGTAGATACGCGCCGTAATCCGTCTTGAACCCATCCGCCAGACGCAACAGGTCTGAACGGGTGATCCATCCGTTTCGGTACGCGATCTCTTCGATACAGGCCACGTACAACCCCTGCCGTTTCTGTAACGCTTCCACGAAGTTGGAGGCTTCCAGAAGACCGTCGTAGGTTCCTGTATCGAGCCAGGCCATGCCGCGACCTAGGATCTCTACCCGGAGCTTCCCTCGATTCAGGTACTCGTTGTTCACTGCTGTGATCTCAAGTTCACCCCGAGCAGACGGTTTGAGACCCTTCGCAATGGAAACGACTTCTGAATCGTAGAAATAGAGGCCTGGTACCGCGTAGTGAGATTTGGGTTTGGCAGGCTTCTCTTCGATGGATAGGACTCGTCCTGAAGGATCAAACTCGACTACTCCGTACTGGGTAGGATCCTTCACATAGTAGCCGAAGATCAAGGCCCCTTCGGTGAGCTTCGCCGCCTGCTGTACCGTACCGGTGAGGCTGTGGCCAAAAAACAGGTTGTCCCCGAGAATCAAACAGACGGGTGAACCCCCGATGAAGGACTCTCCTACCAAGAAGGCGTCCGCGAGTCCCCGAGGTTTTTCCTGCACCGCATACTGGAATCGCATCCCAATTCGGGAACCGTCTCCTAACAGTTCCCTAAACACAGGAAGGTCCCGAGGAGTAGAGATCACCAACACCTCCCGGATCCCGGATAGCATCAACACCGAGAGGGGATAGTAGATCATGGGTTTATCGTACACGGGTAGGATCTGCTTAGAAATTGCGTAGGTGATGGGGTACAACCGGGTACCGGAACCGCCTGCTAAGATGATACCTTTCACGAAAGACTCCTGAAAACGATCTAACTGCATGGATAATTCTTGACGGGTATGCTATAGTATATGGTTGGAGGAACTCCTCATGCGCGTTTTAGGCACCATTGGACTTGCATTTCTTTTTAATCTACTCTGCACCCCTCTCCTGATAGTGTATTCCCACAAACAGGGCTGGTTTGACCGGATGGACGAACGGAAAATCCACAATGGGAACATTCCTCGCACAGGGGGTGTGGGAATCTTTTTTTCCTTTCTCACCACCTTCATCCTGGTTTCCATGTTGGGGGGAGGCGAGAAGGAAGTTCGACTCCTATCCGATCCGTCCTTTTTGTCGGCAGGAGCAGGGAGCCTCCTCATGTTTGCCACAGGCCTTCTGGACGATTTTCGAAACTTACGGGCCCGGTACAAGCTACTTGCTCAGATTGTCGCTGCCCTAATCGCAGTCGCAGGGGGATTATCCTTCGAATCTTTTCTTACCCCCTTTGGATTCACCATCGACATTCCAGCCTTTTCCATGGTCATTACCTTGCTTTGGATCGTGGGGGTCACCAACGCAATAAACCTGATCGACGGGATGGATGGGTTAGCGGGCGGGGTTACGAGCATCGCCCTTCTATTCTGGATCCTGATCGCCGCTTCCATCCCTTCGGCAGGGGAGGTCTATATCCTCTTACCCGCAGCTATCCTAGGAGCCGTACTCGGATTCCTGGTATACAATAAGCCGCAGGCCAAGATCTTTATGGGAGACACGGGGAGCCTTGTTTTAGGATACCTGCTGTCCCTCTTTCCCCTGTTTCGGGTAGAAGGGAGCTCCTCTACCCGCTGGCTCTTGGTGGGAACCACCCCTGTCTCTTATACACATCT
>JAOABU010000136.1 GCA_026418195.1 Spirochaetota bacterium | reverse complement strand
GTAATGGTGCGCTTTATCACTGAAGTAGCTGATCAGGCACCCATTCCAGTGGTACTGTATAACAATCCTGCGGTAGCTGCAGGGGTTACCATTACCTACAACGTACTCAAACGGGTAAAAGACCATCCCAATGTGATGGGTATCAAAGATAGTTCAAAGGATACATTCAAGGAGAACTTGAACGCGTCCTCTGAGAAGTTCTGTGTACTGGCTGGTTCTGCCAACTATTTTCTGGAGCTTCTAGAACAGGGAGGAACGGGTGGGGTATTGTCCCTTGCGAACGTTTTCCCTGATGCTTGTGTACGTTTGTACCAAGCTTTCGTGGAAGGAAAGAAGGAAGAAGCGAAACGCTTAAACGAAACTCTCGTTTCATTGAACAAGGCAGTCTCTGGCACCTTTGGGGTTGCAGGAGTGAAAGCGGCGATGGATCTGGCTGGGTATGTAGGGGGAGTTCCACGCAGACCATTGAAGGAGCTTACCGATGCCCAGAGAGAATCCCTTAAAAATACGTTGAAAGAATTGGGTTTTTTAACATAGGGGGAACCATGGAACGTTTGAAAAACCGTGTGGCTATTGTTACGGGTTCTGCTAGAGGAATGGGAAAAGCGATAGCTGAAGGGTTAGCCAACGAAGGGGCCTGGGTGGTAATTTGTGATATCCTGGAAGGCGAAATCCAGAACACCGTTACCGAATTGTTGAACAAAGGGTACAAAGCAATGGGCCTAAAGGTAGATGTTACGAATAAGACCCAGGTTCAACAGATGGTCCAGGACGTTAGGTCAGCCTGGGGTAGAATCGATATTTTGGTGAACAATGCGGGAGGGGCTCTCAATACTCCACACCTTCTCCATGAGATAGAGGAGAAGCATTGGGATCTGGTGTTGAACGTGAACCTGAAGGGAGCCTTTTTCTGTTGTCAGGCTATCATCCCTGTGATGGTAGAGCAGGGTGGGGGAGCGATTGTGAATATTTCTGCATTGGCAGCCCACTACCGAGCGTCTCTCGCTGGAGTACAGTATACGGCTGCTAAGGCCGGTGTAGAAGGGTTGACCCGGCAATTAGCTTGGGATTGGGGACCCAAAGGAATTCGAGTCAATGCGGTTGCCCCTACAGTAACAATGACAGGTGATCGAGTAAAAGGGCTTTGGGAGCAGAAAGACGAAGAGGAAAGACAGAGAACCCTTTCCCAAATTCCGTTGCGTCGGTTGGGTACTCCTCAGGAAGTAGCGGCAGCGGTGGTGTTCCTAGCATCGGATGAAGCAAGTTACATTACCGGAATCTGTCTCGATGTAGTGGGGGGTAGATACCTCCGATAGTGAGCGATGGGAGATGCAAATGAAATATAAAGTACTCCTTCCCCAACCCATCGAAGAAGAGGCAAGAAGGATCCTGGAGGAAAATGATCTAGAAATCATCCAAGCACCAGATCCCAAACCAGAAACAGTAGCTCCTCTCATGAAAGATGTCCATGCTATCGTTCTACGAACCGGAATTCAGATTACGAGAGATCTGTTGGAACGAGCACAACACCTATTGACGATTTCTCGTACCGGTGGAGGGGTGGATAATGTAGATTTGGTCGCGGCTACTGAAAAAGGTGTGATTGTAACCTCTAGTCTGGGAGCCAATACATCTTCGGTAATTGAACACGCGTTGACCTTAATCCTTGCCCTCTCAAAACAGCTCTTCCTTATGGACAGGGAGGTGCGGAAAGGAAACTTCGGGATTCGATACAAGAACCTGCCAAGAGATCTGCAGGGTAGAACTCTAGGAGTATTGGGCTTTGGACGAATTGGCTCAGGACTTGCCCAGATTTGTCATCGATCTTTTCAAATGAAGATCCTGGCAAACGATGATTACCTACCCGAAGCGGCTAAAGACTCTTACCGCACATGGGTTTCCTTCACTTCAAAAGAAGAACTCTTTCAAAAATCCGACGTCGTTACCATCCATATTCCTTTGACAGAGGAAACGAAAGGAATCGTGAATGCTTCCCTTTTATCCCTGATGAAGCCAGACGCGTTTCTTATCAACACATCTAGAGGGGGAGTGATCCAGGAGAAGGACTTGATCGAAGCTTTACAGAAAAAAACCCTTGCAGGTGCAGGGTTGGATGTGTTCGAGCATGAGCCCCTTGAACCGGATAATCCCCTTCTAAAGATGGATAACGTCATCTTAACTCCTCATTCAGCAGCTTTGACGAAAGAATGTGTGGTTCGGATGGCTATAGCTGGAGCGGAACGGGTCGTCGCATTGTTGAATAGGCGAAAACCAGAGCATATTGCAAATCCAGAGGTTTTGAGTCAGGAAAAGTGGAAGAACTTCTTTAAAGAGTAGCACCTAAGCAAGAAACATAGTATTTTAGTAAAAATGATTATGGGGAGGATTTTATATGAAACCTATAGCACTGGGATGGGACCCCAATGCAAAAGAGATGAAAGAAGCAGTAAAGAGTGTACTCATCGAGATGGGTTATCAGGTTGAGGACTATGGATCGGAGGATCCTATCTATGCGAATGTAGCATTTCGGGTAGCCGAAGCCGTAGCTGCGGGTAAGCACGAACGAGGAATCCTAGTCTGTGGGACGGGAATCGGGATGAGTATAGCGGCAAACAAGGTCCTTGGCGCCTATGCTGCATTAGTTTCGGATGCGTATTCAGCTGAACGAGCTGCCTTGAGTAACGATGCAAATATTATTACCTTAGGAGCCCAGACATTGGGCATAGAGCATGCAAAAGCATTGGTCAAGATTTGGATGCAGAACTTCTACAAACCCGGAGGAAGATCAGAACCCAAGGTGAATAGAATCAAAGAATACGACCGGGAACGGGGAGATGTGCGAAAGAAAGGATAGTGCAAAGAAAGGGTAGAACAGTGAATCAAATATCTGAACAGGATGTTAAGAGGCTTGAACGAATTGCGGTTCAGATCCGTAGGAACATCCTGCGGATGATCAAAGTGTATGGAAAAGGTCACCTGGGAGGAGCCATGTCCGCCGCAGACATTGTTACGGCTTTATACTTCCAGATAATGCGCATCAGACCAGAAGAACCGAAGTGGAAGGACCGTGATCGATTCGTCCTGTCTGCTGGACACAAATGTTTGGTCCTTTATGCAGCTTTAGCGGAAAGAGGATATTTCAACAAAGACCTTTTGGATACCTATGGAGCGATGGATAGCAAGTTCCCTGGACATCCGGACATGCATAAGTTACCTGGGGTAGAAACCAATACAGGGGCTCTAGGACATGGACTTTCTATTGCCGGTGGGATGGCCCTTGGAGCCAAACTCGATGGTTCAGATGTGAAGGTGTATGTGGTCATGGGAGATGGAGAACTAGCAGAAGGTTCCAACTGGGAGGCGGCAGCCGCTTGTGCGAAGTACCAATTGGAAAACCTCTTGGTTTTCGTGGATAAGAATGAACTGCAAATCAGTGGAAGCACAAAGGAAGTGATGAATTACGATCCCCTACCGGATAAGTGGAAAGCCTTTGGATGGGCAGTGAGGGAAATCGATGGTCATAACATGAGGGAAATCCTAGACGTGGCTACCCGATTCCCTTTCGAAAAAGGTAAGCCTTCAGTGGTGATTGCTCATACGGTTAAATCGAAAGGGTTCTCCTTTGCCGAAGGGAAAGCTAGCTATCACTACTGGAAAGTAACCCCAGAAGAATTGGCTCAGGCAGAACGGGACCTGGCAGAAATGGAAAGGAGATTGCAGTAATGGAAAAGTTTGCCGATCCCCGAGAGACTTTTGCCGAAGCACTCCTAGAAGCTGCGAAGAAAGATTCTAGGATCGTAGCTCTCTCGGCAGATAGTTCCAGTGGTTCAGGGTTTTCCCCCTTCAAGAAAAATTTCCCTGATCGTCATTTAGAGTTTGGAATCATGGAGCAGGGGGTTGTTGGCTTCGCTTCAGGTTTGGCTACAATGGGAAAAATTCCTGTTGTGGCTACTATTGCAACTTTTGTAACCTCTAGACCTTTCGAAATGGTGAGAAATGATTTAGGGTACATGAGGCAGAATGTGAAATTGGTGGGTCGTTGTGGTGGAATCACCTACAATGATCTAGGGCCGACTCACCATTCTCTGGAGGACTTTGCGATTCTAGGGACCATTCCAGGTTTTACCTTGCTTTCTCCTGGGGATCCACTCGAGATACGGAAGGCTACCCTAGCTATGTTCGAACATGTGGGGCCTGTGTATATGCGGATCGGACAGCAACCAATTCCCTTTCTCTACGAGGGTGAATACCCCTTCCAAATTGGGAAAGGGATCACAATGCGAGAAGGGAAGGATCTCACCATCGTAGCTACGGGGACTGTTCTACAGAAAGCGATTGCTGCTTCAGACCTACTCAAGAAGAGAGGAATACACACCCGAGTCATCAACATACATACCCTGAAACCCATCGATCGAGAGATCCTAGTCCAAGCGGCCAGGGAAACAGGAAAAATTGTGACTGTAGAAGAGAATTATTTACGGGGTGGGCTAGGAAGTCTAGTCGCTCAGGTGGTTTCTACAGAATATCCAGTTCCCGTACGGATGATTGGAATAGACGATACATTTGTGGGAACCGGCCCCTATGAAGACCTTCTGGCCAAGTTTGGACTCCAACCAGAGCAAATAGCAGAAACTGCTGTTACCTTTCTCCGAAAATAGGCGATACGGTTTCCTCCATGGCGAAGAGTTTGGTGTTCCTCGATTTCGATGGCGTGATCTGTAACTCTGTACTGGAGTGTCTCTATAGCGCAACTATCGCATACTATTGCAAGTACTTGAAGGTACAATTTACATCCCTTCCCCTCTCCTTTAAAGAGGGATTCATTCGTGTGAGACCCTTCATTCGTACCGGGGAAGATTATGTAGTGTTGGCAGACCTCGTGGCCAGAGGAGTTGAGATCCATACACAGGAAGATTTCGACCGAGAACTACAATCCCATCCTCAAGATAGGCTCAAGCTCTTTCGGGATCTTTTCTACCAGACTCGTCGAGAGTTGATTGCCCATGATTTTATTCACTGGATGCGGTTGAATCCCCTCTATCCAGGGGTGAAAGAACCCCTACAGGAGGTTGCTCAAGATCCTGATACATACATTCTCTCTACGAAGGTATCAGATCTTATTCATAAGATCCTTCTGTACTATGGAATCGATTGGCCAGAGGATCGGATTCTCTATTCTCATACGGTTTCCAAGAAGGAAATCATAGGATCCATCCTGACGGAGAGAGGGGGAGTGGAAGCAAGATTTTTAGACGACCAACTAGATCATCTGCGGGTAGCAATGGAAGACTCTAGAATTTCTCCTTTCCTTGCAGGTTGGGGATATGTAAAACGGGAATGGATCGAACAGCGAGAGATTCCGGTGCTTTCCATTGCAGATTTTAGGGCCCTGGTTTTCAAGCGTCCCCTTCCTTCGGCTCTTCCGTTTCCAAGAGGAACTGATACTCTAGCGGGGAAATGACTTCCTTTTCCTCTGGTAGGGATTGGGATTTTGCCTCCTTCAGGATCTCTTTGAGATCGTTGAGTTCTTTGGTCTGTCCTATATGACAGGTTTGAAGGGTAGAGAGATAAGGTCCAATGGGCTCTCGGAAAAAAGACCCCTGATTGATGATCTGAGTGAGCAGTTGAATGAAGGCTTCCTTTGTCCTTTCCAACTGGACAAGGTATTCGACCCTTCGGTTCAAATAGGGATTATCTCGTAATTGATGAAACAACCGGGAAAGAATGGAATCGATAAATAGAATATCCTCTAGAACTTTGTCCAGGAAAAGATCGGGATCGATGTCGAGTTGGATTCCCGTACCTAACGTTTGGATGCTCAAGGACAGGAAATCTAGGGTTGCCTTGTAGTTAATTTTATGCAGCATAACTATTTTTAGCTATCGGCAGAGGCGTAGAAAGCCTTGAAACGAAAAACACCTTGACAGAATATTTTCAGCATGATACGGTACTTCCACCTCTTTAGTGGCAATCGAAGGTTGCCATTCATTATGTCCGGAAGGAGGCTTGAATGCGTACATATGAGGTTGCTTGTGTCTTCCATGGGGATGATGGGGTGTTTAACCGTGGAAAGGAAGCGGTAAAGGCTGAGTTGGTTAAGCTGGGGGGCCAGATTGTAGGGGAAGAGGACCTAGGTCAACGGAACTTGGCTTATCCTATTAAGAAAGAAACGCGGGGACACTACTGGATCTACTCACTAGAAATAGATCCTGCCAAAGCAAAACAGATTGAACACGCACTAAGACTTACATCCGAACTACTTCGCGTATTAGTGATAAAGAAAGACGGTAAGTAACCGTAGGAGTGCGTTAGAAGTGGCGGACATTAATCACGTGGTCTTAGTAGGTAGACTTACCCGAGATGCTCAACTGAAATACACTAACTCAGGTATTGCTATCAGTACCTTTGCTATTGCGATAAATCGTCGAATAAAACAGGGCGAGCGATGGACGGATGAAGCTCACTTCTTCGATATCACTCTTTTTGGAAAACAAGCAGAGGCCATTAACCAATACCTCAGGAAAGGAAACCAGGTTGCTATCGAGGGTGAGCTAAGGCAAGACCGATGGGAACAGGATGGACAGAAACGCAGCAAGATTGTGATTGTAGCGAACAATATCCAACTTCTAGGGAATCGTCCGGCGGGAACCGGAGATCGAGTGTCCCCTCTACCTGAGGAGGAGATACCACCGGTAGAAAACGGTGCAACAGGATCCTTCGAAGACGATATTCCCTTTTAACAAGATAGAAGTATATGAAATATACAGGGAGGAACGTTTCCAATGTCTGATGAACAAATTGAAAAAGGGCTCAAAATCGAGGAAGATCTGAACGAGCAAAGGATCGAAGAAGAAGATACAGTAGAGAATCCGGAAGAGTTGGATAAAACAGGAAGAGGTAGGGCAGGAAGAGGTACGGGAAGGGTTTTTTTCAAGAAGAAGGTGTGTCGCTTTTGCACGCAGAAACTGAAGGCGGACTATAAAACCCCCGAAGTCCTTAGACGATTCACGACGGAGCGAGGTAAAATCTTGCCTAGGCGAATCACTGGAACTTGTGCAAAACACCAGAGAGTGTTGGCACTGGAAATCAAGCGAGCCCGATGCTTAGCCTTGCTTCCCTTTGTAGAAAAGTGAATGTTCGGATTCTTTTCGAAGGAATAGGGTTTAGTGTCTTAGGGATTGTTCTCTACCAGTTTCAAACAACGATTCTGATCTTTGTCATACCGTTAGTGGTCCTGTTTAAAAGGCAGCCGTACAGAGTAGGCCTTCTAGGAATACTAGGAACGTTCCTAGGAATCCTTCTAGTGAAACTTTTCCGGGGGGGCGGTATAGAAGGAACTCTTAGGGAAAACCTACTCATATTGGATCTAACGTATCCCATTACGTTTCTCCTAGGGGTTGCTTTGACGGAGGGATCATATTTCCCTAGACTACCCCCATACGGGCGAATTGCATTGATTACTGTAGTTTCCGGAATACTGGGGATTCCCCTCATTCGGTACGTAATGACGGATCCTGTATTCGAAGCATACTTAAAGGCCCAGATAGAGGCCATGCTTCGGGCATTGGTGGAAAGTAATACTGCGGTGGATCTTGGAACGATGGGGACTCTAAGAACCAGTGAAATCCTTCGATTGTCCAAGATGATCTTTGCCAACACGTATACCTTGGGCTACTTTCTCACTTTCCTGTTCAATTGGGTGGTGGGTTCGCGGATCGGGTTGAGGTCAAGGGGAATCTATCCTGTAGGATCGGTGGTGGGAACCGTTCAACTACCGGAAAAGCTTATCTGGGGATTCCTGCTAGGGTGGTTCGGTGTTCTTTTATCATTGATTCGTCCGTTAGGGTGGGTGAGTATCCTTTTCTGGAATGTAGCCCTTCTGAGTACTGTCCTCTATGGGATGCAAGGGGTTGAGATTTTGCGATATTTTCTAAGAAAATTGCAACGGCTACGAGCAGTGATCTTGTTCATGATAGTACTTTTTTTATTTATTCCTGGATTGAATGTTTTAATCATGTTCGGAATTCCCCTTCTAGGGGTATCCGAACTTTGGATTCAGTATAGAAGAACGGTGGAGGAAAGGAGCGAAGAATGAACACGAAAGTGATTTTGGTTCAAGATGTAAAGGACCTCGGAGAAGAGGGAGACGTTAAAGAAGTCAAACGAGGGTATGCAAGGAATTACCTAATTCCTAAGAAACTAGCAATTCCCTACACCAAGAGCAATCTAAAACTGATAGAAGCTAGAAGGGCCATTATCGAACAGAAAAAAGAAGAGAAACGAAAGGCTGCTCTAGGGTTGAAGGAACGAATAGAGTCCCTTAATCTTAAAATCGTGATGCCGATGGGAGAAAACGGAAGATTGTTTGGTTCCGTTACGAATGCGATCATTGCCGATGAGTTACAGAAGCAAGGAATTGCTGTCGAGAAGAAAAAAATCGAGATTCCGGAACATACCATCAAAGCACAGGGAACCTATAAGGTTAAGGTCAAACTCTATGACAACCAGGAAGCGGTTTTGAAAGTCCTGGTGAATCCGAAGGAAGAAACTCCAAAAGAGTAACCTTTTTAAATAACCCGTCTCCTATGGAAAACCGAGAACAGAGAGGAAGAGTTCCACCTCATAACGAGGAGGCGGAAAAGGCAACCTTAGGAGCCATTCTTCTTTCTTCAGATACGGATACTCTGGCAACGGTAATCAGGTATTTACGGGAAGACGATTTTTACAAGTCCGCTCACCGTAGAATTTATCGGGCTATTTTGAATCTTTTCAATAGAGGGGAATCGATCGATCTAATTACTCTTACCAAAGAGCTGAGGTCTACGGGTGATTTAGAGGCAGCAGGTGGAAGCACCTATGTATCCTCTTTAACTTCAGAAGTACCTTCCAGTGCCAATATCGAATACTACGCTAGAATCGTGCAGGAAACGAGTATCCGAAGAAATCTCATTCGCATCTCCCAAGAGATTCAATCAGATTCTTACAATGAAGGGAAGGATTCTAGGCTCATCATCGAAGAGGCGGAACGAAAGATTTTCGATATTTCAGATTCCCATCAATCGGGAACCTATGTACGAGCCGGAGACATCATCCCAGAAACCATAGAGGCGATCGAGAAACTCTACCACACCCATGAGAGTTATACAGGTATTCCCAGCGGATTCCCTGCCTTGGATACCATGTTAAGTGGGTTTCAACGTTCCGAGTTTATCGTGATCGGTGCACGGCCTTCAGTTGGGAAAACAGCCTTGGCCCTTTCAATGGCGGCAAACATCTCTATACGACAGAGCCGTCCGGTAGGGTTCTTCACATTGGAGATGTCCCGTATGGCCCTAATGCAGCGACTAGTTGCCAGTGAGGCAAGAATCAGTTCTCAAGTGATTCGAACTGGAATGCTTAAACCTGCTGATTTCAACAACTTGACTACGGCTGCGGGTCTAATCTATGAAGCCCCTCTCTACATTAGCGATATCCCCAATATCAAACTGCTAGATCTGAGGGCTCAAGCTCGACGAATGCGGAGCCATCATCACGTGGAAATCATATTCATCGATTATTTGACCTTGATTCAAGCAGAGAACCAAGAACTTCCCCGACACGAACAAATTGCAGAAATAAGCCGTTCCCTGAAAGCTCTCGCCCGTGAACTAGATATCCCGGTTGTGGCTCTTTCCCAGGTTCGTAGGGAAACGGAAGGAAAGACTCCGACGTTAGCGGATCTTCGGGAATCGGGTTCCATCGAGCAGGATGCCGATGTGGTGATCTTTCTTCATCGAGAAAGGCAGAACGATCGAGATCTCGAAGATATGCCCAGCGTAATCGAGACACAGTTGGTAGTAGCGAAACAGAGGAACGGCCCTGTTGGAACGATCAAGGTAGCCTTCATTCCTCAGTATACCCGGTTCGAAAGTCTTGCAGAAAATGTGCACCTATGAGATGCTTTAGGTAGGGAGGAATCCATGAGTCTGAAAGATCAGTACGAATTTGATTCTTTAGTGAACGAAGCAGAACGCTTGGTCTTCGAGGAGATGGAAAGGCAGTTAGCTGCCGTTGAACATAGAGGTATGTGTACTTGCCAGGATTGTATCTTGGATATTGCAGCTCTTGCCCTGAATAATGTAAAACCCATGTATAGGGTATCCCTTTTAGGGAGCCTTTATACAGCCGGGGTAGTGAATACTCCCTACATTGAAGAAATTCAAAAAGCTGTACGAGTGGCCATTCAGAAGATTAAGGCTAATCCTTCCCATGGATAAGTTCTTCAATTTCTCTTTATAGGGACGAGTTTGAGGTACTTCCTTACCTCTATCCCAGGAGCTGATAAGACCTTTCCATCCTTTCTTTGGATGATCCAGCCTCCTTCCTGCAGAAATACCATCTCACCCCAATAGGTACCCGTAGCGTTTTCCCAGATCGAGGCGGTTCCATCCTTATTGATACTAAACACCCAACGATCAAAGGGGCGAAGACTAGCAGAAAGATTGTTATTGGACTCGAAGGATTTCCATATAGACCCATCCCATCTTCGGACAGAGCCAGTCCCTAACGTTGTAAGGAGTTCACCTGTAGCAGGATCTGTTACTATATCTGTCTCTAATTCCTCGGATCGTAAAATTGCAACGGGTTTGAATTGTTCAAGGGTAGTTCGATCTGTCATGTAGAGAACGGTTTCTATCTCTTTTTCCTTCCCTTGCCGTAGCGCAAGGACTGTCTCTTATACACATCT
>JAOABU010000130.1 GCA_026418195.1 Spirochaetota bacterium | reverse complement strand
GTAAGGGTATCGGGTGGGAAATCGAGACCCATGAACAAAGTTTTTAACCAACCAGTGTACTGGTGAAAAAGCACCGGTTCGCCAGATCTCAAAGCTTCCGATAGGAACCGTACATGTTGGGAAGTGTCGTACAGGGCTTTTTGTTTTCCCTCTTTCCCGAATCGTTTCCAGTAATCACCCCACCTGCTGTATAATAGCTCTACTGTTTGAGCTGCTATTTCTTCTGAATGGGATAGAATGAAATCTTCTTCGTCCATGGAATGATTATACTAGACAATGGGTCATGTTGGCGATATGATAAAATTTTTCATACAATTTTAACAAGAAAACGGTATGGATCCTACAGTGGCGGTAAAGGATACACATATCAAAGTATATTTAGACGAACTGTTTGACACCGCTCCTGTGCGGGAGTTCACCTCGCAGGACCAGGTGGTGGTGTTTAGCGACTTGCACATGGGGAATGGGGGAAGTAAGGACGATTTTCGGGAAAACGCGGATCTGTTCCTAACGGCTTTACGGGAATACTACCTTCCTAACCAGTTTCTATTGATCCTGAACGGAGATATCGAAGAATACCAGAAGTTCCTTCCGTTTCAAGTTCGAAGAGCATGGGAACCCGTATTTCTGCTCTTCGACGAGTTTGCCCGGAAAGGGAAGCTAGTGCAAATATGGGGAAACCATGACGAACTCCTATCCCTTCGTCCAGGGAGGAAGGGAAAAGAGGTACACGAGGCACTCCGACTCCGTTACCATGGGAAGGACCTCTTCATCTTCCATGGACACCAAATCTCTCCCGCTTACAACCGTTTGAATCGAGTCTTCGGGTACATTGTTCGGTACCTGGTTCGTCCCCTCGGAATCATGAACGGTTCGGTGGCGAAGAACAACAAGAAGAAGTTCAAGACAGAACAAAAAATCTACGAGTATTCAACAGGCAAAAAGATTCTTTCTATTATCGGACATACCCATAGACCCCTGTTCGAATCGTTGTCCAAAGTGGATGTCTTGAAGTTCCAGATTGAAGACCTTTGTCGCCGTTATCCGGTTGCAACAGGTGAAGAGAAGGAACGGATTGCTTCGGAAGTCCGGAAGGCAAAAGAAAAGCTTTTGAATCTCCTTGAATCGAGTCCTGAAGAAGCGATGCGAGGAAGTATATACGAAAGTCACTTCATGGTTCCCTCGGTGTTCAATTCGGGATCCGCTACAGGAAAGGGCGGAATCACTTGTTTGGAGATCGTAGCTGGGAATATTCGCTTGGTGCACTGGGTGGATGTAGAGAGGGGCAAACATCATCTGGATTCACAGGATGCTATCGTGGTTCCGTTGAAGGATACCCCGTACTTCAAAGTCATTCTGAAGGAGGAAAGCCTCGATTACATCTTCGCTCGGATTGAACTCCTGTAGTCTTGCCTTCTGCCTACCAAACTCTTACAATATGGTGCAGGTGTATAAATGGCTCAAAACCGCGCGATGGATTGGTTCAAACAGGCAAAGGATGACCTTTGTTGGGCAGAGGATTCTTTCAAGGCTAGACATTATGCTCAAACGTGTTTTATTGCTCAGCAGGTGGGAGAGAAAGCTTTGAAGGCAGTGGCGTTGTCTCGTGGTTACATGCAAGTCAAGAGCCATTCTATTCTTGAAATTGCCCGGGCCCTAGAAGCCGATGGGGAAATCCAGCAGATCGCCAGAAGGTTAGACCAGTATTATATCGGCACTCGATATCCAGACGCCTTTCCCGCAGGAGCACCGTTTGAGTTCTATACGAAAGATCAGGCAGCAGAAGCTCTTGCTTTTGCCAACCGTTTAGTTGAACTCACCGAAAAGATGTTGTCTCCTTAAGGGACTATAGACTTCGGATGGGAGGCTGAATCATTCGGAGATGTATTACTGATGTCTGATGTTCTTGTAAGATCTAATCGGGATCCCTTATTTGGAATGTCTTCTCAAGAGTTGATTCAGTTTCTTCGGTCCGCTTTAACCGGAAGGGTCAAAGAATGTTACGTGTTTGGAAGTTTTGCTCGGAACGAACTCCATTCCGAAAGCGATATCGATCTGATTCTGGTGGCTGATACGAGCCTTCCCTTCCCAGAGCGGGGGTTGTTATTTTCCGATTTGCGTGATCGAGTTCCCTCCCTTGAAATCCTCGTGTACACTCCAGAAGAGTTCGCCCAACTCACTACAGATCCTAGCCCAGGTTTCTGGACATCTGTTGTCCAGGAGATGGTTCGGGTGCTTTAATTAGGAGCCCGGCCTTTCTCGATCTCTACTAACAGGAATCGAGCAAAACTCTCGGTAGGATCGTCAAGTTTGAGTCGTTCGAGGAGGTTGAGAGCGGAGGTAAGTTTTTCACCCGCTAGTTTTCGGGAGATTTCCCTCCCCGTTTCCTGGTAGTGGAGAAAGAGTTCAGCTCCCGATACAAATAAGCGCTTTGCCAATGTGTAGGTCTTAAGCTTTCTAAGATCAGAAATGGGTTGAAACGCTCGATCATTGAACCGTTTGAACTCTTCCGAGAACCTAGGGTTGTACTGTTCAGCCCAGTACTGTACTGCTTGGATCACCATGGTATACCGTTCGTTCTTTCCTACGGATGCCCGCACCTTATAGCTATGGAGGCCTAACAGAAAGTAGAGCCTCAAAGCAGAGAACAGGTACCCTCGGGGGCTCTGTTCTTGGGGGAGGTCGAGAAATCGAAGGCATTGAATCGGACCAACGGAGTCCGATGTATGGGCGAAGGTTGCGGAGGACCTGCGATTTAACTTTCCCAGCGCTTCCTCGTACACCTGACGAACTCGAAGGAACAACTCCCCCCCATCCTTTCGGATATCGGGATGGGTATGCTTGCAGAGGAAGCGATAGATGGAGAGAAGATCCTTTCGTGAATATTTACCCTTGGATAGGAGCTTCTCGATCGCCTCCATACAAACAGTTTACACGTACTTATTGTAATTTTTCAACATGATGAAACTCTCCGAACGGGTGATCCCTTTTATACCCGAAAGCTCTTCGGTCAAGAATTTAACCAACCCCTTATTGGAATCCACAAGGACTTCAGCGATCAGATCATATCGGCCCGAAGTGATGGATACGGATAGTACATTAGGAAGACGAGCGATCTCTTCCGCTTTACGCTCCAACAAGCGGGACTCTGCAACGGTAAGGGCTACGAGAACAAGCTGTTTGTTGGCTAATACGTCTGGGTTTATAAGGGCTCGAATCGTAAGGATTCCCGCATCCTTCAGTTTCTTTAGTCTACTGCGGACAGTTCCCTCTGAGATGTTCAAAGCCCTAGCGATGGTATTGTTGGGAACCCATTCCTGCTGAAGAATCTCTATGATCTTCCAATCGGTTTCGTCTGGTTGCATCCTTAAAGGCATAGATTACAGTACCGTATCCACCGGTGTGTAAGCAAGATTAAAGGCATCTGCCACTGCTCGATGGGTAATTTTCCCCTCGTAGAGATTCAACCCTTCCCGAAGATCGGGGTACTTTCGACAGGCCTTTTCCAATCCAAGATCGGCTATCTTCAGTCCATAGAGTAGGGTGGAGTTTGTTAGAGCCAGTGTAGAGGTAAGAGCTACGGCACCTGGCATGTTCGCAACGCAATAGTGAACGATGCCATCCACCGTATAGATAGGGTCATCGTGAGTAGTAGGACGGGTTGTCTCCGTACATCCCCCCTGGTCTACAGCTACATCTACGATGACCGCATGTCGTTTCATGACTTTCAGGTGTTCCCGTCGGATTAGTTTCGGGGCCCGGGCGCCCGGGATAAGGACTGCTCCAATGAGAAGATCGCATTCCCGTATGGTTCGCTCCAGATTTTCTGTAGAGTTGAATAAGGTATTTACCTGGCCGTGAAATATGTCATCAATATACGCTAACCGGTTAGGATTGATATCTAGAACCGTGACATCCGCTCCGAGTCCAAAGGCGACCCTCGCTGCGTTGAAACCCACGACACCGCCTCCCACGATCGTTACTTTTCCTCGTTGAACACCTGGCACGCCACCTAAAAGGATGCCTCGACCTCCAAAAGGTTTTTCCAGGTACTTAGCCCCTTCCTGAATAGAGAGTCGACCCGCTATTTCACTCATCGGTTTGAGACAAGGTAGAGTACCGTCCTCTAGACGGATTGTTTCGTATGCTACTGCCTTGATTCCCCTGTCCATCAAGGCGCGGGTGAGAGCCTCGTCCGCTGCTAGGTGAAGGTAGGTGAATAAGATCTGCCCTGTATGGAATAAGGAATATTCTGAGGGTTGAGGTTCTTTAACCTTCACGATCATTTCACAGCTCTGGAAAATAGCTTCTGCTGAAGGTTCAATCCGTGCTCCTGCAGCTTGATACTCCTCGTCTGTAAAGCCTGCCTCAGTTCCAGCACCCGCCTGGATAAAGACCGAATGTCCATGGGCTACGTAAGATTTCACACAGGATGGAGTCAGTCCTACCCGGTATTCGTGCTTTTTTATTTCCTTCACGCACCCAATTTTCATAAAACCTCCTAATAATACGATAAACGTAAATAATACCTCATTTTATTACGATATTCGTAGTTTGTAAAGGATAGATTGGCCTAAGTGCTATTGGATTGAGAGGGAAAGTGCCTTTGACAGGTTTGAAAAGATCTTCCTATAATGAACCAATGAACGCCTTCAGCGGCTGGAAGAACTGGAAGATCGTTAAACCGTTACGGATCAATACGAAATTTACCCTATCGATTCTCCTGGTAACCCTATCGTTCCTGTGCGCTATCTTTCTCGTCAGTCGGGACATGTTAAATACCTTTTCTGTTCAAACCGCCGAAGAAGTAGCTTCAGTGATCTTGGAGGGAACGAATGCACGGATAAAAGATTTTTTCGATCAAATGGAAGCCCTTTCAAGAAGTTTAGCCTACACGCAAGCGGTGCAGACCATTGATCCTCGGGGAATGCGAGATTTGTTCATCGGATCAGTTCTATCCCGGAAACGATACCTTCGGGCCATCTATCTGGGAACCGAAGATGGAAGAATGTTTGAATGGGGGGTAGGGCCAGAGTTCATCGATTACACTCCTACCTTTCCACCTGGGTATGATCCGAGAAAACGACCCTGGTATCAAACAGCTTTGGAAAAGAATGGATTTGCCGTTTCCGAACCTTACCGATATGCAAGTGTGGATGCGGAAGGAATCACCTGCGTGCTCCCAGTCCGAGATATAGAAGGAAAGCTTTTGGGGGTTCTGGGATTGGATATCCTTCTGGACAACATGAAATCCCTTTTAGAAGATCTCAACATTCCCAAGGAAGGGAAGGCTCTACTTGTAAGTGCGAAGGGGCGTTTCATTGCGGGTTCGTTGGATCCTGGAAAAGTGCCTGGTTTGGAGAATCGATTCAATCATGAGGAGGGGGTTTTTCGGGTGCGGATTGAGGGCTCGGAAATGCTGGTCTCCTACCGTCTTAGTAAGCCTCTGGGTTGGCACCTTCTCGTTGCCCTTCCCTACACTCAAATACTTTTCAATGCAAGATGGCTTCTCACCCTCATCACGATTATTGAGTTTCTATTAATGGGAATGCTCACCATTGTAATCAGTATCATCACCAATCGGTTCATCACTTCACCTTTACACAGAATCATTGACGTGGTGAACCGGATAGAAGGGGGAGATCGAACAGCTCGAATTCGCGTTGCCAGTGAGGATGAGTTTGGGATTCTAGGTCGCGAATTGAACAAACTTGTGGAAGCGGTAGATCAGTATTCTAGCTCCCTAGAGCAGAGGGTTCGGGAGCGAACGGAGGAGGTTCGGGCTCTTCAGCAGGAGATTACCCGACTGCGAGTATTGGAGGAACGGAAGAGAATCTATCGGGATATGCATGATTCCATCGGAGCGAAACTTACCAATATCTTCTTCTGTGCCAACGTGGCCAATAAATTGATGGAGCGGGAGGGATCTCAAGCAGTGGAAAAATTAAAAGAGCTCTTCAATGACGTGGAAACCAATTGCCTCGACGCAATGAAGCATGTGAAGAGTATCGTAGGAGGATTGGACGAAGGAGAGGGGCTGGACAAGGATTTTGGAGCTTTTCTGTCCGAGTCGATTCGGAAACGATTAGAAATGAAAGGGATCGAGTTCTTCTGCCGGATCGATCCGCCTCAAGTCCTTTCCATGCTTTCTTCTACGGCCATTGGGGAATTGGAAAAGGTATTCGAGGAGATGGTAAGTAACGTTTTGAAACATTCGGGTGCCAAAATGGTGGAACTGGAGGTGATAGAAAAGGGAGACTCCATCCATTTCCGATTCTCCGACAATGGAAGAGGAATCGATCTGAAAGAAACACCCAACCATGGAACTGGGTTGCAGAACATTCGATTCCGGATCGAAACTCTGGGAGGGAGACTTTCCATGGACAGTTCCTTAGGGCATGGAACTCAATTCGTTTTCCAACTTTCCAAGGGGAATCTTCGAGGGAAGGAGGACACTCCATGACTTTTCCCTCTGTCTCTAAGCCCCTCGATCTGATCATCGTAGAGGATCAGAAGGAGGTACGGGAAGGGTTACGATACCTATTGGGGTTGGATCCACGGGTAAATGTTGTGCGGACCTTTGAGAGGGTCGAGACCTTTCTAGAAGCTCTCGATACTTTGCCTACCCCAGATCTGGTGCTGATGGATATTGGGCTGCCCGGTATGAGTGGGATCGAAGGAGTCCGAATTCTTAAAAAACGGTTTCCCGCAGTGATCGTGATCATTCTTACCGTATTCGAGGACACGGATCGGATTCTGGAATCCATTCGAGCAGGTGCGAATGGATATTTATTGAAAAGCACAAAACCGGACATCCTGTTGGAACAGATTCTGGGAGCAGTGAGTGAAGGTTCCCCTTTGAGCCCCCGAGTAGCCAAGAGGATTCTAGAAGAAATTCAGGACTCAGGGGAACCGTCGGAACTTTCGGATTACGGGTTGACTCCTAGAGAACGCCAAATCCTCACCGATGTGGTGAACGGCTTCACCTACCGTGAAATAGCAGCCCGATACAGTATCGCGGCTTCTACCGTGAAGAAACACATCCTTCATATTTACCAGAAATTGGATGTAAACTCTCGGGCTGAATTTGTAAAGAAGGCTATTCGGGAAAAATTAGTATGATCCATGCACTATCGATTCTCCCTTTGGTGTACGAAAGGGGACAATGTATGGGTTAAATACGCCAAAGGGAGTATTTTCAGCTGAAGAAAGGTACCGTTACCATAATGCTGTCTTAAATCCATCTCAAGGAGGCGTGCATGAGCGACTCGACGAAGAAGGGAATGTTCGATTGGTACTTTAAGTCGAACCTTCTCATGAGGATCCTGATCGGATTGATTCTAGGTGCTGTAGTGGGACTGGTAGTCGGTCCAGACATCAAGTGGGTGAATCCCTTCGGGGATCTATTCGTCCGGTTACTGAAGATGATCGTGGTGCCGGTAATCTTCCTCTCCCTCGTGGGAGGAGCGGCTAGCATCAGCCCTGCCCGACTGGGTAAAGTTGGGGTGAAGATCGTAGCGTACTATCTTTTTACCACGGTCGTAGCTGTCATCATCGGATTGATTTTTGCCAACATTCTGAAACCCGGTTTAGGGCTTAACCTTGCTGGGGTAACCGGAGCAGGTAGGGAGCTGAAACAGCCGGATCTTATCACTACCCTATTAAACATCATTCCTACCAACCCGGTAGAATCGATGGCCAAGGGCGACGTGCTGCCCATTATCTTTTTCGCCCTGGTATTCGGGATTGGACTTTCCTATTTGGTAGAGAGCGATATACCTAGAATTCGGGATGGGGCAAAGATCCTGCTTCAGTGGTTCGATACGGGTGCGGAGACGATGTACAAAGTGGTGAAGGGGGTCCTCCAATATGCTCCCATCGGTGTATTCGCACTAATCGCCATTGTATTCGGTACGCAAGGAGCAAAAGCCTTCGGGCCGTTGGGAACGGTAACTCTGACCGTGTACCTTGCCCTTGTGGTGCACCTCTTCCTCACCTATGGAGTGTTTCTGAAAGTGAACAATTTGGGATTCTTTAAGTTCTTGAGAGGTGCGAAAGAAGCTATGATCACCGCGTTCGTTACCCGGAGTTCCTCGGGAACCCTGCCCGTGACTATGCAGTGTACAGAAGATAACCTCGGTGTTCCCCGAAGCATCAGCTCCTTCACTCTTCCATTGGGTGCGACGGTGAACATGGATGGAACCTCCATCTACCAGGGAATCTGTGCTCTTTTCGTAGCTTTTGCCGTGGGTCAAGAGCTTGGTTTCAGCCAGCAAATGACCATCGTCATTACCGCTACCTTGGCTTCGATCGGCACCGCAGGAGTACCTGGAGCCGGAGCAATCATGCTCCTGATGGTATTGAACTCCATCGGAATGCCTGTAAAGGAAGGCACACCTATCGCAATGGCGTACGCGATGATTTTGGGGATCGATGCTCTCCTCGACATGGGACGAACCTGTTTGAATGTGACGGGAGACATGGTAGGGACAGCAATCGTAGCAAAGTCGGAAAAGGAGCTGGACCTCAGCAAGTGGTCCTGATAACCTATTGTACGACGGATGCTGGAACGACCCGTAGTAATAGGCGGGGGGGTAGGCCCCATGGCAGGGGTTGCCCTCCATGCCCGTATCATCGAGCACACGGCTACAGATGGGACCGATCAGTCCCATCTGACCGTACTTCATTTTTCGTCTTCCTCTCGGATTCCAGACCGAACAGCTTTTCTTTTGGGAAAGGAAGAATTGAATCCAGCATTAGGAATGGTGGAGGTATTCCAAGGAGCCTGGGAGGCCCTTAAAGCGTTGGGCTATGGACCGGGGGGAGCGGTAGCTGGAATCCCGTGTAACACCTTCCATGCCCCTCAGATCTTCAATCTTTTTCTGGAAGAGTTATCCAAGCGGTCCATCCCTATACAGGTTCTACACATGTTGGAGGAAACTGTTCAATTCATTGAGGAACAATTTCCCCATGCCCATAGGGTAGGTGTCCTTTCCACTACGGGCACGAGGAAAACCGAAATCTACCATACCCTACTGGAGAAATGGGGGTATCAGGTTGTAGAGGTTCCGATGGATTGGCAGGACAAAGTACAGGAAGCGATCTATGATCCCTCCTGGGGGATCAAAGCGAAAAGTCCAGTAACGGCGAAGGCAAGGGATCAAGTCCTTGATGCTATACAGATCCTATTAGATTCTAGTGCGGAGGTGGTTATTTTGGGCTGTACCGAACTGCCTCTGGCAGTGCCAGAGCGGGAGGTGGAAAGGGTTCCTCTGGTAGATCCTATGGTTGCCCTGGCCCGTGCTCTGATCCGTAAGGCGGCTCCGAGTAAGCTTGCGCCCTATGAAAGAATCCGTTTCTAGAGGGTAATCCCATGACAAGTCTGAATGATCTAGCGAAGCGGTCTGCCCTTCCGTTGGATCGGTTGGTGCGGATAGAGGAATACATTCTGAACACAGGGTACATGTCTCCACAGAAGGTTCGGGAGGAGTTAGAGTGGTTCGTCCTCGAACTGGGAATTGATGCCTACTACTTCCGAACTACTTCGGATACAGAAATTGCCAAACACCTTATCGCCTTGAGCGCTTCGGACCTGATCAATCGACATGGAGGAGGTGGCACAGGAATCCAGCTGATCAGTGAACGAGAAGATCAAGCGGTGTACATTATCGAGGATGAACCAGAAAAGATGCTGGAACTGGAAACACGGATCGAAGCACGCTACTCTTCCTATCATTTAGAAAGCTACATTACTCGGGAGACCTCCAGGGGAAAACCCCTTCGATTCTACATTCTTTCCAGACCGCAGTTTAAGAGATGTCCCGATGAGGACACCCCCAAGTCCTTTGAGGAAGCTGCTAGCACTATCTTTCTCAAACGATCCGTTCCAGAGACTGTGGCGCGGTACCGCAAATTATGGGAAGAGATGAACATTCGGGAAACTCCCTGCGTGGCCGTTTCCTACAAAGAAGAAACCGATGAAACTCGGATCATGATCGGATTGAAGGGTAGGGAGTACTGGCAGATCTTTACCACTTTTTCCCAACTCCTGGGCATGTACAACCTTCGGGTTCGTCGGAAGTATGCGGAGCCCTTCTGCGATAACAAGAGGATTGTCAGTTTCTACTTTCCTAAACTTCCCGATGAAACCATCGCTAATTTGACCCGAGATTTGAATGTAACCCTCATGATTCCCTCTGGTCCGATTGGAGACCTGTTTCGGGAGGGGGTCTTTTCCCCGCAGAAGGCCATGTATGCCCTTTCAGCAGCCACCTTCACCCATCAGTTCCTTTCTCTCCTAACCGAAGAGTATATTACCCTCCAGCGTGCGTTGAAGGATCAACCAGAAGCACGGGGGATCGTGGACAATCTTAAACTCCATTTGATCAAGGATACCTATTCCAGTTCCCGAATCGCCAACACCGTACGGAATCATATCCCCATCATCGACCTGCTGTACCAACACTTCGAACTTCGTTTCTCCCACTCTAAGGAAACATCGAAGGAATCGAAATCCCTGGAAACGTTGGAGAAGGAGATCCGTCAACGGATCGAGCGGGAGGTCCCCTACAACAAGGACCGTGATATTCTTCGGTACTTTCTTAAGTTCAACGAATCTGTGGAACGAACGAACTTCTATAAGCCGGAAAAGAGTTGTATGGCCTACCGGTTGCGGACGGACATCGTGGATCCTGTGGATTTCCCCGAACCACTGTATGGACTCTTCTTCCTGGTAGGACACGATTTTCTGGGCTTCCATATCCGGTTCCGGGAGATTGCTCGGGGAGGGATCCGAATCGTTCGTTCACGTTCCATCGACATCTATGCCCATAACATCGATACTATTTTCACGGAAAACTACAATTTGGCGTGGACTCAGCAGAGGAAAAATAAGGACATTCCGGAAGGAGGAGCGAAGGGAACGATCCTGCTTAATCTGGAAAGTCAACATGCCGCAGAACGAGCTTTCAAGGATTATGTGGATGGCCTGTTGGACTTGTTGATAGATGTGGATTCCACAGGCAGGGAAGTAGTCCGAGAGCTGCTCTTCTTAGGTCCGGACGAAGGGACAGCGGGTTTGATGGACTGGGCCGCTCTCCATGCCCGAAAACGGGGATACCCCTACTGGAAGTCCTTTTCCACTGGGAAAGCTCCGGAACTTGGAGGGGTACCCCATGACCTATACGGCATGACAACTCAGGGGATCCATCAGTACGTGCTGGGAATTTTAGAGAAGGAAGGCCTTAGAGAAGAAGAGGTAACAAAGATCCAGACAGGAGGTCCCGATGGAGACCTAGGGAGCAACGAAATCCGTTTTTCGAAGGATAGAACTATCGCTATCGTGGATGGGAGTGGTGTTCTGTACGATCCGGAAGGGCTCGATCGAAAAGAGCTAATGAGGTTGGTGGAACAACGGGTACCGGTGGAACGGTTCAACAGAAAAAATCTTTCCCCTATGGGATTTTTCGTATCCATCAACGACCGGGATGTGAAACTTCCTGATGGTACCCACATTTCCAACGGTGAAGAGTTTCGAAATATCTTTCACCTTACGAAATACGCGAAAGCGGATCTGTTCGTGCCCTGTGGGGGTAGGCCAGGAGCCATCAATATTGGGAACTGGAAACAACTGTTCGATGCGGACGGGAAACCCAAAGTTCGATACATTGTGGAAGGAGCGAATCTGTTCATTACCGAGGATGCCCGTCTTCGGTTAGAAGAGCATGGGATCATTGTTCTGAAAGACGCATCTACCAACAAGGGGGGTGTTACTTCCTCTTCCCTGGAAGTGTATGCATCCCTCGCTCTTACGGACGATGAGTACGACCAACACTTGAGAGTGCAGAATGGTAGGATCCCACCCTTCCGCAAAGCATACGTGGAAGCAATCATTGAAAAAATCAAGGAGAATGCTAAGGCTGAGTTCGAGCTTCTCTACAGGGAGTGGAAAAAGAGTGGTACACCCCTCACCATTCTATCCAACCAGGTGAGCGGGAAAATCAATCAGATCACCGATGCAGTTCGGGAATCCTCCCTTGGAAAGGATGAGAAGATCCTCCGTCGGGTACTGGAAGCGTACACCCCCAAGCCGTTACTCGATTTTCTCGGGTTGGATACAATCCTGAAGCGGGTTCCCTCCTCCTATATTCAAGCCATTACAGCTACAAAGATTGCCACAGACTATGTGTATGGGAAAGGTTTGGGAGCGAATGAGGTAGACTTCGCCGATTTTATTACCTCTTTGCGGGGGTAAAAGTTAACGATCTATGGAGTTGAGTGACCGGAACGAGGTGGATTCAGGAAAGGGGTTCTCGGTCTGCCATCCGGTTTTCCCAGTTCTTCGGAAATGTTCCAACCGGCGAAGGGTCAGTTCAGCAAACACGGGATCAATATCCAGGGTATAACACCTCCTTCCCAGTATCTCGCATGCAAGGAGGGTAGTACCTGCGTGGGAGAAGTAATCGGTCACTAGATCGCTAGGCCGACTGGAAGCCTCGATGATCCGTTGGATGGCTTTTAAAGGTTTCTGAGCATACGCACCGCTAACGTTTTCTTCCATTCGGTAGAACACCTGCTGAATATCTACCCAAACGTTTCCTGGTCGTATATAGGGGGATTTGCCTCGCTCTAAGTTTTCCTTCCGTGCTCCTTTTATCTCCTTGTAATACCCCCGAAGGATCTTGGGAATCTTGGTGTATTGAACCTGGAAAAAAGGATTCCCCTTCACGTAGTACAGTAGTTCCTGCCGTACCGCCATCCAGTTCTTTTGTGTTCCATATCCCCGTTGGTTCCGTAAGGTAATGAAACTTCGGGACTTCAGTTCAGGAAAGCTTCTCATCAGAATCATGAAATCGGGGAGGGGTTGGAACCCTGCATTTTGGTCCGCACCAAGGAAGACATAGAAGGAGGCATCCCGTGCTAGGTGTTTTAACGCAACCTGAACCCATGCTCGAGAGAAAGACAGGTATTTCTCGAGATCTGTTTGAAAAAGATTAGGCGATGAGCGATTTCCTACAGAAATATTGTAGGGAGGATCATGGATCCCAAGTACAGAAACCTCCCCTTTCATGAGAAGGCATACTTGATCTTCTCGAGTGGCATCCAGCACCCCCACCCGGTGTCCTGAAAGAGGGTCTTCCCATACTTCTCCGGGTTTCAGTCTACAGTAGGGAAGGAGTTGAGTTCGCAGGGTGGGGGATGTATCTATCCGTGGTAGGGACTCTCTAGCCATTGGGAAGTACTGTGACCTGTATCAGGACAATTGTCTCCTTCGCCCAGTACAGAAGAATGAAATAGGATGCGGCTTTCTGATCTAACGGTTCGTTGTTTCACTAAAGAGGACAAGGCTTTCAGCAGTTCATCCTTTCCTTCTCCTGTTTTGGTAGATAGGGGGATCGCGTGAGGGAAATCGGACAATAGGTGAGGAAGTTCCGACCTGTCTGTTAGAAGATCTATTTTGTTCAAGATGGTAAGAACTGGCTTATCCCCTGCTCCGATTTCCCGTAAGACCGATCGAGTCGTAGCAGCTCGTTGATGAATCCCTGGGGTAGAGACATCCAGAACGTGCAGGATGAAATCGGCTAGTACCGTTTCCTCCAAGGTAGCCTTGAACGCAGCAATGAGCTGAGGAGGAATCTTCCGAATGAAGCCTACTGTGTCGCTCAGGAGGATCTCCTCCCCCCCATTGGGTAACCGCAACTTTCGAGTGGTCGGGTCTAGGGTAGCGAAAAGTTTATCTTCTACCAGAACATCCGCATGGGTCAAAAAGCGCAATAGGCTAGATTTCCCTGCGTTGGTGTAGCCTACGATGCTCCCCTGTAAGATTTCGGATTTTACCCTTCGACTTCGTTGGACCATCCGCTGTTCTTCTACCAAGCGGAGTTCCCGTTTGCATTTTTGGATTCGGCGTAGAACTTTCCGACGATCCAATTCCAGTTGTGTTTCTCCTGCTCCCCGGGCACCCCGATAGCCTCCTCGCTGTTGGGAGAGGTTCGTCCATTTGCGGGTCAATCGGGGTAACGAATACTCCATTCGCGCCAGCTCTACCTGAAGGTGCGCTTCCCGGGTACGGGCTCGATCCGCGAAGATTTCCAGGATTACTTCTTGCCGATCAATCACACACGTATTGGTAAGAAGTTCCCAGTTTCTCTGCTGGGAAGGGGACAGGGACTCATCGAACACGATTAGATCGATCCCCTGTTCTTCCACTAGATCCCGGATCGCACCGGCTTTCCCTGTACCTACCAGGTAACGAGCAGTAGGAATTTTTAGAGGAACCAGTAGAGAATGGTATACTTGAATCTGTAGGGAGCACACGAGAGCATGGAGTTCTTTTAAGGATTCTTCCGCTTCATTCCTTGGAGAAGTAACGTAGCGCACTCCGATTAACAGGGCTCGGGAAGGTGATTGAATCAGGGTTTTAATCCTCCTTCAAAAGTCGTCATGGTTTTTTCCCATCGTAGTATAGCATAATACTCAAGGGTTATGCTATCTTTCCAGGGTAGGAGGAAATCATGGGAACATACCCTACAAGAGCGTTGTCGGTGTTAGTCCTTGTTCTAGGAGTTCTAGGGTTCGGTACTTTTTCAAGCCCCCATTTACCGGCAGAAACGATCACGATCGTAGCACCCTACATGGGATGGGTGACGAATACATACGAAAACGATTCCTATAAGTTAAACCTGGAAGATTCAGGGTTTCTATCTGGAATGTACCTGCAAAGTATCAATCCCTCCCTTTTCCAGTGGAATGCTTTTTTGTACTATTCTCCCGACGTTAACTATAGTACCCTTTGGGGTGGACATTTCATCGTGGATTTCTATCCCATCGGTGATTTTCTGGGAAAATACCTCGTTGGGGCGGGGGTGGAGGTCATTCGTATCGATATGGATGCGGGGAACAGTATCAAGGTTCCAGCAGGACCACCGCCTGCAACAACGACCCTCGAGGGATTCAACCTAACAAACACGATCATTATTCCTTACGCCCGGGTAGGGAAGTACTTGGTTTTCGGGATGGGACCTGTACAGTTCAGTGTTCTTCCTTGGATAGGCGCGACTTACGAATCGGTACAGGGCACGATCAAGTTCACTGCGCAGTTTTCACCCCCTCCTGCGCCTAAAACATCCATCGACACTTCCTTTGACGATTCTGCCTGGTACGCTACCGCAGGAATCAACTTGAAACTCACCCTGTTTCGGTTTCTCGACATAGAGGGCAAGTATCAGGCTACCTTTGATGGGGAGGTTTACCATCCTTCCTTCAGTCTGATCGCTAACCTGTTCTTCACCCGGAACTGGGGTCTGTCCTACCGGTACAAGTATATGGAAACCTCCGGCGGGAAGGACTCGTACAACCTATTCGGAGTAGCGTACGTGTTTTAGCTGTAGGTTGGGATAGTAAGGAAATCCGTCCTTCATCCGAATAGGCACTTCTCCCTGGATCAAAGGTTTTACATACTGCAGGAACTCCTCGGAGGGAAAGAACCCTTCGGTATCGATGAAGTTTCGGGGAACGTACCGATCCACGTTCGCTACAGCGGAAAGGGGGACTTTGCCGCATCGGGATGCATAGGACACCCCTCCTGCTCCACTGCCTACACGCTCGATCGTTACCATGTATCCGGATTCGCCTTCCTGTATAGCCAACTGTACCGCCTTTTCTCCACACAACCGCGCCTCTTCCAGGTCAACCCGGGAAGCCATATGAACCGCTGCTTGCTGACAAATATCTGGCTTTATCCATCGGGTGCGGAGGTGAAGGTTCTCTTCGATTAAATGTTTCAACGTGATGGGAACATCCCCTAGCAGGGGATGACCGAAGGCATCGGTAGAAAGTCCGTCGTACCGAGCTGTGATGTAGGTTCCTTCTTTGTTCCGCAATCCTTCCCCTGTAACGATGAATACGCCTCCAACTTGTTCGTACACGGACTTCACCTTTTCTAGGAATCGTTTCTCCTCAAAGGGAATTTCAGGAAAGAGAACGATGTGGGGAGCTTCGTTCTTTTCCCTCCGAGCAAGGCCACAAGCGCCTGCGAGCCATCCCGCATTTCGACCAACCGTAACAAGAATGGTAACCGGTTCGGCGGTGTACATGCTAGCCGTGTGGATCCCCGCCTCTACCACCGAAGTGATAAGGTACTTGGCACAACTTCCAAATCCCGGACAGTGATCTGTCCCAAAGAGGTCATTATCGATGGTTTTCGGTACTCCAATCACCTTGAGGTCTATGTTGAGTTTTTGTGCTCCAGTGTGAATCTTTTGGGCCGTGTCCATGGAATCGTTGCCCCCGATATAGAAGAAATACCGAACTTGGTACTTCTGGAATATGGAGAATACTTGTTGCAATTCTGGACCGTCTGGATCTGGATCCTTAATTTGGTACCGACAACCTCCCAGGACCGCTCCGGGACGGTACTGAACCGCATCTAAATCTGCCGGGTGTTCAATGGAAAGGTCTACCAGCTTTTCCTGAAGGATCCCTTCGATTCCGTTCAATCCTCCCAGGACTCGGCGCACGCCGAGTTCTTTTGCTTTCTTGACCACCCCTACGAGACTGGCGTTGATGACTGAAGTGGGGCCGCCTGACTGGGCGACAAGCACGTTTCCGATCATTCATTTCCTCCTGAAGCTAGCTTGCTGGGGTATACTGGTAACTCGAAAAGTGTTTTCTTCGGTTAGGGTGAATACAAGGGCGTTCCGATCTTCCCGTACAGCGGTGTAGGGAGGTAGCCAAACTGAATCCGTAAAATGGACGGCACTAGAAGTAAACAAGGATAGGATATCCGGGTTCGGACAATTGTCTTCTCGATCGTTGGATACACAGACCACTACGTGGGAAGGTCTCACTGCGTTGACAAAGGAGAATGAGGCTGAATCCCCATGTCCATGGTGGGGAAGTTTCAATAGATCTGCCGAAATGTCGATTCCGGAGGCAAGGATAGAATCCCAATAGGAAGCGTACACATCCCCTCCGAGAAGCACAGTTGTTCCCTGAGATCGAATGCGGAGTACCAGACTGGTGAGGTTAATACGGGCATCCAATTGTATTAGCGCATCGATCCGTTCTAAAGTGTTGGATGAGGATGTTGCAGTTGAGATGAGGGTGCGTTGTTGTTCGAGATGGTGGGAAAGACCGGGAAGGATGTCTACTGTAGTTTCTGCAGTCAACGGTCGGTTTAGGTCGAATCGCGACATCTCCTGGAGCTTCGTTTTCTTTTGTTGCAAGGTCTTTAGAATTTGAGCAAAGGCTTGAATCGATCGGTTGAGTTTCCGGGTGTTTTCAGGAGCGAAGGTAGGGAGAAGGAGGGGTGATTCGAAAGGAGAATCCTCAGGCAGAAAGTTACACCAGCATTCTTGGATGGACAGGTGCTCTGCAATGGGCAGAAGTCCCGTGACATGATCCTCGTGTAGATGCGTGATCACCAGTAGATCTAGATGGCTGATCCCCTGGGAGCAGAGAAAGTCGTAGGCAGAAATCCGTTGTGGATGACCCCGGAAGTGTGCGGGATCGTTTACCCCCCCATCTACCAGCATCCGAAAGGTGTCTTCTCCTTCCGCTAGTTCCAGCAGAATGGAATCCCCGTATCCTACATTGATAAAGGTAATGGCAAGCATGATGAAGTAGTTATAAAACACTTGACAGCTCTTTGTCAATGAGTCATAATGAAAACGGTTTCAAAATGCGTCAAAATGAAAAGACATCTAAAATAACCATCGACATAGTGGCTCAAAAAAGTGGCTTTTCCAGGGCAACAGTTTCTAGGGTGCTGAACCGGGACCCATCCGTGAAGCCCGCTACCGCTCAGAAGATTCTGCGAGTTGTGGAGGACCTAGGATACACGCCCCATTCGATGGCAAGCGCTCTATCAGGAGGAAAGACGAAAACTCTTGCCATTCTCTTGCCTGATCTGCTGCACGAATACTATACCCAGCTCCTTGCCGGAGCAGATACTACGGCAGAGGAACACGGGTACACCCTTCTGCTGAAAACTCGAAATACAAGGAAGGTGTTCCAGGAACTAGTGGAAGGAGGCCGGGTAGATGCTTTCATCCTCCGGTATGCCGGGCCAGCTTCCTTCGACGAGGATCTATTGAAGTATCTCCGGAATAGGCGGATCCCTTATATCGTGATCGGTACTCCTCCATTCCTCGATACCCATCCAGCCGTGATGATCGACAACATTGGGGGTGCCCGGTTAATGGCTCAACACTATGGAGTCCATGGTTACAAACGAATCCTATTCATAACAGGTCCGGATCACAGTAACGATTCGAAGGATCGTCTGTATGGCTTCAAGATCGGCCTCAGTGAAAAAGGTGTAGATCCGGAAAGGATCGTGGTAGAGGAGGGAGATTTCAGCCAACGCTCGGGATACGAGGTAGCAAAACGGTGTTTACTGCAAGACCAGTTCGATGCGGTGTTCGCTGCCAACGATAGTATGGCATTGGGTGTAATCCAGTTCTGTCAGGATCGAGGCATCCGGGTACCAGAGGATTTGGCAGTCACGGGATTCGACGATACGTTTTTTGCTGGCCATCTACAACCTCCCTTAACCACCATCCGGCAACCCATGTACGAGATAGGGGTCGTAGCTGTATTGAACCTGCTCCGAGTGATGGAGAAGGGAGAACAGGTGGAATCCCGAGTGATCCTTCCTACAAAGTTGATCGTTCGGAGATCCTGTGGTTGTAATGGGGAACCAATGGAACTCAGCAATCCAACGACCTAAAGTAGGTTGTTGAAATACTAAAATCGGTTAGGAGGTATGTATGAAGCGTGTAGGTTTTTTAGTATTAGCGATGCTCCTCATTCTAGGAGGGGTATTCGCCGCAGGGAAGACCGAGAAGGGTCCCCAGAAAGTGGTAATCTACGCAGCTCTGGATGAGAAAACCACGAAAGAGCTCGCTGCTGCTTTCAAGGAGAAAACAGGGATCGATGCAGAGGTAGCCCTTCAGATCGAACAGGCTGGAACAGTGGCAGCTCGCATCAAGACCGAAGCATCGAACCCACGAGCGGATGTGTTCATTGGTGGGAATTCGAACTTTCATTCAGAACTGGCTGCGGGTGGATTTCTGGAAAAATACACCTCTCCCGTGGTAAAGGAAGCGGGGATTGATCCTAAACTGATGGATCCAGATGGTTATTGGACGGGTTGGTATCTGGGAGCTTTATGTCTGCTGTACAACGAAAAACTCTACAACGAGAAGGTAAAACCTTTGGGAATCGCACCTCCTTCTACCTGGGACGATCTGTTGAACCCAGTGTACAAAGGCCAGGTCATCGCATCGAATCCTGCAACGACGGGGGGAGCCTATCTCATGATGGCAGCTCAGATCTTCCGCTTAGGGAGTGAGGAGGCAGGGTTTGAGTACATCCGCAAGTTGCATCCTAATGTAGCTCAGTATACGAAGGGTGCCAATGGATCCATCCCTCTTGTCGCTCAGGGAGAAGCGATGGTTGGATTCGCCTGGGGGCATGATACGCTAAAGCAGAAAATCCAGGGAAATCTTCCCATTGTGGTCGTCTTTCCCAAGGATACGGGATTCGAGATTGGAGCAGCATCCATCGTAAAGGGGGCTCCTAATCTAGAGGCAGCCAAGAAGTTCATTGATTTCCTCCTGAGTCCAACTGCAGGTACCATAAACGCAAGGAACGGTTACCGATACCCGGTTCGAAGTGGTGTAGAACTACCACCGGGTGTTCCGCCCTTTGAACAGTTGAAATTGGCCCCCTGGGATCTAAAGAAAGCGGCAGACAACGTGGATAAATGGAAGAAGAAGTGGGCCGAAATTACAGGGATGTAAGCAGGGAGGGAGTATGAGTACTCGGGTGCGGGAACCGGTTTTATTCCTGGTGATAGGGGTATTGATCGCGAGCTTGATGGTATTCGTAGTGTACCCTTCAATCCAGGTGTTCCTCTATCCCTCAGGGACAGACTTCATAAAGATCCTGATGAATCCACGCTATCAGCGTTCCATCCTGAACAGCCTCTACATCGTGGTTCTTTCCACCCTATCCGCCACGTTTCTAGGATTCATCTATGCGTATGCCATCACCCGCACCGACATTCCTTTTCGGAAATTCTTCAAAGGGATCAGTCTTCTGCCTCTCTTTTCTCCACCCTTCATGGTAGCTTTTAGCTACATCATGCTATTCGGTAAGAATGGACTGATTACTTCGAAACTGCTAGGCCTTCAGGTCAATATCTTCGGCTGGCACGGGTTGTGGTTTGCCCAAACCGTGGCTTTTCTTCCCGTTGCTTCTCTAGTGATGGAAGGGGTTCTTCAATCTATCCCTCCGAGTCTTGAGTATGCTGGTCGAAACCTGGGGGCCAGTGGATTTACCCTATTCCGCACCATCACGTTTCCTCTTGCCCGCCCAGGTGTGGCAGGAGCTGCTCTATTGGTAGCCATTCAAGTGCTGGCAGACTTCGGGAATCCCATCATGATATCAGGCGACTTTTCCGTGGTGGCAACGGAAGCATGGATGCGGGTAGAAGGTTGGGCAGATATTGCGGGAGCGGCCGTGCTTTCCCTGTTACTTTTAGTCCCTTCCTTTCTTATTTTCCTTTTCCAAAGGTACTGGGTAAGCCGACGATCTTACGTTACCATTACAGGGAAGATCACCCAGATCGATATTCAGAAAACCGGAACATGGATTCGTTGGGTCCTGTTTTTGATCTGTTTTTCCCTGTCCCTCTTGATCATTCTAGTGTATCTAGCTTTGTTCATGGGCGCCTTCGTGGAGGGCTGGGGCTTCAATTGGACTCCTACGCTGCGGTACGTGCAAGAAATCTTATCTCGCTCTCCTGAACTTACAAATAGCTTGCTGTTCTCCATCTTTGCAGGAGCAGGAAGCGCCGTATTCTCCATCACTGCAGCCTATATCGTGTCCCGGAAACGTTTCTTTGGTAGAAGGTTTATTGACTTCACCTGTATTCTACCCGCAGCTTTACCGGGAATCTTCCTCGGTTTGGGATACTCTATCTCGTACACCAAACCCCCGTTCGATCTGTATGGGACTGCAGCTATAGTGGTTCTGGCCCTTATGTTCTGGAATATCGCCATGGGATATCAGACTGGAATTGGAGTCTTTCAACAGATTTCCCCTTCTCTCTCGGAAGCGGCAAGCAATCTAGGAGCGGGAAGTCTTCGGATCTTTCGGGAAATTGAAATTCCTTTGATCAAAGGGCCATTTTTTTCTGCTTTCATTGTATCCTTTATTCGAGCCATCACTACCTTGAGCGTGGTAGTGTTCATCGTCACTCAGAAGAATGTGGTAACTACCTTCAGCATTATGAATCTCGTTAGTGACGGATTCTATGGAAAAGCGGCTGCTCTTACGTGTACTCTGCTCATCATCGCCTTTGGGTTACTAGGAATCACGAAGCTTGTACTAGGTAAAAACGTCGTACTGTTCAAAGTATAGTGTATCGAATTGCTGGGAGTAGCATTTTATGGAAACCATCCATCTTAGGATTCAAGACGTTTGCAAAAGTTTTGGGAACCTTCGTGTCTTAAACCATGTATCTCTTGATGTGCCTCAAGGTAGCTTCACTACCTTTTTAGGTCCGTCGGGATGCGGTAAAACTACCCTTCTCCGGACGATCGCTGGATTCTATACCCCGGATTCTGGAGAGATCTACCTGGGAAATCGGTTCATGAATACCGTGCCTTCCCATCTTAGAAATGCTATTATGGTGTTCCAGGATTATGCTCTGTTTCCACATATGACAATAGAAGAAAATATCACGTATGGATTGCGAATTCGAAAGATGCCTAAGGATCAAATACAGGCACGATTGGAACGTACAGTGGGATATCTAGGAATCGGGAACCTGTTGGATCGAATGCCTGGGCAGATCAGCGGGGGACAACAGCAACGGGTAGCCCTCGCACGTGCCCTTATCATGGAGCCGGAACTCTTGTTATTGGACGAACCCCTCTCCAATCTGGATGCCAAATTACGGATCAATATACGGGCGGAATTGCGGCAGTTACAGCAACGGCTCAAGATCACTACCATCTATGTGACCCATGATCAAGCGGAAGCGTTGGCTCTTTCGGACCGGATTGCCGTGATGAATGAAGGAAAAATCGTTCACTATGGCACACCACAGGAATTGTATTACCACCCAGCGGATCCCTTCGTAGCTTCCTTCATCGGAAAAGTAAACCTAATTCGAGGTCGAGTAACACAGCATACTCTGGAAGGTACCTGGGTAGACGTACAGAACATTACACTGTTAGTGAAGAATCATTTTACCTATCTTCAACCCCAAGCCGAGGTGATCCTCTGTGTCCGACCTGAAACGGTCCGGATCGTGAGAGCATCCGGAGATAGGGAAGAAAATGCAATACCAGGTTATGTAACGAACTTTATCTTCGAAGGTGCGACAATTCGGTACTGGGTAAATGCGCTGGATCAGGAATGGGTAGTGGACGTGTTCGATCCTGCTGAAGTTCTTCCTCCAGATACAAAGGTTTTCCTTCGACTGAAACCCGAACGAATCCATCTGCTACCAGGGGGCTCCCAGAAATAAGATAGTCCCTGGGAAGGCGCATCAAGACCGTGACGATCTTGGGAATAGCTCCCAGAGGATAGAGGGCGGAGGTTCAGCGGTAAGGGTGAGAGGAAGGCCGGTTTTCGGGTGGGTAAAACGGATCGACCGAGCATGGAGCAGGATTCCTCCTCCAGGATTAGAGCGACGAGCTCCATATTTCAGGTCCCCTTTAATTGGGCATCCGATTGCAGCTAACTGGGCTCGAATCTGATGGGGTCTTCCTGTAATGAGTTCTATCTCAAGGAAGAAATACCTCTCCGAGTTTCCTACCACACGGTAATGGAGAAGAGCCTTCTTCGCACGGGGTTGTCTACCCGGAATCCGTATGTCTCCCGGGTCAGAAGGGGTAAAAATTCGACTCTTGTTTTTTTTCGGATCGAACGTGATGGAATGCTCAAGAGTTCCTGTGTCTTTCGGAGGTCTTGACTCGGTGACTGCCCAGTAGAGCTTGAATACCTGTCGATCCCTAAATTGCCGGTTTAACAACTCCAAGGTTGCAGGATCCCGAGCAAAAAGTACGACCCCCGTAACCGGTTGATCGATTCGATGAACCAAACCAAGATAAGGGAGGTTAGGGGAACTCTGATTGTAGTTCGCTTCTAGGACCCCTGCACGAGCCCCCTGTAGTATGTCCCCTTTCTCTCCTTTTTCTTTACTTTCTTTTTCCTTACCCTTTTGTGTGATGAGCCATCGTTGAAGTTGCCCCAGAAGACTATCCTGTGCACCTTTTTGTTCATACACCGTAGACCTCTTAAGGTTGGACACTGCTACAGGAATCGAAGGTGCTACAGGTATAAAACCTAGTTTATTTATTGCCAGGATCCATTGATCTTGGTAAAGGACATCGAAGGAGGGAAAAGAAACGTTTGTCCGATCGGGGAAAAGTTCGGGGATCACAGAAAGATTTCCGCTACCGTCGAAGGATCCTTGCCAAGGCCTTCAGGAAAATGTCCACGTTTTCCCTACGCGCAGTGTGTCCCATAAGTCCGATTCGCCATATTTTCCCAGCCAGGGATCCCAAACCCGCACCGATTTCTATCTTGTAGCTAGAGCGGAGTTCCTTTCGCACAGCGGCATCCTCTACTCCTTCGGGGATCTTTACCGTGTTGAGCATGGGAAGACGGTGAGGAGCCTCTACCAGCATAGAAAGGCCCATCTTTTCCAGGCCTTCCACTAAGTATCGGTGCGCATCGAGGTGACGCTGGTACACAGCTTGAACTCCTTCTTCCTGGATCAATTCTAATGCCCGGTAAAGGGCATAGTACATATTGGCAGGTGCCGTGTGGTGGTACACCCGGGGAGACCCGTTCCAGTACTTCATGAGCAACGTCATATCTAAATAGAAGTTAGGAACTTTTGTCTTACGGTTAACGATTTTTTCCATTGCTCGGGAAGAGAACGTGACAGGGGAAAGTCCTGAAGGGCAGCCCAGACACTTTTGACTGCAACTGTACATCGCATCGATTCCCCACTCATCCGGTTTAATCTCGATTCCTCCAAGGCTCGTGACGGCATCGACAAGGAAAAAAGCTCCCATAGACCTCACCAGAGGGCCGATCTGTTCGATGGGGTTCCGAACGCCTGTCGAGGTTTCTGCATGTACCATTCCCACGATTCGGTAGGATTTTGAATTGAGTTCCTTCTTCACGGCCTCTACATCAACAGGGCTCCCCCAAGGAAACTCTAAGGTAGAAACTACTGCTCCTAAGCGAGAGGCCATCTCTTGCATTCGGGCACCAAAGTACCCGTTTGCGATCACCAGCATAGAGTCGCCCGGTTCAATCAGGTTCACTAGGCAGGCTTCCATACCGGCGGTTCCCGTTCCAGAAATTGTGATGGTTGCCTCATTATGGGTCTGCATGACTTTGCGAAGGGAGTCTTTTAATCCGTCCATTACCGAGAAAAACTGCGGATCCATATGTCCCAGGGTGGTCTTGCCCATTACTTCGTACACTTTTGGGGAAATCGTGGAAGGGCCTGGCCCCATGAGTAGAACAGAATCGAGGGAATCAAGTAAGCTTTTCATGATTGAAACCTCCGAAAAATCTTTTACTAGAAGTGCTTTATCTTACAGGGATTTTCCTAAGATTGACAAGGTAAGAAAAAGATTATCGTTCTCGGTGGCGAGCGAGTATTTCCGGGAACTCGTAGTAGACGATTCCCTTTTCGTCGACTTCCATCCGCACTCGAATCCCGTCTATCATTTTTTCGATGAACTTTTCTGCCTGCTTCGGATCCATACCTGTCTCTATCACGATATCGCTCAACGTTAGGCGTCCTCCCATACGGTTAGCTAATCGAAAGATGGAGGCGGCTAGGGAGTCAGAATCTTCCAGAACATTCCCAAACGGCACAAAGGGATCTAGATGCCGTACGGGCTTTCCACTCCGATGAAAGATCCATCGGAATAGCATGAACACAAAGAAAAGGGGAAAGATAAAGAATAGAGGACCCCAAAAAAAGAAGAACACTGAATCCTCCTAGTACACGCGGTCTTTATTAAGATACCTAGAAATTGCTCCCTCAGCAAGCGGTGGAAGCACGTAGTGTGATACGCTTCACTGCATCTTCCATGCGGATAAGGGCCTCTTGCAGGGTGGAACGGGGGCAGGCGAAGTTTAACCGAACGCATCCTTCCCCACCTGTACCAAAGGTCGTCCCTTCGTTTAACCCTACCCGTGCGTGTTCCAAAAAGAAGGCTGCTGTTCCAGACTGAAAAGCTTCTGGGGACTTTTCTATTAATCCTTCGCAATTCAACCAGGCTAGGTAAGTTCCCTCGGGGTTGTTCATCCCTATGCCTGGAAGTCGTTCTTGAACATAGCGTTTTAGATAATCCCGGTTTCCTTCCAGGTATTGGAGCACCTCATCTAGCCAGGGAGCCCCATTCTTGTAAGCGGCTTTAGCAGCCACCATACCGAACAAGTTCACTTCTCCTACAAGCCCCCTACGAGCTTCCTGGAACTGTTTCCGCAACTGCGGGTTTGGGATGACGGCAAATGCAAACTCAAGGCTAGGAATATTGAACGTCTTGCTTGGAGCCATTAGCGTGATGGTCCGATTCGCAATGTCTGGATCTATTGAGGCAATAGGGATATGAGTATGTCCAGAAAAAACCAAGTCTGCGTGGATCTCATCGGAGCAGATAAGGGTCTTTGTTTTCAAACAGACATCTGCAATGACCTCCAATTCCGCTCGTGTGTAAACCCGACCTACGGGATTATGAGGATTACAGAGGAGGAAAAGGGAAGGTCTTTGATTCAAACAGGTTCGAAAATGATCTAAATCGATTTCATACTTGATGTGTTCTGCAGGCTGCGGATCGCCTTCGGATTCGGTTGTTCGATCCTTAACCCGAATGAGCGGATTCTCGAACAAGGGAATCCCAGCGTTCTTTCCTACCGAAAGGAAGGGGGGATACACAGGCGGTTGGATCAGAACCCCTCGGGCTTCTGTAGCGGTAGGAATAGAAACCGATCTCACTATGGAAGCTGTCCCAAAGGCTCGGGCTGTTAGATTGAACCCAACTACCACACCCGGTAGAAATACGATATCTTCCGCTTTCACCTTCCACCGGTGTCTTTCTTCTAACCAAGCGAGAATAGCCTCTCTCAAACCCCGAATCTCGTTCGTATATCCAAACACTCGGTGCTCTATCCGTTCCCCCAAGGCCTGTACGATAGGCTCTGCCGAAGGGAAGTCCATGTCCGCCACCCAGAGGGGCAGCACGTCCGGATCGTATCGGTCCCATTTTTCGCTATCAGTTCCCCGTCGATCAATGGGGTGGTCAAAGATGTTGGTCATACTAAGAGCTACTGTCCCTTAATCTCGGTCCAAGCCTTGTTGTATTCTTCTAAAAATGGACCGAGATCTATGTACACCTGGCATCTCTGCAATATTTCGTTGGAGGGGTAAGCTACAGGATCCTTCTGTACTTCGGGAGGTAAGAGTTCGAAGGCTTTTCGATTGGGGGTAGCATATCCGATAAACTCTACATTCCGTTTTGCAATTTCGGGTCGATTGAGGAAATCGATGAATCGGAAAGCTTCCTCCTTGTGCTCGGAAGTCTTAGGGATCACCAGAGAATCTACCCAGAGGTTCGTTCCCTCTTTCGGGATCACGTACGCCAAATCAGGATTCTGCTTTCGTACCGTTACTGCATCTCCAGACCAGCACATGGCAAGGGACGCTTCACCGGCGGCCATCATGTCCTTCCCGTTGTCCCCTACGTAAGCCAATACCAAGGGCTTTTGCTGAATGAGAAGTTCTTTTGCTTTCTGTAATTCATCCTTATTGGTGGAATTGATGGAGAACCCTAACCGTAGAAAAGCGACGGCCAAACAGTCTCGCACTGAATCCATCATAAGGATCTGCTTTTTATATTTCGGGTTCCAAAGAATAGCCCAGCTATCCACAGGGTCCGTTACTTTTTTCTTGTTGTAGAGTATTCCAAAGGTTCCCCACATGTATGGTACGGAGTACTCGCTCTTTGGATCGAACTGCAATCCCAAAAACCGTTTATCCAGAGCCTCATAGTTCTTCAGTTTCCGGATATCGATCTTTTCCAGTAATCCTTCCCTGATCATCCGAGCGATCATATAATCCGAGGGAACGATCACATCATACTTCGTTCCTCCCTGTTTTACCTTGATGTACATGTCCTCGTTGGTAGCAAAGGTTTCATAGTTGATCTTGATTCCCGTTTCTTTTTCAAAATCCTTCAGCACCGTTTCGTCAATGTAATCTCCCCAGTTGTACACGTTTAGAACCACGGACTTTTTCGAACAACCTACTAGAAGGGTAAAAATGAATAAACCCATGAGTACAAGTTTTAAAACCTTTTTCATCGTTATACCTCCAACTTCTGAATGTTTGCATCCCGTTTGTTTATGATCATTAAAAGACAGAACACGGTAATGAATAGTAGAGTGGATACAGCGTTGATCTTGGGGTTGATTCCTCTGCGAGCCATCGAGTACACCACGATGGGAAGATTGTTCACTCCGCTCCCTGTGGTAAAGAAACTGATCACAAAATCATCCACGCTAAGGGTGAAGGCGATAAGGAATCCCGTGAAGATGGCAGAACGAATTTCCGGGAGGATCACATGGAAGAATACGTATGTAGGAGTAGCACCTAGATCCATGGCAGCTTCGGTAACTTCCTTGGGGATTTGTCGCAGACGGGGTAGAATACAGAGCACCACATAGGGGATGTTGAAGGTGATGTGGGAGAGCAAGAGGGTGGTGAACCCTAATCGGAGACGAAGGGCTGTGAATAAGGTCATGAGAGACACGCCCGTCACGATATCGGGATTCAGGACAGGCACATTGTTTATGGCTAAGATGATTCGACGAGCAAGGGGGTGCATTCGGTGGATCCCTATGGCGGCTACTGTGCCTGCAATAGCAGAAATGATCGAAGAAAGTATTGCAATCGTAAGGGTGTAGTACAGGGCAGATAGGATCTGTCGATCCTGTAAGAGCTCCTTATACCAACGAAAGGAAAAGCCACCCCAGACAGAGGTGGATCGAAGGTTGTTGAAGGAGAAGATGATCAGGACCGCTATAGGAGCGTAGAGGAACAGGAGGACCAGGAGAATGTAGGCCTGGGAAAGGAAAGTTCGGTGTTGAGGGTTTACCATAGGTTTCCCTCCTCAAGGGATCTTCCCTTGTCGGTCACAGAGACGATTGCCATGGAGATAAGAATGATCACCATCATGAGGATGGATACAGCAGATCCGAAATGCCAATCGCCCGTACTGAGGAACTGTTGTTCGATCAGGTTCCCGATCAGCATGTCTTGCCCCCCACCGAGGAGGGCGGAGATCACGAAGGTGCTCACTGCAGGCATGAAAACCATCGTGGTACCCGTCAGGATTCCAGGAAGGCTCAAGGGAAGGATAATCCGACGAAATACGTCGAACCGATTGGCCCCCAAGTCTTCAGCTGCCTCGATCTGTTCCTTACCGATTCTTGAGAGGGAGGTGTACAGCGGAAGGATCATGAAGGGAAGGAAATTGTATACCATTCCAATGAGTACAGCAGCCCGTGAGTATAGAATGCTCTGCGGAGGGAGACCGATCCATTCTAAGAACTGATTCAGTACCCCCTGCCTCCCTAACAGAACCATCCAGGAGTACGTTCGTAAGAGAAAATTGATCCACATGGGTAGGACCAGTAGGAGCAGCAGGGTATTCCTCCATCTCAATCCTAATCGAACGATGATCATCGCTGCAGGGTATCCTACAATGAGGCAAATCAGAGTCGCTTCAATGGCCAATATGAGGGAACGGCCCATTACGCGGAGGTACACAGGTTCGAAAAACCTGCGATAGTTCGAGGTGGAAAACTGGAAACCTCCCGTTTGTACAGGTTGGGTGAAGCTATACCAAATGATCAAGGCTAAAGGAATTACAATGAATAAAGTAGACCACAAGATGTAGGGATATTGAAGCAGGTTTCGGGTTTGTCTCGATGCCCTTGTTCTCATGGTTCTTGGCCGTTCCGCTTCATCACATGAATATCTTCCGGTGTGAAATAGAGGCCTATCTCATCACCTACCTTCAAACTTTTCGTACTGTGGATCATCCATTGATGGCCGTTTTCCCGGACGATCATTTCGTAGTGCACTCCCTTGAACACAACCGATTGCACTCTTCCCTTCAG
>JAOABU010000065.1 GCA_026418195.1 Spirochaetota bacterium | reverse complement strand
ACAATAACAAAATCTATATTATCTCTGATTCGAGTCCTAAAATCTACAATAATACCTTTATCGCAGGCACTGGAAATGCTAGTAGATACATTATTTCTATATCAGGTTCTTCAGGATGTCATCCAACCCTCAAAAACAATCTCTTAGTGGATTTAGCGTCTGATGTAGGGGGGAATCCAGGCTTATACCATATGAATAATGGAGTCGGCACCCCGTATTGTTACACTACGAATCTGTTCTATCTGTATCCCAATGCGTCAGGAGATGGTTCATTTATATTCTACAACACGAATGACTCCAGAAATATTAATGGTCTGAATGTTGGAAGCAGAACAGCAGATATATACCCCTCCGGTTCCCAACTCCTCACCTACAACGACCCCGCTTGGCGCAACCTCGTGAACCAGAACCCCCTGTTCGTGAACCCGGCGGCAAACGACTACCATTTACAAGCCTCCTCACCCGCCCGGGCAGCTGGAACGGACCTTTCCGCCGAGATCCCTGCCGTTGACCGGGACGGCAACCCGCGTACAGCCCCCTGGAGTATCGGAGCGTACGAGAGGGACTGAGAGGGAACCAGACACTTTATAGGGTAGTATGTGTTCAGGGCTCCCTTCGACCTCGTACACTCACACCCTTTGGCATGTTTTTGTTGTCAATCTTCGGACTCTGATAGTACCTTAGTAGCGTAAAACAATCCAAATCGGAGGTAGGTATCATGGCAAGTAAAATTCAGGAACTAGTAGACATGCTAAACAAAGCGTTGGAAATGGAACAGGCAGCCAATGTGCAGTACTTGAGCATGGCGGAACTAGTGGATGGGTTGAACGCGGAACCGATCATCCAGCGGCTTCAGGAAATAGCCAATGACGAGAAGGAGCACGCAGCAAAGCTCAGAACCCTTATCAACGATTACCTCGATGGGGTTCCCTCCATGGCACTAGCTCCTACGAAAAAAGCGTCCACCATTGAAGAAATCCTGAAAGCCAACCTGAAGGATGAAAAAGAAGCGGTGGATTACTACGCACAGGTGCACGCCAAGATCGTGGAACTGAAAGGAGAACTCGCCTACGCGTACCATACCCTAGAGCATGACGTACGCCATATCCTCACTGAAGAGCAGGAGCACATCGCAGAACTCCGCCGACTGCTCGGATGGAGCCGAGAGCAAATGTTAAAGTGGTAGCTCTGAGACTTTCAGAGGATCAATCTGATCAAGCGCGTCAACAGAAAAAGGACGCATGATCACCTCAAATGCAGTAGCCCCGGAGGGGTTTTCCCCTTCCAGGGGCTTTATATTTTTTACGTACTCCAAACAGATATGGGTTTCCTGCTTCGTGACTACAGGAACCTGTAACCTAGGGTTCCAGTAGAACGAAGAAAGTGCACTCAATTCTTTCTTTTTCCCATTCTTTTTCTGCCTTCCCTGCCACTGAGACATGAATAGTCTATGAGCTTGTAAGCGATCCTTTAACATCTTTACTCCCACCGGCTGACAGCCAAGGATATTCTTACGAGATTCCTCTAAGAGGCGATTTTCCATTTCGTATCCAACCCCATTCCGACCGGTTATTGCCGCAGCTACTAACGTGGTTCCAGTTCCCAGAAAGGGGTCTAGCACCCAATCTTCCCGAAGGGAATACATCAGGATCAGCCGATATGCTAACTCTATCGGAAAGGCAGCGCTACGGGAACGAGAGGCCATCCTCGTGTTCACTAGTGGTTGAGGTAACTCTTCCCCAGAGTTCTTTTCAAGGGTCAAGTCCATATCCTGCCGGACTCCAGATAGCTCCCACAGATCCACGAACCACCTGTTTCGCTCTTCCCAGAAAAAGGCGCTTTCCTGACGCCTCTTCTTTACCTCTGACGTAAGGAATTGTCGCTTTCCCCCTTTGCGGAAGATCAGGATATATTCGTGTTCCAGGGTCACATAAGCACCAGCTGGAAACATTCCGGATCCCATGAATTTGTTCGGGGCATTGGTAGTCTTCCGCCAGAGGATCAGGGGAAGAACGGTGAATCCAATGGTTCTACAGATTTCGGTGATCCTGGAATGGTTACTGTACAGCTGGAACTCGCCCCCTACAGTTCGGGTAGCATCCCCGATATTGATGCAGAGGAACCCTCCAGGTGCCAAGACCCTGTAACACTCCCTCCACACTTGATCCAGAAGGAGATGCATCCGTTCAAACGCCCGCATCCCATCCCCTTCCTCCAAGGCTTTACCAATCGAAGAATCCTGAGCGGTGAACTGCGCATCCCACATGGCGATCATGGGATAGGGAGGTGAGGTGACGATGAGGTGAATGGATTCATCTTGAAGTTCCCGCATTGAATGAGAAGAACGAGGGAAAATTCTTACCAGACGCGATGGGTTAGTACTGGATTCCATTTACCTGGCACCAGATTCGCGTGTGCTGGTCGATGATCTGTTCGGCTCGTTCTACGTTTCGTTCCTTTAGTGCCTGGAGCAACTGCCTGTGAACCTCCAGTCCGTACGTTGCATTGATCGTAGGGGCAAACAATTCCATCACAAAGGAATAGATGTTTTCGATCATTGAGTTCTTGCACAATCTACCCAAAACCTTATGAAACTCCAGATCGGCTTTGTCTCGTTCCGCATGCCCCTCTTTTTCTGTGGTGGACAGTTCCTCCATCCTTTTTAAGACTCGGGACAGCTCTTCCAGGTCCTCATCCGTGGCATGTCGAATGACCAGATCAACGATCCCTCGTTCCATCATAGCTCGTAGATCGATCAATTCCCGGTAATCCCGGGTATCTACCAGGATCTTGAACAATAAAGGATTAAACAGTTTTTTGTTCACCGAAGTAGTGATGTAGGTTCCATCTCCCCTTCGAATTTCCACAATCCCAAATGCGGACAGAATCTTCATCGCTTCCCGGATGGATCCTCTACTTACCTTCAAGCTCTCTGCAAGAACATTTTCACTCGGTAGGATATCTCCGGGTTTTAGCTTCTGCTCGATCAGAAGGGTTTTGATTCGTTCCACCACCATGTCTACCATGGACATGCGGGGAAGATCCTGTTTAAACAGATCCCGGTTCATGGCCAGTGGAAACTTCAAGGAACATACTCAGGGCGCATGGGGGTGAAGCACTCGATCAATTCCGAATCCTCCAGGACCTCCGATCCATGCATCTCATTGGAGTCGAACACGTACCCATCGCCTGTCCCTGCAACGAAGGAACTCCCATCTTCCTTCAGGAATCTTACCTTTCCTTTGATTACAAATCCATTCTGTACCGCTACATGTCGATGGAGTTCCAGCTTGGATCCTTTCTGTAGATAGAAATAGCAAAGCATCAGATCTTTGTTATAGGCCAGGGTTACCCGATCGATACCTGGACGTACAGACACCTTTTTCGATGGATCCAAGTGAGCGAATGGAATCTTCTCTATCATAGATGGTTACCTCTTGTTTCTTTCCAATGTAACAAGGTCTAAAAGATATTTCCAGCCCTTCTCGAACATGCTTCGGAACAGAACCACCGGGCCAAAATCGGCAAACTGATGCCTTTCCAAGCCATCCTCAAGAAAGGCAGCCTTGAACTCAGGAATGGCTTTCGTAAGTTTACTAATGAGTGAAGATGAAAGGGGAGTGTGAAAACGGGGTACAACCGGAGGATTCTGCTGGATCAGTACTTCCGCAGTACCCTGCCAGTTGATGGTCACATGCATATCCCCTCCTACCATTTCTGTGAAATGATGAAGTCCTCTAGCACCTCCCCCTAACAGGATACCCGGATACCTTCTTTCCTTCATCACCCAGTACTGATGTCGAGCTAAAACGCATCCAGCCTGGAATAGGCTATCTGAATCTACGGGTATCTTTCTCTCTTTCACTACCTTCTGCAGGTATTCATCGAAAATGCCCGTGATGTGGGTCACGAACAGCGGGGGGGTAGGATTCGGTAAGGTCTGGTACAGTTCACACACGGCAACAGCCTGTGATAACGCCATTATTTCCGTTGCAATGATAGGGGTCCCTTTCTTTGCAAGGACTTCAATCGCTTTTAAGCCTGCGTCTGTGGTCGGAATCTTGGCAATGATGTTCTTCCCTAATTTTATATTTTCCTCAGCATCCTGAATGATCTTCTGAGGATCCTCCTCTTCGAACGGACTAATCTGGATGGAAACCCATCCGAAAGAACCTTGGGTCTTTTCGTAGAGGGGGTGAAAGATTTCCGCAATTCTCTGGACTGCTTTCCTTTGGACATATGCCGCAGCCTCCTCATCAGAGGAGAACCGTTTCACCGCTTCTCGAACATCCGCTTCGATCCGAGCTTTTTCCTCAGAGCTCTGGTGGATCTTCATTACGTAGGATGGGTTGGTGGTGCAGCAGATGGCTCCCGCTTCGATCGATTTCTTCGCCTCCGAGCAGGTCGGATTGTTCACCCAGAACCGGGTAGGCGTATTGGCATGTACCCGATGAAAATATCCTTCACTCATTGGGGTTTTCTCCTTTCCTCGCTTATTGATAAAACATCATACATTTAATGTATGATACATAAATCATATCAGACCCTTCTTCCCTTGGCAAGAAAAAAAATTTGACAATTTCCCCGAGTAAAGGTATGATGTTTTATCATTTAATGTTTGATTGATGTTCTAGGAAGGAGTCATAGAATGGTTCGTGTAGCCGCGATCTATACAGCAGACACGTTAGTTCCTCTGGTAAAGAACTTAGTTCAAGAACTCATGCCTTCGGTGGATCTGGTAAACATCGTGGATGACAGTCTGATTCGGGATGTAATTCGAGAAGGGAAGGTAACCCCACCCGTTATTCGAAGGTTATTCCGATATTACGATGCCGCCGCTGATACCGGCGCCTCAGTAATTTTCAACACCTGTTCCTCTATTGGAGATGTGGCAGAGTACGCAAAGACCTTTAATCGAACTCCAATCGTGAAAATCGACGATGCCATGGCAGAAGAAGCCGTTCAGAGAGGGGATACCATCGGAGTGATTGCTACATTACCTACCACCCTACTTCCTACCATCTCTCTGCTCGAACGGACAGCCGCTAAGAAAAGTAGATCCATCCGAATTGTGCAGGGGCTTGCAGAAGGGGCGTTCGATGCTTTGATTTCTGGGAACTCGGACCTCCATGACCAACGCATACGGGAGACTGCTACCCGAATTGCCCATTCCGTCGACCTATTCGTTCTTGCCCAAGGATCCATGGCACGAATGGAGGGGGTGCTTTCAAAACTCACTGGGAAACCTGTTCTGAGTAGCCTCCGGTCTGGAGTGATAGCGGTTCGTAACTTTCTGAAAAACGAAGGTCTCCTATGAAGGAATGCCAAATTAAGAAAGAGATCATTGGGGCTCTGGAAAGCCATGCTCGGCAAATCCGAAAGGACGTGGTAACTATGATCCATCAGAGTGGAGATGGCCATCCTTCCCCTGCTCTCTCCATCGCAGACATAATCGCAGCCCTTTACTTTCATGTACTGAACATCGATCCCCAGAATCCTGAAAAACCAGATCGAGATAGAGTAGTCCTTTCTAAAGGGCATGCTTGCACAGCCCTCTACTCCGCTCTTGCCCGGAGGGGCTTTTTCCCGCTTTCCGAACTCCCCAAGTTCCGATCTCTTCATTCTATCCTGCAGGGGCATCCATACCAACGAAAAACCCCTGGCCTGGATGCAACGACCGGTTCCCTCGGTCATGGGGTTTCCTTAGGGCTTGGGATGGTACTAGCTGGTAGGGTACAGGGGTATTCTTATTTTACTTACGTGATCATCGGCGATGGGGAACAGGAAGAGGGCCTCATCTGGGAGGCTGCCATGGCAGCGGTAAAGTACCGAGCAGGTCGACTGATCGTTCTTGCTGATTGCAATGGCCTCCAGAGCGGGGGGAAAATCGAGGAGGTAGGAGGAATTGTCCCAATCCAGCCTAAATGGGAAGCCTTTGGTTGGCACTGCCAAACAATCGATGGTCACAACATGGAAGCAATTCTTTCTGCCCTTCTCCAGGCCCAGCAAGTAGAAGAAACGCCTTCGATCATCCTGGCCCGAACTATAAAAGGGAAAGGGGTTCCGTTCATGGAAAACAACAACGAGTGGCATAAAAAAGTCCCTACGAAAGAGGAATTAGAACTGGCGCTATCTGCCTTAGGGGGGTAACAGGTGAACACCTTACAAAGTACTCGTGTAGCTGCTATCGAAGCCATCGATTCCCTGATGGAAAAAGACCCAAGGATTGCGATGGTATTCGCTGATTCGGTAAAGGTGTTTCGCGCGGCAGAGCTGGTGAAGAAGTATCCGGATCGATGCTTCGATGTAGGTATTGCAGAACAGAATGCCGTAACGGTTGCAGCAGGTATGGCATCCAGTGGTCTCAAGCCCATTGTAGCTACCTATGCGGGATTCCTCACCATGCGAGCCTGCGAACAGATTCGAACCTTCGTCGCATACCCGAGACTCCCCGTGATCTTCTTAGGGGCGAATGGAGGAATCGCAGGTGGAGAACGGGAAGGAGTAACCCATCAGTTTATAGAGGATTTAGGAATCGCCCGGACGCTTCCTTCCATGTCCGTAGTATCACCCGCTGACGCATACGAAACTCATCAAGCAGTACTGAACGCGGCAAAACAGGATGGTCCCGTATATATCCGGATTGGAAGCGGTAGGGATCCCGTATTTTTCGAACAACCCTATTCATTTGAATGGGGAAAAGCCCATATCGTTTTGGAACAGAATCCCGAAGATGTGGTGATCTTTGCAACGGGCGGGTTCCTGCTGCACCGGTGCTGGCAGGCAATAGAACGCCTGAATACAGAAGGTTTCCGAGTATCCCTGTTAAATATCCATACGTTGAAACCTTTGGATGCAGATACGGTGGGTAAATTCCTAAAACGCGCCGGAGCTGCAGTTACCGTAGAAGATCATACAGTCATCGGAGGCTTGGGGAGCGCGATCGCAGAGGCTGCTAGCGAACAGTTTCCTGTACCCTTGATCCGATTGGGATTGCAGGACACCTTTGCGGAGTCTGGAGAAGCGGAAGCCCTCCTGGATGCGTATGGAATGGGAGTTCCTGATATCTGTGACGCAGTAAAAAAGGTTCTTCAAAGGAAAGGTTAGGAAGGTAGCTTCCTAATAATTTTTATAGAAAGGAGAAGACTTATGAATCGAAGGCAAGTACTGTCTGTATTCCTCGCCCTCCTTTGCATTACGGGAATCCTGTTTGCGGGCGGCGCAAAAGAAAGCGAAAAGCCGAAACCATCTAGCCCAATCGTCCTCAGGTATGCCCACATGAATGCTCCAACAAGCGTGGCAGGGAAACAAGCGGATCTTTTGGCAAGGATGGTGGAAGAAAAAACAGGAGGTCGGGTAAAGATTCAGGTGTTCCCATCCTCCCAACTGGGGAGTCTGCAGGAACAAGCGGAAGCGGTTGCTGCGGGAACGGTTGCTATTCACCACAACACGATGGCTGGCATTGGCTCTCTCTATCCCGACTTCGGTGCTTTGGACACGCCCTTCCTCTATCGCACAGTGGATGAACTGATGAAAGTAGCAGATCCGGATTCGCCTGTGATGAAAAGATTGGGCGAAGGGCTTTTATCTAGCAGAGGGGTTCGAGTATACTACACCTTCTATTTTGGAACTCGACATCTTACGTGCAACAAAGCGGTCTACAAACCTGAGGATCTGAAAGGGGTGAAAATTCGAGCCATTCCCTTCCCCATCTATATGGCAGCGGTGGAAGGGATGGGTGCTGTAGCTACCCCTGTGGATTGGGCCGAAGTGCCAACTGCGCTGGCAACGGGCGTTGTGGCAGGACAGGAGAATCCTACCGATACGATCTTTAATGCGAAACTCTACGAAAAGCAGTCTCATATTATGCTTACGGGTCACATCAAAGGTGCCGAAATCGTGGTATTCAACGACAAGGTATGGAAGAGCTTACCCGCCGATATACAGAAAATCCTCCATGACGTAGGTCGAGAGGTTGGGAAGCAGGCCACGCAGATGACCAAAGACGTAGAAGATGCTGCCCTGGAAGAACTAAAGAAAAAAGGGATGACTGTGATCGGCCCTAAAGAAGGGTTAGACCTCGAAGCCTTCAGGAATCAGGTTTTAGCGCATGTGAATGCCAAATTTGGCACACAGTATGGGAAGATCTACGAAGAGATTCGCGCTATCCTAAAGTAGCGATAGGAGCATAAGGCAGGTTCAGAAATGGAGCGAAACGGAAGCAAAGGTACAACTATAGAGAAACTCCTCGCCCTTGTTGAATACCTATCGATGGGTACTTTGGTCCTACTAGCCTTGTTGATCCTCCTTCAGATTGCCCTCCGAAACCTATTTTCCATCGCTTTTGCTTGGCTAGATGAACTGGCTCGTTGGTTCCAGGTTTCCATGGTGTACCTATCCGTTCCGCTCCTGGCCCACCGAAGTCAACTCCTTGAGGTAGACTCCTTCGTAAAATTGGTATCACCGGCCATACAGGAAAGAATTACCTTTTTCAGTCGAATCCTAAGTATCGGATTCTCCATCGCTTTCCTGTGGAGTGGATACATACTGATGGGAAAAGCAGGAACCGTGAAGACCCCAGCCTTAGGCCTCCCGAATTACCTGTTTTTCGCTCCTGTTTTTCTGGGCATGGGCTTGCTAGGACTTGTTATCGCCCGTACCCTTCTTGCTCGTGAACGGAGTACCAAATGACAGGATTTACCATCATCCTTCTGTTTCTCCTCCTTATCACCCTGAAACTCCCCATTGCCGCTTGTTTAGGAATCCCTGCATTCCTTTACGTATGGATTCACGTCATTCCAATATCCGTGGTGAGTCATCGCATGGTAAATGCCTTGAACTCGGTTCCTCTATTGGCAGTACCTTTATTCATTCTTGCCGGCAACTTGATGAACACCTCGGGTATCAGCGACCGGATTTTCCGGAGTGCCCGGATCTTTGTGGGAAGGATGAAGGGAGGGCTTGCTCAGGTCAATATCATTGCCAGTTTGATTTTTTCTGGGATTTCAGGAGCTGCCCTGGCAGATGTGGGGGGGCTTGGGAATGTGGAAATTCGTGCCATGAGGGATCAGGGGTATCCGGATGAACAATCCGCTGCCATCACTGCAGCCTCGGCCACCATCGGACCTATCTTCCCACCTAGCATTCCCCTCATCATATTTGGAACTGTGGCAGAGGTATCAGGGATTCAGCTTCTGATTGCCGGAATCGTTCCTGCTCTCCTTATCACAGTGGCGCTCATGCTACAAGTCGCCTATCTCGCAAGGAAAAATAATTGGCCAAAAGACTCGGCCGATCCGAACTGGAGAGAACGGTTCCGCATCCTATCATCTTCGCTACCCGCAATACTTGCACCGGTAATCCTGATCCTAGGGCTGATTAGCGGGACCTTTAGTCCTACCGAAATCGCTGGCTTCACCGTCTTCTACATGATCCTAATCAATCTCCTCTTCTACCATGAGTTGAGTTGGAAGAGTCTTGGTTCGATCATACGGGAAACCCTGGTCTCCACCGCAAACATTCTTTTTATTGTGAGTGCTGCCGCTATCTTTGCATGGGTACTTACGGTGGAACAGCTGCCTGTCACCATCAGCAAGCTATTCCTTTCTCTTACCAGTAATCCTTATCTGCTACTCCTTCTGGTAAACCTTCTGCTATTCATAGTGGGAATGTTCATGGAGAGTATCGCTGCGATTCTGGTATTTACACCCCTATTAGTCCCACCTTTGGTAAGCCTAGGAGTTCATCCCGTACACTTAGGTATCGTGGTAGTATTGAACTTAATGATCGGTCTAATCACCCCTCCGGTTGGGATGAGTCTTTACATGGTTAGCATCGTATCCGGTGTACCAGTCCCCAAGGTGATTCGGGCCATGGTTCCGTACTATATTCCCTTGATCCTTTCCCTGCTTATCGTGACGTTCGTTCCGTCCCTATCGACTTTCTTACCGAGTCTGTTATTTCGTAAATAATTAGTACCCTGAAGCTTGTTGGGAATTGAAGCAATGGGGGAAATGCTTTTGTCTTTAGGGGTAGAGGGTGATTGAAGCCTTCTATCTTTTCCGTGAGGAGGTGGGGTATGGGGCCGACTAGGGGACTGGGGGATCGGGAGAAGGGGGAGGAGCGGCCGTTGTTCTGTCCGAACCGGGGGTGTGGGAGGCACTATCCTCCGTTTCCGGAGGGTCGGGGGTGGTATGAGAAGTGGGGGGTATAC
>JAOABU010000058.1 GCA_026418195.1 Spirochaetota bacterium | reverse complement strand
AGATGTGTATAAGAGACAGACGGAAAACTAGCACCACTCTCTTCTCCAATATCCAATTCCCCATTAGGAATCATGAGCGAACTGCAATTGCGCTCTTTCACCTTAAGCCTCCGTCCCCTAGATATTTTCCTTTTATACAGTGACGGTTTGTTAGAACAGGAGTCTCGAGAAAAGTCCTTGTATACCCTTTCCCGCTTGAAGCCATATTTAGGAAAAGATATGTCCCAATCTCTACAATCTTCCCTGGTGCGCATCTGGGAAGATTTCCATTCCTTTCGAGGAACTGCTCCCCAAGCCGATGACGTAACCCTTCTCCTGCTTAGAGGAAACCCAAAGTCTTACTACATCAATGAAATGGGTACAGATACGCCTAGATCAATATCTGGGAGCAATCAAAAAATATAGTTGCCAGTTTCCCAAATCCCCTTGTATGATGCCGCATGGGAGGTGAACCGGTGAATACAAAAGAAACCGCTCTCTACATGATTTTTTCGATCATCATTATGGGATCGATTCTTCTTGGATTCGCGGTCCAGGGTTTTGATTCCACTATAAAAGGATTTATTGCCCTTCAAACCCGACCAGCCCGTCTTATAGCGGACTATACCGTTTTAGGAGGGGTAGGTGCTGCTCTTATGAATAGTGGTCTTGTGGCTGCCATAGGATTGGGTTTGGTAAAGCTCAACAAGGTCAAGTTATCAGGACCTACCATCGCCGCAATCCTCACCATGATGGGGTTTGCCCTGTTCGGAAAGACTCCCCTGAATTGCCTCCCCATTATTGGAGGCGTCTACATCGCTGCCCGGATCGCTAAAAAACCTTTTGCCGCCTATATATTGATGGCTATGTTCGGCACAGCCCTAGGCCCCCTGGTAACCTTTCTTGTTTTTCAGAGTGGATTAACAGGCATACATGCTGTTCTTGTCGGCGTCATCTCAGGTCTAGGTGCGGGTGTTTGTTTACCCTCCATTGCCATATCCATGCTGCATCTGCACCAGGGATACAATCTGTACAACATCGGTTTTTCCTGTGGTTTTTTAGGACTCTTTGCCGCTTCCCTACTTTCCGCTTCGAAACTCAACATGGACATTAAGGTAGTGTGGAACGAAGAACCTTCCCTTGCGCTGATCGCCTTTATTCCCGCCATATCCCTGTTTCTTATCGCGGGGAGTTTCCTTCTAGACTACAAAAAGGCTTTAACAGACCTCATAAGTCTACAAAAGCTTCCGGGCCGACTGCCAACGGACTTCGTGGACCAGGGTTCAGCGGAAGGGGCTCTGCTGAACATGGGGCTTTTGGGTTTACTGGGTAGCGCCTACGTGTTTTTAGTAAAGGGTGACTTTAACGGTCCTGTTTTAGGGGGGCTATTAACCTTGATGGGCTTCGGAGCATTTGGTAAAAATATAAGAAATTGTTGGCCAGTAGTAATGGGTGTAATGCTCAGTTGTTTTATCTTTGGGAAGAATCTTGCGGCTCCCGGTCCCATTTTAGCTGCTTTGTTCGGTACAACTCTCGCTCCCCTTGCAGGCCAATTCGGAGTAGTGATTGGAATAGCAGCGGGTTTCGTGCACCTTGTAATGGTAGAACGAACCGCCGCATGGCATGGAGGGCTAGATCTCTACAACAATGGCTTTTCGGGTGGTCTGACAGCCTCCTTGTTTGTCGCCCTTATCGAATGGTACCGTACAACCAGGCAAAAAATCTCTTAGGAGACCTTATGAAAGAATACATTCTTCATTTAATCGGAGAAATGGCCCGATTCATCCTGGATGCCAACCCCTCACGGATGGTAATTTCCCTACACTGGGAAAAAGATGGACTTCATCTAGCCATCTTGGACAATAATCCAAGATCAGAAAAAGAACTGGAGAGCATACGGTCCGCCCTGAATCCTGAACGTCGTCCCGAGCTCTCTGAATATTACGGGATTATGGCAGGCCATGATCTATTAGGAAGTTCCCGTCTCAATCTAGTGGGGTGGCAGGTCAAGCACGCGGATGTTTCCCGGACGCAGGAAGGTACTAAAATCGACCTTTGGTTGGGAGGGGAAGGCTTCGATTCCGCTTCCTTTTCCATCCCAAAAGAGGGGAAGGGTTGATAGAACCTGCTCCTCTACCCCTCATAGATGCTTGATCAACGGCCTATACTTTTCCTCGTAGGCCCGATTCGCCTCATCCCCGCCGGGAAGGTTCGCGCTCATCCATACAGGTGGCTTCACTCCCAAGGACACAAGAGCCTTCACTGTTTCCACCATGAGGAAATTGATGGTAACCACATTGCAGATCGTGGCCGTAGGACCAACTTTTTGTGCACATCCCTCCACCTCCACTACCGCATCCCCGTAGGGAAGGTGGCAGTTAATGAAGTAATCCACCTCCTGGTACAAGTTCTTGCCAGATGGATGGCGGGAAGGGTGGTCTTTGGGGAGCCTATCTGCGAACTCCCGAGAAGTAATGCCAATGGAGACCATCTTTCGTTTTCGAGCTTCCAACGCTGTGTCAATGCACATGGCATTGATCCCATATGCATTCACGATCACAATCACTTCCCCGGGCTTCTTCCCTACCCCATACGCGTCCAAAACCTTTGGCGCATATCCTGGAGTGCGTTCAATAAAATTGGATCGCTTGGCTCCATGGATCAGGTTCGTACCTGCATCCAGAATTGCGTTTATGGGCACTAGACCACCCGACCGCCAGAGCACTTCTTCCACCGCCATATTGGAATGCCCGCCCGGACCAATCACATGGATCAAGTTTCCCTCTGCAATAGATTTGGCCATTACCTTGGCCGCTTCCTGGATCACGGGTTCTTCTGCCGAAATCTGTTCAATGGCTTTGAATATGGCATCCTTGTACTGTTGCAGTTCCCTATTCATATGTTTTTCTCCTTACCAAACAATTGCATCCCGTTAACCAAGCAAAAGAACATCATGATGGCTCCGGAAATGGGTACGGCCAGGTACGCGTAACCCGTAGGTAAATCCCAGGTATCGAAGGGAATTCCCATCCGGACTATCGTCATTTGGATTCCCACTCCCATCAGAACAATGAATAGAACGCATTCTCCAGCCAAAACGAATCGCCGTAGCTTACTAGCGATTCCATAATCAAGCTTGGAAATAAAATAATCCATCACCAGATGTTCACCTCCTCCGTATAGACAAGCACTCCCCAGAAACACAATCCAGATGAACAGTAGACGAGAAAGGTCGGGAACCCAAAGCCAGGAAATCCCGAAAAAATACCTGAGAAAGATCCGTAGTACATTGAGGACCAGAAGACCGAGGAACAACACTCCGGAAGTCCATTGGATTCCATCGGTCAGGTACTCAGAAATTCGCTTCCACATCCTTCACCTCACTTTAAAAGCAGGTTGGGAATCCATAACACCAACTCTGGTATATATGTGCAAAGGAACAGAACAACAAAAAGGGTTAGTGTGTAAGGGGTTACCGCTTTCACCAGTACTGCAAAGGGCAAGTTTGCGATCTTTGTTTCCAAAAAAAGGAGGGCTCCGATGGGAGGAGTAAGTAACCCAATCATAAGGTTCAGTACGGTTATCACTCCAAAATGGGCAGGATCTATCCCCAACCCAATCGCAGTGGGCAAAAGTACAGGAAAGAAGATCAGCATCACGGGTATAGCATCCAGAATACATCCCATAAAAATGAAGAAAAGGTTCACCAGAAGAAGGAAGGTCCACTTGCTCATCTGCCAGCTAGCGATAAGAAGTTTTAATTTTTCCCCCCACTGTTCCAAAGCAACAATGTATTGAAACACTCCTACGACTGCAAAGATGATCATGATGGAAGTGGAAAACACTGCAGTCTTTGCAAGGACTTCCAGGATCTCACGGTACGATATACTTCGATACACGTAGAGAGAAATGAAAAGAATATACACGATGGCGAGTACAGCAACTTCCACCAGAGTCACGATCCCGAATACGATCCCTGCGATGATGATGAGGGGTGAGATGATGGCGAGGATCGTGTCCCGAAGTAAGCCTAAAAACTCAGGAATGGAAAAACTCCGGGTGGAGAGAGGATAGTTCTTCCTCCGACTGACAATGAACACGGTAATGGCAAGGAACACACCCATCATTAAGCCAGGAATCACCCCTCCGAGGAACAGTTTTCCGATCGATATTCCGCTGATCACCCCTATGAAGATCATGGGGATGCTAGGAGGAAAAATGGGACCGATTACAGCGGCAGAGGCATTGATGGCCGCCGAAAAAGGAAGATCGTATCCTTTCTCCTTCATGGCAGGAAGGAGGATGGAAGACACCGCGCTAGCGTCTGCTACGGCCGAGCCCGATATGCCGGCCATGATCACATTCACCACGATCGCAACATACGCTAACCCACCTTTGAACCGTCCCACGAAGAAATCGGCAAAATCGGCGATACGTTTTGTGATTCCGGACTTGTTCATTAACTCGCCCGCCAGAATGAAAAAAGGGATAGCCACGAGAGTGGCAGAATCCACCCCCGTGACCATGTTGGTAACTAGAACTTTGAGGGATACTTGACCTTGGATCAGGATATAGATAAGGCCACTCAACCCCATTGCGGTCCAGATACTGAATCCGATACCGATGAAGAGGAATAGCAGAAAAAATAATAACAGAATCATGACTGATTCCTCTGGTTTAGTCTTACTGCATCTCGCGAACTTTCTTCAACGCTCCCACGGGCCACTTGGTTCCTTCGTACTCATCGAAGGCTCCTTCCAGCTTCTTCTGTATAGAAGCCAAGTCAGGAACGATTACCTTCATCTTCTTGCTCACCAAGTCGTACGCGTCTTTCAGCTGTTTCTGGGTCAACTCTGTTTCATAGTTCCCAGCTACTTCTGTTGCGTTGTAGATCATGTCCTGGTCTGCTTTCGGGAGTTTATTCCACAGGCTCACAGGCATATAGAAGGTTTCGATATCTCGAATGTAATCGGTCTTGATGTAGTAACCCTGAACTTCAAATAGGCTCGCGGTTGCCACCACTATAACCCCGTTCTCCTGTGCGTCCACTACTCCCGTTTTCAGAGCCATGTACAGTTCACTGAAAGGGATCTGCTGCGGCAGCGCTCCTAGGGTTTGCATCGCTTTCAGTACTGTGGGACTCGCAGCGGTGCGGATCTTCAGGCCCTTAAAGTCATCCGCTGTTTTTACTTCCCTGTCTCTTGTGGTAAGTCCTCTCGGTGCGGTGTCCCCATTGATGTTTACAATCTTGATACCTGTAGCAGCTTCTGCCTTTTGGATCACTGGTTTCCAGTAGTCGGAAAGAAGGAACTTTCGCATATGTTCGTACGAGTTAAACAAAAAAGGAATAGCTGTGATTTCAAACGCTTCTCCCCCCTTTATCCAAGCAAAGGTATTGATCCCTCCATACACCATTTCCAGATCCCCTGTTTGCATTTGCGCAAACATTTCTTTGGGGCCTCCCAATTGACTGTTGGGATAGATTTTCACTTCGAATCTTCCCTTTGATTCCCCTTCTAGCAACTCCTTAAACTTCAGAGCCGCTAAATGAGTAGGATGATTCGTGTCCCGTATGTGTCCTAACCGGAGCACCATCTTTTCCTGCGCACCCCGAGCAAAAAGCCCACATACCAGAACGATACTGATCAGTACCATCAACCCAGCACGCTTCATACAATCCTCCTGTTTCCTAACGAACTCTTTCGCCATCAACGCCTACGGCGCTGTATTCCAAATGAGCCCAATGAAGGGGCTCTGCGAAATGTTCCAGAAGACGTTCCTTCGCTAATTTCCCATCCTTCTTTCGAAGGGCTTCTAGGATTTTTCGATGATCCTCTACAAAGGCCTTCTTATCCAGCGTTCGATACCGTTTGAGATAGGTAAGGTTCTTCTGAATGGTAGAGAAGATCCTAATCAAATTGAGAAGGAAGGAATTGTTAGCATTCTTGTACAATCGTAGATGAAATGCTGTGTGGAGTTCTATCAACTCAGTCTCTTTGTTGTCGGTCTGAGTGGCCACCTCCAACTGATGGAGGATCGATTCCAGGTCTTCTAAATCGGAAGCGGAAAATCTAGGTGTTTCTCTTTCCAGAAAAGCTTCCTCAAGGCAGATCCTTACCTCCAGAATTTCCCTAAAATCCTTCACGTTCATTTCGATGCTGTAAGACAAATTCTGTAGAATCGCTTCTAGATTGAAACTTTTTAAGAATCGGCCCACTCCATGCTTCACCCCAATGATCTGCAACGCTTCTAACCCTTTTAAAGCTTCTCGAACTATGGTACGGCTGATGTTCAATTTTTCCGCTAGTTCCATCTCCGTAGGAAGTGGATCGCCTACATTCATACCAGAGGCTACGATGTATTCTTTGATCCGTTCCTGAGCAGCTTGATAGAGGTTCTGATCCTTAAGACTTTTTAGCTCCATCCAACTCTTCCTCATTCACTACCACTTTATGAATCCGGAGGGTATCGTCTTCCTTGGGATGGTCAAATAGTACCAAATGAGCAGGAACACCTACCTTCAAGTTGAAAAAAGATTCCGGAATCCCCGTGAGTTTGGCAGGGTTCACCGTACATGTCCGAATCGCCATCGAAAGACTGGATCCCGTGTGCTTTACGAACTGGGCAATCCCTCGATCTAGCAGATGACCCGCACCCGCAAAGAATGGAGTTCCTACTTGGGTGATTCGACCATCCGGATGAAGCTCTACATCCAGGTGCCCCCATTTGTAAAATCCCGGCTTCAATCCGGCCAGAAACGCTACATCACTCACCAGTATGATCCGTTCTATCCCCTTTGCTCGGGTAAAGACTTTCATCACTGAAGGGGGTAAGTGGAAACCGTCGCAGATAAAGCTCGCATACAGTTCATCTGCGGCAAGTTGTTCCCATATATAGTTCCTAAGACGAGGAATCTGGGCATGACTACCATTCCCTAAATGTGTGGAGAGGGAAGCTCCTGATCGTATAGCTTCCTGGATGATTTCCGCCGACGCTCCCGTGTGTCCGATAGCTGCTACTACCCCTCGCTGGCGAAGATGTTGGATAAAGGGGATGGCTCCTTTCCGTTCAGGGGCAAGGGTCACAAGTCGAATGGTTCCCTCGGCAGCATCCTGCCACTCCTCGAACTCACCAATATCGGGATCTCGAACAAAATCTCTGTTATGGGCTCCCCGAGGACCATCCTCTTCAGAGATGAACGGTCCTTCTAGATGCACTCCTACGATACTATCCCTCACAAACGGGTACTGTTTTCGGGCTTCTGTGAGGACTCGGAGGTTGGCCAGGATACGTTCCCTAGGCCGGGTAATAATCGTGGCAAGATGGCGAGTAGTCCCTGTTCTCGCTACAGAATGGCAGACTTCCAGAACCTTCTCTGGGGTCAGATCTTCTCCGCTATAGTCGATCCCTCGGTGTCCGTTAATCTGGAGATCAAAAAAACCTATCGTTAGGTAGGGAAGATCCTTTGAAAACTCGATTTCTCGTACTTCGCGGATCACACTCTGTTCTATTCGAATCTCCAGTGCTTTTCCCGTATCTAAGGAAATACCTCGATACCGCATTCATCACCTCCCCAGGGTCCTTGAACTCCCAATGGAGAAATATCTCAAACCTACATTACCGATGGTTGTACGACATCGTAAGTCGTATAACAAGAGTATGAACCTGAATAGATCCCCTGTCAAGCTTAAACCATCCTACTCTGGTGAACGGGGTGTTCGTAGGTCCTAAAGCTTGGGTAGGTGGCGGAACTTGGAGAATCGAGGAGTATCGTATTTTGTTCTAGGCTAAAAACTCTGTAGCGATTTCACAGAAAATCTTCACACCTATGGGCAACACTCGTTCATCGATGGAGTACTTTGCATGATGGATCGGATAGAGGGGATTTTCTTCGCTATTCGTTCCGAGGAACATATAGACTCCCGGGGCTTTTCCTTGGAACAGGGCAAAATCTTCCCCTCCCATCGATGGGGGAAGGTCCACTACCACCGAGTCCTCCCCTAGGCTCTTCCTCAACACACCCTGAATCCAACTGGCTAATTTCCCGTCATTTTGAACCGCTGGGATCCCGAACTCGTAATTTAAGTTGTAGGTTGCCCGGGATCCAGAGGTAATTCCTTTGAGCATTTCCTCTATCCTCTGGGCAACCAGAGAACGCACATCTGGGTCAAAGGTACGTACCGTTCCTTCCAGTTCCACCCAATCGGGGATCACATTGAAGGTTGTTCCCCCCTGGATCCGCCCCACGGTTAGGACTGCAGGTTTCAGAGGATCGATTTCCCGGCTCACGATCCGTTGCAGGGCAAGCACTACTTCTGAGGCTATAACGATGGGATCCACTGACTTCTGAGGAATTGCCCCATGCCCTCCTTTCCCTAGGATCTTCACCGAAAATCTGTCCACCGCTGCCATTACGGGCCCTCCCCGAACGGCAATCTTTCCTAAGGGTAGATCAGGCCAAATGTGCAGACCTACCACGGCATCTAAACGCACTCTTTTCAGGATCTCGCTGGAAAGCATAGCCTGTGCACCATTGAGGGTTTCTTCCGCTGGTTGAAATAAGAATACAGCGGTACCTTTCAGTTGGTCCCGGAAATGGGAAAGAAGTTTTGCGGTGCCTAAAGCAATGGTGATATGACCATCGTGCCCGCAAGCGTGCATGCGTCCAGGATGTGTGGAAGTAAAAGGAAGTCCTGTTTCTTCCGTAACGGGAAGGGCATCCATGTCGGCACGGATTCCAAGAGTCTTCCCGGGTTGTCTCCCCTGCAGGATTCCCACCACCCCTGTTCTACCTACGCCAGTGTGTACGGTAAGCCCCCATCCTCGTAGTTTCTCTGCGATAGCGGAAGCTGTTTTCTCCTCCTCCATAGCGATTTCGGGAATCTGGTGGAACTCTCGTCGCCACTGAATAAGACTTTTCTCCAACCCCGAAATCTCTTTCCTAAAATCCATAGGCTGTTCCTTTTCTGAATTGGTAAAATCATACGGAGCGTGCTTCCCCCAAGCAGGAAGTACGCGTGTTGTTTGTAGTGGCAGTGTATCCTAAGTGATTAGAACCTTCAATCGATCTTTTCCATGGACCCGTAGGTGAACCGGTTTACATGATCCTCCGGTTGAGCAGGAGTAATGTAGCTGACCAAGATGAATACCACGATATTCACTAAAAGCCCCCAAATACCCGCATGGATGTCGAACCAGGGCTTGGCGAAGAGCTGGAAGTAGGTATTTACCGCTACACCTACTACAAGCCCGGCAATAGCTCCCTGTTTCGTCGCTCTAGGCCAAAAGAAGGTAGCAAACACGAGAGGTAGGAATTGCACGATGGATCCATAAGCTCCAAGGAGTAACGCGACTAGAGTTTGGGCCCCAAACACGGCAATATAATACGCGACGCTGGTAAAGATAAGAACCGCAATCCGTGTAACGAGTACTGCCTTTTTATCATCCAACTGAGGATTGAATAGTTTCTTATGAAAATCCATTGTGTACACCGAAGCGGCCCCATGGGTGATCGTGTCGGCAGAAGACATGGCTGCCGCAAGGGTAGCCGCAGCAAAGAAACCGAGAAGGATTGGGGAAAGCTTCATGGTCATGATCATGGTAGGTAGAATCTCGTCCGCCGATTTGAGGCTTTCCTTGGGTACTACCCCGATTCCGGCGAATCCAATGAACAATACCGGAACCATAATGATGGCAAAGGTTGGGTAGAAGGCGACCGTCTGCTTGAGAGTCTTTTCCGAATCGGTAACATAGGCCTTCATGAACAGATGGGGCCACATGGTGAATCCCAAGACAGAGACAGCAATCGCAGAGCTATAGGCGGCCCAAGAAATACCGGGGGGGCCGATGACGAGGTGCTTGGGCATACTCGCGTAGATCTTCTGGAACATGGGCCCAATACCACCATGAAGTTTGAAGGGAAGGTACAGACCCAATCCCCAGGCCATCACGATCATCATGATGGCTTGCACCACGTTCGTCCATGCCACGCCCCGTACTCCACTGGTCAGTACGTAGATCAACACAACTCCATAGGATATAAGAGCTCCCAACCAGAAGGGAATATATCCCCCTGTCGTGACGTTCAATACATACGCCATCCCCTTCAACTGAAGAGCGATGTACTGAATGAAAGCGAGGATACTCACGACAGCCATGAGAGCAGAGAGGGTCTTGGACTGAAATCGGTCTGCGACAAGTTCTGCCTGTGTTACGTATCCGTACCTCTTCCCTAACCGATAGGCTCGGGGTCCCCAGATCAACCATGGTAAAAGCCCCATTGCGCAATAGGCCAGAATATAGTACGAAGCCGCTCCCCGGGAGTACGCCCATCCTGGACCACCCAAGAAGGCGAAAGCACTGAATATAGCACCCCCCATAAGAAAATACATAATAAAGAAGTTCAATGTCCGGCTAGCGGCTACATACTCCTGGATTGAGTTCTCCTTGTGCCTACCCGCTTGAATCCCGGTAATCAAAATCACTATTAAATAGACCAATACGACGAATATTACAGCACCTGCAGCACTCATTTTTTCTCTCCATATTCAGAGCGATACATCACTACCAATCCGATGAATCCAATCACGATCCAAAGGATGATCCAGAACATCGAGAAAGGCATTCCGAGTACAAAAGGCGTCACACTATTCGCCACTAGATACAATGGCCAAATGTTTGCGAGAAACACAACGGTAAAGAAGAGAACCCAAAACATGGCACTCTTCTTTTGTTTGGATGACCAGCCTTTTGGGAATACGACTAGCCCCATGGTTGAACCTCCTTACAGAGTATAGATTTCGCTAAATTTTCTGATATATTTTCAGAAAAGTCAACAAAAAACCGGATATCGATACATTGTGCTAGGTTCTGTAATCCAATATAATTATTTATATAAGGAGGTATTATCATCGATATTCGAACGATCCTATTCAATGGTTTTATCGTATACGCTGCTTCGACTCTAATGCTAGGCCTACTTTGGCAGAACAGCCGGAAACGGTTTTCAGGTACAGGGTATTGGTTTGCCGATCTTCTCTTGCAGACCTTTGGGGTTTTGCTCATCGGACTGCGGGGGATGGCCCCTGACCTCATCACGGTGGTTTTCGCAAACTTTCTTACCATCCTCGGTGCAGTACTCGCCTTCATAGGGATATCCCGTTTCCTAGGTTACCGGATTTCCCTACTGTTCCCTCTTTTCGTGTTGGTCGCATTCACGGTAGTTCAGTTCTACTTCACCTATGTGCAACCTAATCTTGCTGTACGGCTCGTGAACCATGCAGTTGCCGTGATGCTTTTGAGCGGTCTGTGCGCCTGGTTGTTGCTGTTAAAAGCTTCTCCTACCCAGCGGAACATGACAAAAGCTCCGGGAGTAGTGTTCGTTCTGTTTACCCTTTTTAGCCTTTCTAGAATCCTGCAGCAAGGGTTCTTCCCAGAACAAACTCTGGATTTCATGCATGCTAGTGTATGGAATGCCATCGTACTGATAGCCTATCAAGCCTTATCGATACTGTTAGCTTACAGCCTCCTTATCATGATAAACCAGCATCTATTCATGGATCTACAAAAACAGGAAGAAAAATTCTTCAAAGCGTTTCACTCCACCGCTGAAGCGATCCTGTTAACCCGTTTGCAAGATGGAAAGATCTTCGATGTAAATAGCACGTTCGAACGGTTAAGTGGATATTCCGCATCCGAAGCCATAGGGAAAACCACAACAGAACTCAACATATGGACCTCAGCGGAACATAGGGATACCTTCGCCAACGCATTGAGACGGGACGGTCGCGTACGGGGCATGGTTTTCCCATTTCGGGTGAAGTCCGGGGGCACGATCATCGGAGAAATTTCCGCAGAGGTCATTACCATCAATGATGTGGATACCATCATTGCCTGCATTACCGATATCACGGATAAAAAACACTCGGAGGAACAACTCTCCGCATCGTTGCGCGAGTCCGATCGTTTACGTAAGCAAGCAGAGAATCTAGTAGAGGAGAAAAATCTGATCTTACGCGAGGTACATCATCGGATCAAGAACAACATGAATACCGTGCAGTCGATGCTTTCCATACAGGGTATGATGTTAAACGATCAGAAAGCTTCGGAAGCTCTTGAAAATGCGGCAACTCGTGTGCGGAGCATGAGCTTTCTGTACGATAAATTATACCGCTCTTCCTCCCTTACGGAGGGTTCAGTCCGGGATTACTTGCCTCCCTTAATTCATGAAATCATTGGGATCTTTCAGCCTCTAGTGAAGATCAAATTGGAACTCAACCTCGAGGATATAGTGGTTTCTGCTCGAGTCCTCTCTTTATTGGGGATCATCCTGAACGAACTTCTGGTCAATGCGATCAAACACGCCTTTCCTGGCCGTCAAGAAGGGCTGATACGAATTACCATACATCGAAGTGGTGAGTTGGTAACATTGGTCTTTTCAGACGATGGAGTGGGACTTCCAGAATCGTTTTCTATCGAAAATGCTTCTGGTTTCGGCATGCAGCTGGTAAGTATACTTGTCGAACAGATGAAAGGAACGATTCGGTACGAACGCGGCATAGGAACTTCGTTTATCATTACCTTAATGCTTTAAGAATAAAAAAGCCGCTCCTTCAAGAAGGGCGGCTTACAGTGAAAAACTGTTTCCCATCAATTGAAAGGGATTACTTTTTGAACCCCGCGTCATTCAGAGCTTTTTGAGCTTTTTCAAGATCCTCTTTCAGCGAAGTGAGTTTGTTCTTCGCGTCCAGGTAATCGCTGGAGGCTTTTGCGTCAGATACGGTCTTTTCCGCGGAGTTCACCAGTTCCTTGATCGGTTTCACATCGACTTTTGCCCGTGCTCCCGCTTTTTCCGCTTTCCCAAGCTGGACCTTTACATCGGGCAGAAGAGCGGTGATCTCCTCAGCCAATTTTGCAACCCCTGCCTTTGCGGCCTCCATACTCGCCTTAGCTGCCTCTTTAGCTTTGTTGGAAGCGTTCTGAAGAGCGGTGGCAAGATCTTTCGTCTTCCCATAATCTTTGGCCTTCAAGTTTTCCTGAAGCTTGTTGTAAGCATCCGAAGCCGCTTTGAACTCGTTTGGAGCGTAGGCTTCAGCTTTTGCTGCCTTTGCTTCTTCGAAAGCCTTCGTAGCCGCATCTACCTCTGCCTGGGGCAACTTGGGACCACAGGCCACCAACAGTGCAACGACTGCCAGCGCTGCAAGAATTACTTTTAGATACTTCATACATCCTCCTCTGAAAGAAGTATAAATTTATATATATAAGTCTATCTGTGAGAAAGAGACTTATATTTCATGACCTTGTCCTCAATATACAAAAATAAAAAAATAGAATCAAGCGGGTAATTCCCTATACTGTGAAAAAAAGAACAATATCTACAACTGAATGGGGTATACACCATATTCACGGATCGCTTCTCGCATGGCCCGATAGTTTTCTAGTTTAACCCCAGGCTGAAGCACGTTGCTTGTAGTCACCACCAGTCCACCCCCTCTTGCCGCACCCTGGATCGCTTCTCGTACTTCTTTTCGTACCTGATCGGGAGTTCCTTCGATCAGTGTATCGCAATTCACTCCTCCAAAAAAGCAAAGCTGATTCCCATACCGTAGTTTTAGCGTTGCTAGATCCATTCCGATGTTCGTCTGGATTCCATGCCATGCATCAATGCCGCAATCGATGAGATCATCCAATATGTCCCAAAGGTATCCATCCGTGTGCTTTATGAAAATCCCCCCTTTCCGGTGCACTGCCTCCACCTGACGGCAGATCCCGGGCACGATAAACTTCCGAAACAGTTCTACCCCCATGATAGGTCCCCGGTTATCGCAGTAATCATCCGTCGTCATTACTGCATCCGCTCCGGCATCTAGAAAGGCTTCCAGAATCTTGATATTCCGAGTCACATACAGGTCAATCGCTTTCTCCACGAATTGGGGATCCGTGATCATCCGTACGAGGAACTCTTCCATTCCTACCGTTTGCTGCCAAGGAAATGTTCCATCGAACGGGGCCCGCCCCACTATGAAGCACCTACCTTTGAGTTTCCGTACCACATACCGAAGGGCATCCAATTGGGAAGGGTCTACCTCGAAAAGGGAATCCGGATCGGGTAGGTCCTCTACCGTTATGTGCACGGGAAACGAAGCTTGTTCGAGAATATTTCCTGCATCTGGATTGAATCGGATCTCTTTCCCGGTCTCGTCGATCCAGGAGTATGGGCCAGTCATCTTGGGCATCGTATACTCTTTCCTCTTGGGAACGAAGGGAACCCGAACATAGTCCCATTCCAAGACTTCCGCTAATTCCACGATTGTCCGGCCATAGTCTTCTACGACCTCATCCCTTTTCCCCTGCCACAAAGCTTGGAGTTCCTCCCATCCGGTAGAATAGTAGGTAGTACGACCTAGAATTTCTTGAGCGAGCTTGCCGTTTACCTGATTCTCTCCAGTGGGAACCCGGTCTGCCTCACGATGGGAAAGTGCTAACCGTACCCGTTCGAAACCAGTCATCAGAAACCTCCCTGAGAAAATCCAGCGTGCTTCTTCACCCGATCAAAATCCGAGGCAACCAAGTGACGGTTGAGGGGATGAGGAGCATGGTTGCCACGACCGCTAGAAGAGCAACGAAAAACCACCCCATACCACGCATGAACTGCGCTGTCGTAATTTGCGCTATCTCGCAGATGATGAACATGCTTAACCCCACCGGAGGCGTCATGAGTCCGATCATCAGAGTGAGGGTTGAAACTACTCCGAACAGTACTAGATCGATCCCCACGCTCTTCACCAACGGCATCAGCATAGGAATAAAAATGATAATATTCGCAGAGGGATTCATGAAACACCCCGCAATAAGGAACCCAATGATGATCAGGATCATTACAATAGTCGGATTTGTGGAAAGGTTCGTGATCGCCTGGGTAAGGAGTAATCCTACCTGTTCTCTTGAAAAGACCCATGCCAGTGCATAAGCAGCACCTACGATAATCATGATATTGGCAGTGTCTTTTGCCGTTTCGATGAACATGTTGAAAAGCTCTTTAACATTCGTTTCTTTATAGATTACGGTTCCAATGAATAATGCATAGATCACGGCAATCACTCCAGCTTCAGTAGGGGTAAAGATTCCTCCCAGAATACCCCCTAGAATCACGACTGGGGTCGTCAACGCAGGAAAGGCTCGTGTAAACTCGCGTACAATCTGAGAGAAAGATGCTCGCTCGGAACGGGGGTAGTGCCGTTTCTTCGAAAGGAAATACACCACTACCATCATGTATACCGCAAGCAGAATTCCAGGGATGATACCTCCCACAAAGAGTTTACCGATTGAAATACCCGCTACTCCCCCAATCAACACCATGGGGATACTCGGGGGGAAAATCGGACCTATGGTGGCAGAAGCGGCTGTTACTGCAGCACTGAACTCCCTATCGTACCCTTCATCCACCATTGCCTTGATTTCTATCTTTCCCAATCCCCCTACATCCGCCAATGCGGATCCCGACATTCCGGAAAAGATGAGGCTTGCTAGAATGTTCACATGAGCTGTTCCTCCCGTAAAATGTCCGACCAGAGTTCGGGTGAAACGGAAGATCCTATCTGTGATTCCGGTCGAATTCATGATATTTCCCGCCAGCATGTAGAGGGGTATGGCCATCAACTCATATGATTCCGTTCCCGTAACAAACCTCAGGGGAATATTCACTAAGGGGAGCACGGGATCTAGGAGGAAATAGGAGAGTGCAGCTATTCCGAGAGAAAACGCAACGGGAATTCCGAGCAAGAAACCGATCAGCATGATCAACAGTACAGTAGCCAGCATATTATCGTCTCCTCAAATGACGTACCATACGGTATAGGGAGTACAGAAGCATCAGAGCACACGACACGGTTAGGGACGAAAAAAGAAACAGTTTGGAAATACCGATGGAGGTAGCTTGCTGTTTCGAATAGGAAACAACAACCGGGATTGAATGGTAAAAGAGCAATGACAAGAAGACAACAACACAAACGGAAGCAACCCCCTCCATCACACGATTGATCCGTTTGGGAAGAATCGCGCTGAGAAGATCTACCACAATGTGTTTCTTCTTAATGTAAAGGACAACGGATCCTAGATAACTGATCCATACAAAAGTCCACACCGCCATTTCACCTGCCCATAGCAAATGGCCCCGAAAAATATACCTAGTTACCACTTGTAGGAAGAGCAGGACGACCATGGCTGCCAACAGGACACCTAAGGTCTTTTCAAGAAACCGTACAATCTTATCTTCCATTGTAAAATCAGCCTCCCACCCTAAGCTTCAAAGAAAGAAGCCGTTGCTTCCGAGCAACGGCTTCTATCCCTTTACAGATACCTACCCTCAACTTCTATCGAGCTTTGGCAATCTCTTTCAAGATATCTTCATAGAGGTTGGGAACCCATTTCTGGGAAAACTTGGCAGGAATATCCTTCAAGGCATTCTGGAAGGATTGCTGGTCCACCTCTACGAACGTCATCCCCTTGTCTTCCAATTTTTTTCGATAATCGGCCTCACTTTTATCCTGAAGATCGTTGTGGAACTGGGTAATAAACTTTCCTTCTTCGAGGATAAGCTTCTGCATCTCTGGATCGAACCTTTGATACGTTTTATCGCTCAGCACATAGGTGAAGAAAGCCCGTTGATGACCCGTTAGATTCACGTACTTTTGCACTTCATAGAAAGCAAGGGAATAGATGAAGGATAATGGATTTTCTTGGGCTTCCACAATTCCCTGCTTTAATGCCATGTACAACTCACCCAGAGCAATCGCTTGAGGGAAAGCCCCCAAAGCTTTCCAGCTCTCCACATAGATAGGCTGAAGGGGTATTCGGATCTTCAACCCTTTCACGTCAGAAGCTGTTTTAATGGGACGGTTAGAGGTAAGGTGACGGGGGCCCCTGAGTCCATATCCTATAATCCGTATCCCCTTGTTTTTCAGCATGGCTTCTTGGACTTTCTGCCCGATGGGGCCATTTAAAACGGACATGATTTCCTTTCCACTCCTGAAGATGTAGTAAGCGCTCCAAATATTATACTCCGGAGCAGCCTGCTCATGGACGGTAGTCCCCATGATGGCCATGTCAATGGAACCTAACTGGAGTTGGTTCACTACATCTACTTCCTTACCTAGTTGCTCATTCCCGTACAACTTTACCGTCAGTCTGCCCTTTGACTTTTCTTCGACTCGTTTCTTGAACTCTTTTGCACAAATATCGTCCTCCGCTCCTTCACTGCCTCCATAGGATATGGAAATCTGATACGTCTTTGGTGTTTCGACTTTCCCGGATCCCTCCTTGGTCCCTCCTGCCATGAGAGCACCCGCTAGAAGAAACGATAGAACGAAGGAAAACAATTTCGTCTTCATCTACCTACCTCCCTTGAATCTCTATTGATTTGAGCCAACGGCTCGGTTAGCTCCCGCGCCCATCACTTTCTCTTTGGTTCATTCACAGGCCATTTGGGTCGTCGACCCGACAACACGTCGTCAATCCCCATAGCGGCATGCAGGGCCATTCGGGTCATGCACTCGGTGGTCAAGGCGGCATTGTGAGGGCTTAAAATTACATTCTCCAAGGTAAAGAGAGGGTTGTCTGGCTTGGGAGGTTCTGGATCGAACACATCCAACCCAGCCCCTGCGATCCTCCCTGCTTTCAATGCTTCGTACAGGTCTTTCTCCACCACTACATCTCCGCGGGCGGCATTGATCAGGTACGCAGTAGGTTTCATGAGGTCGAAATACTTCTTGCCGATCAGGCCACGGGTTTCCTTCGTTGCGGGTAGATGGAGGCTTACGAAATCAGCAGTCCGGAATACATGTTCCAGCTCTGAAACTAGGGTTGCCTCCGGGAGCCCTTTGATTTCTTTTATGTAGGGATCGTAGGCAAGAATTTCCATCTCTAAACCAAATCGAGCCTTCTTGGCTACCAAGGAACCTACTCGGCCTGCTCCGATCACTCCCAAAGTTTTTCCCGCCAGATCCGATCCTTTCACCCGATTCCGGAACTCCCAGTCGTTGGAGCGTGTAGCCTTGTCTCCCCGAACGAAATTTCTAGCCAAGGCCACGATCATTCCAATGGTGTATTCCGCTACCGAACTTGCGTTGGATTCCGGAGCATAGGTAACCCAAATCCCCCTCTCCGTGCAAGCTTCTACATCGATATTATCCACCCCTACCCCATGACGACCGATCACCTTTAGTCTTGGAGCAGCTTCGATCACTTCTCGGGGAAATGGAGCGGTTCTTGCCAAAATAGCATCGCAGTCCACCACGTCTTTCTTGATGGCCTCTACCGTAGCTCCCGAACCCATTTTGATCGTGTACCCTCGGTCTCGAAGGTACTTCTTTCCTTCTTCCACAATGTCCTGTGGTATCAAAACCGTGTATCCCATCTTGTTTCTCCGTTATTTTTTCAGCTGAGCAATTCCCTCACGAGCAGCGCTCATCAGCATGTTCACGTCGTTGGACCAGAGGTTACAACTCATTCCTTTTGCAATCCAGGGTTTCAATTCTTCTGTGCTCATCAAATGGATTCCCGAGAATTTCCCCGCTCGTTTCGCAGCCGTAATGATTTTCTCCATTGCTTCGAGGAACTTTGGATGCTCTTTCTGTCCCAGAATCCCTAGACTCTGGGTAAGATCGTTGGGGCCTACAAAAAGTACATCAATCCCATCCAGGGCTATCAATTGATCCACAATCGCCACTCCCGCAGGAGACTCGATCTGAGCCATCAAGATGCTATCCGCATTCTGTTGGGCCATGTATTCGGAAGCAGGAGGGGTTTTTTCCCATCCCGTATGGGCTCGCATGAGGGCTACTCCCCGGTTCCCCATAGGTGCATACTTGGAGTACATGATCAGGTCTTTTGCTTGTTGAATGGATTCGACCTGGGGTAATAGGATTCCTGCCGCACCCATCTCCATGGACTTTAACACCACTTCCCGCCTCGCTTCGGGTATGCGGATCATAGGTGGAATCCCGCATTCCCTAGCCATAGCAAACATGAGGGCTACCTGGCTGTAGTCGAAGGATCCATGCTCGCAATCTACAATGAAGAAATCGAACCCACAAACCTTTAGCATTTTCACTAGTTCGGGATTCTCGAATACGGTGATCATAGTACCTAGAAGGTTTTCACCTTTCCGTAGACGTTCTTTTAGATTACTTTTCATTGAAAAAACTCCTTCCTTCAAGTTCGTTATACCTTCTAGATAAGCAAGGATCATACCAGGAATAGCTCCAGGCCCCCGTTCAAGGATTCAAAAAACAAAGCAACTTCAATTCTATAATGGGAAAAGAGCTATGCATCCATCGTAACTGGTTTATGGGTTTTCGCCAATTTGAATGAACATAGGAAAAAACAATGTTGCAAAACTGAAACAAGAAGAAATATCAACGATGAAACAAAGAGGTTACCCTCTATACATCTTCCACCGGTATTGAGGTTGCCCATTCCGCGTATATCCATCCTGATAGAAAAGGAGGTGTGCCTTTATGCAGGATAACCGCTCCTTTGGGTCATGGGAGACCAACAGGATCGTAGGTCTGCCTAAAGGTTGCGATTCTTCAGCGATCCGTTCGAGGGTTCTTAGGAGTATCTCCCTGTGCTCCTCGTCCAAACCGGTGCACGGTTCATCTAGAATCATCAGGGGAGGACGCCGAACAAAAGCTCTTGCTGCTAACACCAAGCGCTGGATCCCCCAAGGTAGTTCTCGAAACATTCTATTCTCATACCCGGACAGTCCACATAACCGAAGAGCTTCTTGTGCCTCTGCGATTCGTTCCTCTCCTACCGGTTCATAGACGCCCACAGTTGCGAAAAATCCTGAAAGAACCACCTCAAGGATTGAAATATCCTCCAATGAAAGAAAGGACCGATGCAATTCATGAGAAACCAGACTGGTTTGCATCCGTATATCCTGCATCCTTTCCCCTAGGGTTCGCTTGATACCTGCCACCTCGATCTCGTTCACCCATCCCTGGGGATGATCCCCCGTGATCAGTTTCACTAGGGTAGATTTTCCACATCCATTGGGCCCCTGAATGAAGCAGTGCTCTCCTGCATACAATTCAAAATCGAAACCATCGAACACTACACGATCCTCATACACCACGCGAACATTCTTCATATGGATCAAGCATGGTTCGTTCAACGGGCGTTTGACAGGAACCGAGCCTATCGTAGAGTAGCTAAACTCGGGTATGGCTTGAACCGTCCTATTCTTTTTCAACGGATCAATCTGTTCTACCCTTCCATCCTTCAATCGAAGAACATGAGTAACCGAGGGCAGAATTTGATCCTCCCGATCGCAGAGAAAAAGCACCGCTGGGAATGAATCGAGTTTTAGAATGTTCCCTTTGGAAGATTCCCTAGAAGTATAGGCAGGTTCCGGTAATACCTCCTGATCCGTGATCATTCTCTGAAAAAAGTGAGTCACCTCTTGTCTGGCTTGGATATCCAATCCTTCCCAGAGATCTACGCAGATGAGGAGAGAAGGATATTCTATCAGGGCTTTAAACAGGAGCACCTTGCGGAGTTCACCCGTAGAAAGATATTTCAGGCCTCGATTTCGTAAGGATTCTAACCCAAGTTCATCCCAGAGGAGGGAAAGATCCCTAATTCCATGCTGAGTACGCGTCGCGATAGATCGATCCTTCTCGATTTCCAGGAATCTTTCTACCGTGAGGCCAGGATGTTGCCCCCCATCCACGAAATCACTCTCATCGAAACGAAAAGAATACCGTAAAGCTTTTTCCGCTTCTTCGAAGGAAAAGACAATACCCTTCCCTCCATTTTCTCTGAATCTGTTTACCCAGGAACCCTCCCCTTGCCGAGGGCGAACAACGGCCTGTCCCACGAGAGCATAGGCAAGAGCATCCTTACCGCTAGTGCTGGAGCCGAGAATCGCCCAGACCTCTCCTGAGTGCCAGGTCCAGGAAAAGTCCTTTAATACCGGTTCAGGGCCGAACGGAAGACCCCAGGACGAAGGACCAAAGGCATCCTTGGCCCAAATGTCACAATGGAGGCTTTGCACGAGGATGTCTGGATGGGAATACATGGAAGAGGATTATAGGAAAACAGGAGGGTGAAACACAAGGGGAAATGGAAGTCTCTACATACTTGTATTTTTTTCACTTTTTATCTCGAATTTAAATTAATAAGAGATAAATATCACATAGAATCGAAAATTATTCACATAGAATAAAAAAAGATCTTCACAAAATAAAAATCTAGACATAGAATGTACTACAGATACAATAAAAATCGTTGCTGCGTACCACAACCGAGGGATTCGACAACGAAGACTTAGCCGTACATGGAGGTTTTATGAACACATCCGTGATGCCGGCAGCTTCGGAACAGCAGATCCTCGAAATTATCAACCGATTCCAAGGCAAGCCGGGTGCTTTACTGGGGATCCTGGAAACCGTCCAGGAATCGAATCCACACAAGTATCTACCCGAAGAAACCCTGCAACTCATCAGCAAGCACACAGGCACACCCCTCTCGCGCATCTATAGCCTGGCAACCTTCTACTCCTTCTTCAACCTGCAGCCCCAGGGAGAGCATATCATCCTTGTCTGCAGGGGTACTGCATGCCATACTCGGGGATCCAGAGTCCTTCTGGAAGATCTATCTTGCCTGCTAGATGGTTCAGCATTTCTGGAGACTGGCGAAAATACCTTCACTACCAAAGACAAGAAGTTCACGATCAAAACAGTTGCGTGTTTTGGTCAATGCGCTTTGGCACCGGTAGTTTCTATCGATGGGGTCATCTACAGTCGAATGACTACCGCTCGGATGAAGGGAATCATCGAAAAACTGGCCAAAGGGGGGAAGAAACATGAATAACTCCACTACTGTCCAGTCTACCTTAGAAACGGTTCGAGCCAGTGCACGAAAGAAACTACTTCCCGATACTGCCTACATTGCTATTGGGTATGGAACCTGTGGAATAGGAAACGGTGCGGATGAGCTATTCAAGGTTCTCGAGCAAGCGATCCGGACCAATGGTTCCAAACCTGTACGGTTAAAAAAAACAGGCTGTTTTGGGTACTGTTCTGCAGAGCCTTTAGTAAACATTTACCTCCCCGGCAAACCTCTCCTTATCCTCCACAGGGTTGAGAAGAAGGAAGCGCCCAAAATCTTAAAAGCGGTGCAGCAGGGGGATGAGGGATACCTTCGAAGAAGAGCCTTATGCAAGATTGAAGATTGGGATTTCCTGACATCGAAAATCCAGTTTGGCGCAGGCTTCCCAGGTACTCCACGATGGAACGAAGTTTCCTTTTTCAAAGGACAACAGAAGGTAGTTCTTCGGGATGCTGGGTTGATCGATCCCACCGATATCGAAGAGTACCTTGCCGTTGGAGGGTACTCTTCCCTCGAAAAAGCCCTATTCCAACTAACTCCTGCCCGTATCATTCAGGAAATCAAAGATTCCGGGCTCCGCGGTCGTGGAGGCGCCGGCTTCCCCACCGGAAAGAAATGGGAATTGATGCGCCAGGAAAACTCTCCCGAGAAGTACATCGTGTGTAATGCAGACGAAGGGGATCCTGGTGCTTACATGAACCGGAACGAAATTGAGAGTGATCCCCACGCCTTGATCGAAGGAATGATCATTGGTGCGTACGCGATGGGTGCGCACACAGGGTTTATCTACGTACGAGCCGAGTACCCTCTAGCCGTAGAACGACTCCGCATTGCCGTTGAGCAGGCTCGAACGTACGGTATACTAGGAAAAGATGTCCTTGGTTCCGGCTACAGTTTCGATATCGAACTAGTAGAAGGTGCAGGAGCGTTCGTCTGCGGTGAGGAGACTGCTTTAATTGCCTCCGCTGAGGGGAAGGCTGGAAGACCGGTTCCTCGACCTCCCTTTCCTGCCCAGAAGGGCTACAATGGAAAACCCACTACCATCAACAACGTGGAAACCCTCTGCAACGTTCCTGCCATTATCGCGAAAGGTGCCGATTGGTTTTCATCTATTGGCACTACCGGAAGCCCGGGAACTAAAGTCTTTTCTTTGGTGGGAAAAGTAAAGAATACCGGTTTGGTGGAACTACCTTTGGGAACCCCCTTGGAGCAGATCGTGTATACCATGGGTGAAGGTGCCGGGAAAAAGAAAAAGATCCGGGCGGTTCAGACAGGTGGTCCTTCGGGAGGGTGCATTCCCGCAACCCTGTTCAATTCAACGGTAGATTATGAGTCTCTCAACTCTTTGGGAGCCATCATGGGTTCGGGAGGAATGGTGGTCCTAGATAGCGACAACTGTATGGTGGACACGGCGCGGTATTTTGTAGAGTTCACTACTTCCGAATCCTGTGGAAAGTGTACTCCCTGTCGAGAAGGGTTGTCCCAAGCTCAAGAGATCCTTACCCGCATCACCCGAGGGGAAGGAACGGAAGAGGACCTGGTAAAACTAGAAGAACTGGCAAAGATCATCAAAGATTCCAGTCTGTGCGGGTTAGGGCAAACGAGCGCCAATCCTATACTTACCACTTTAAGTTACTTTCGGGAAGAATACCTAGCCCATATCCACGACAAGCGATGCGATGCGGGAATTTGCGAGAAACTCTTTATCGCTCTCTGCGAAAACAGTTGTCCCCTTCACATGAACATCCCCGCGTACCTGCAGCTACTGAAAGAAGGGAGACTTGAGGAAGCGTTCGAAACCACCCTTCGCGATAATCCCTTACCTGGAACGGTTGGTCGGATCTGTCACTTCCACTGCCAGATGCGTTGCCGTAGGGATACCATCGATGAACCTGTTCACCAGGGAGAGATTCATCGGTACCTAGCCGATACAATCTACAAGATGGGTAAGGAACGGGAAATCTACGCCAAGCTACTGAAAGAAAAATTACCCAAAACAGGCAAGCGGATCTCCATCATCGGTGCAGGACCAGCAGGACTCACGGCAGCCTTCTACCTGGTTCGCTTGGGACACGATGTGACCGTGTATGACGATCATCCCAAAGCGGGAGGCATCATGCGGTACGGAATTCCCGATTACCGACTTCCCAAGGATGTGCTGGACAAAGAAATCTCACTGCTAAAAAAACTCGGCGTGAAGTTCCGAATGAACACACGGGTAGGAAAGGATATTTCTCTGGAAGAAATCGACGAAAATTCGGACGCAGTGTTCGTTGCCGTTGGAGCTGGGAAAGATATGGACCTCGAGATTCCTGGCAAGGATCATAAAGGAGTCCATCCCGGGTATGAGCTCCTGGAAAAGTTTGCCCTAGGCAAAGTGAAACGATTCGGAAACCATGTAGTGATCATCGGGGGAGGGAACGTTGCGATTGACGTGGCTCGGACAGCCCTTCGGTTAGGTTCCAAAGTCACCGTCGTATACCGAAGAGACAGGGACGCTCTTCCGGCAAATCCGCAGGAACTAAAAGGAGCAGAAGAAGAGGGAATCGAGTTCCTATACCTCTCGGCACCCAAGCGGATTCTGGGAGAAAAGGGCCATGTAACGGGGCTGGAAATCGAAAAGATGGAATTAGGAGATGTGGATTCTTCTGGTAGAAGAAAACCAATCCCCACGGGAAAGAAAAAAATTATTCCCTGTGACACAGTGGTGATTGCGGTGGGAGAAAAGGTAGATTCCGAGTTCCTGAAAGCCTACGGCGTAAAGGTGAATAAGGACGGTACCGTAAAAGCGGATCCTATCACGTTAAACGCAGGCCCCTCACACATATTTGCGGGAGGAGATGCAGTTACCGGTCCTGCCACCGCAGCGGAAGCCATGGGATTAGCAAAGAAAGCTGCTGAATCGATAGACACCTACCTCATGAAGGAAAAGCGATTCCATCGCCTCTTTGTGAAGTTCTTCTATAAAGATGAGATACCGTTCAATCCTGAATCGATCCCGCAGAACCGACCTAAGGAGATTCCTCCTGCTGAGCGGATCAGCAACTTCATGGAAATCAATCTCGGGTATTCCGGCGAACAAGCTCGACTCGAAGCCGAACGGTGTCTACGATGCGATGTTCGCTCTGTTACGATGGAGAGGAGGTAAACACATGGAACAGACCACAGTGAAAAAAGAAGAAGGCTTGGTTACCGGCAAGGTAGCAGCTGGCACTCCTAAGGGGGTCGCTACGTGTTCCATCACAGTAAATGGGAAAAGCTACTACGTTCCCAAAGGAAAAACGATTCTGGAAGCAGTCTCTTCTTTGGGATACTCGATTCCCACCCTCTGCCATCTTCCTGAAGTGTGTTCCAACGCTTCCTGTGGCGTGTGCGTGGTAGAGGTAAAAGGCGCGAAGTCCCTCCTCCGCTCCTGCGTAACTAAGGTAACCGAGGGGATGGATATTCAGCTAGCTTCCCATAGAGTGCTTGCAGCCCGACGCACCAACGTGGAACTCCTCCTTGCCAACCATCCGAAGGATTGCCTCTCCTGCTTGCGAAACCAGAATTGCGAGCTTCAGAGCATTGCCTCTCTCTTAGGGATCGAGAGCATTCGGTTCACTCAAACCCGGAAAAAACCTTTTCCCTTAGACACTACGTCAGAAGCACTGGTACGGGATCCCAACAAATGCATCCTATGTGGCCGGTGCGTAGCCGTTTGTTCTGAGATACAGGGAGTGAACGCTATCGATATCATGGGCCGGGGTACAAAAAGTCAGGTAGCCACGTTCTTCTTCAAAGGACTAGGGAACGTGGCCTGTACCAATTGCGGTCAGTGCGCCCTGGTCTGTCCTACCGCTGCGATCGTCGAGAAGGATCATACGGCCGAGGTATGGAAAGCCCTTCAGGACCCCAAGAAGGTGGTGGTGGTACAGACAGCTCCCGCCATACGGGTAGGGCTTGGGGAAGCGATGGGGATGGAATGGGGGGCTCTGGTAACAGGAAAGATGGTAGCAGCCCTCAGGCGGTTGGGGTTTTCCAAGGTTTTCGATACCCAGTTCACTGCCGACCTTACCATTATGGAGGAAGGGCACGAACTGATCCAACGATTGACCAACGGGGGGAACCTTCCCATGATCACCTCTTGCTCCCCTGGTTGGATCAAGTTCATCGAACACTTCTATCCCAAGTCTTTATCCCATGTTTCCACCTGTAAATCCCCCCAGCAGATGTTTGGTGCAGTTGCCAAGACCTACTATGCGGAGAAGATGGGAATCGATCCTCGGGACATGGTGGTAGTCTCTATCATGCCTTGTACTGCCAAAAAATACGAAGCCAAAAGACCCGAGATGATGGGGGCCTTCCACTACTGGCAAGCTCGGCTGAACCTTCTGGAGAAAGACAAGTTCTACGATGTGGACTATGCTCTCACTACCCGGGAACTCGCTCGAATGCTAAAGCAGGCATCCATTAAATTCGATGCACTAGAAGAGGAAGAGTTCGATGATCCTCTTGGGCGCTCTACAGGGGCGGCAGTAATCTTCGGTGCTACCGGTGGGGTGATGGAAGCGGCTCTTCGCACCGCCTACGAAGTGGTAACCAAGAAACACCTACCTTCCGTGGAGTTCCAGGCTGTTCGTGGGCTAGAAGGAATTAAAACTGCGGAGGTAGACCTAAACGGTACAAAGCTGAAAGTGGCAGTAGCCCATACTCTGAAGAACGCTCGAACTCTTCTGGAACAGATCGAAAAGGGAGAATCTCCATACACCTTTATCGAGATCATGACATGTCCCGGCGGGTGTTTAGGAGGAGGAGGGCAACCCATACCAACGGACACGGAAATACGGAAAAAAAGAGCCGAATCTATCTATCGAGAGGACTCACGAAAAGGAATTCGGAAATCTCACGAGAATCCCGCCATCCAGCAACTGTACAAAGAATTCTTGAAAGAACCCTTGAGCCACGTATCCCACGAACTCCTTCACACCCATTACAAGGAACGAGGGGTGTATTAAGTTAGTCCATTAAGCCGCCCGGCAAAAACGGGCGGCTTTTCAATTTGTATTTGGATATATTACTGGCCGTTCCTGGAATGCCCCTGTCCATAGGCACCCTATAGAAACTTTTTCAATAGCTTCCCGATAGGTATCGATACACTGCTTCTGGGATAGGAATCCCTTCCCTCTCATACCTCTGTTGCGTACGGGATTCAATCTCACCAGGAAGCATCACTTGTTCGAATCCCGCAGCAGGCGGAAGGGCTCGCACCTCTTCGATCATTCGCTGTGTCCGTTCCAGGAATCCTCCCTTTGGATCGAACACAGCAGGATCGATCACAAGGATGAAGTTGGAAAGATCACGGTAAGAATCCAGGTCTTCGTACATCCGATTCAGGTGAGGGCCGAATACACCTCCGATTAAGAGTCCCGTCAAGGCTTCAACCATCACCGCTATCCCATATCCCTTGGGACCCCCAAAAGGTGTCAGGTATTCCGCTTGAAAGGGGTCGGTAGTTGGGTGTCCGTCCCGGTCCACAGCCCAACCTTCCTGTAGTTGTAGCCCCTTTTCCCGTGCGGTGAGAACCTTGCCCCAGGCGATCTCGCTGGTAGCCATGTCTAAAAGGATGGAATCCCGAGTCCCCGGAAAGCCGAAAGCGAAGGGATTCGTTCCAAAGTAGGGCTTTGCGCCCCCATAGGGTACCATTCGGATATCGGTGTGCACGCAGGAAATGCTTGCCATTTTCGCATTGAGGGCCATCTGAATATAGTAGGCGAGGGCTCCACAATGACTGTTGTTCTTGATCCCCACAAGGGCGATTCCCTCTGTGCGAGCTTTTTCAATTGCAGCTTCAGTACCGATTTTGGTAGACACATGTCCTAGACCTCCCTGGGCATCCAAGAGGCCTACCGAAGGTTTCAGCCATTGCACTTCATACGAGGGGTGTACATTGATCCCTCCGCGCCGGATGCGGTTCACGTAATGCTCTACCCGCAATACTCCATGGGAATGCACACCCCGTAGATCGGCGAATACAAGTACGTCGGCAACGATCTCGGCATCTTCTGCGCTCACACCCGCTTCCTGAAGTCGCTTTGCCGTGAGTCGTTTCAGTTCCTCTGGCAACGCTCTTCGAATCGATCCTTCCACCCGGGACTCCTTACAATCCAAACCAGGATTTCTCTATACGAAACAATATGTGGGCACTATACTAAAGCCAGAAGTGCTTTTGCAAGAGGCGTTGGATTGCTAACCTTTCTTTTTCTTTGCATCCTTCCCAAATGCCCGCCACATGAGATACCCAAAAAACAATACCCCTAACCCTAGAAACGCTATTGAAATCTCACGGTAGTATAGTTCCAACCGTTCCTTTTGACCGTACAGGTAATACCCCAATAGGGCTAGGATCACGTTCCATATTCCTGAGCCAAGGGTAGTGAAAAGCAGGAAGGGGCGAAGATCCATCCGAACCAATCCCGCAGGAAGAGAAATGAGTTGCCGTACCGAAGGAATTAAACGGCCGATAAAAGTGGAGATATTCCCATACTTTCGAAAAAACTCCTCTGCTCGCTCCACTGCTTTACGATCGATCAACAGGAATCGAGCAGCTTTGGTCTCGGCAAATCGATACAGGAGGGTACGGCCTAGGCTAGCAGCTAGGACATAATTGATCAAGGCTCCTAGGATGCTCCCTATAATTCCCGCTAGGATCACTCCCACAAGATGAAGCTCTCCTTCCGCTGCTCGCCAGGCTGCAGGTGGAATCACGATCTCCGAAGGAAATGGGATGAAGGAACTCTCGATGGTCATAAGGAGAACTACCATCCCATACCCGATATGATCGAGATAATAGTTTACAAGGCCGCTAAAGAGATCAAACAGCATGGACTTTCCGTTTTGGAACGACAGCTTCCGCTAATACATCCCCTAATGTGCGGATGGCTTTCTCCAGGGTAGGGGCATCCGAACAGGTGAAGTTCAACCGCATAGTAGACATCCCCTCCCCAGGTTCGGTAAAAAAGAACTTCCCCGGTACATAGGCTACTTTCCGCTCGATAGCCCTGTAGTAGACCTGTTCCAAATCCAGTTCTTTCGGGCCCTCAGCCCAAATGAACATCCCTCCCTCTGGTTTGGTCCAGTTGAATGAGGAAGGAAAATATTTCTCCATTGCCTTCAGCATCGCCTCCTGCCTCGGTGCATAGAGGGAAACGATTTTTAGCACTTGTTTCGCTAAATATCCCCCGCCGATATACTCAGCTGCAAGGGCCTGATTCAGCGTACTCGTGTGCAAATCCACCCCTTGTTTTGCCAGCACAAGCCAGCGATCCAGCGGAGGGGGGGCTAGAAAGAAACCGATCCGGAGACCAGGAGCGAATACCTTTGAAAGAGTACTGATATATACGGTGTTCTCGGGTGCAAAGGTATAGATGGGCGGAAGAGGTTCTCCCCTATACCGTAACATGCTGTATGGGTCATCTTCCACCAAAAGAGCTCTATGTTGGCATATGATTTGGGCAATCTCCATCCTCCGCTTTACGGAGAGAGTCTTCCCCGTAGGGTTCTGAAAGGTTGGTACCAGATATACAAACTTAACGTTCTTTTTATGTAGCACCTCATCGAGGGATTCTGGTACTACTCCTTCCTCATCTGTCTCTAACCGTACATACCGGGGTTCATAGGGATTGAAGGCCTGTATGGCTCCTAAATACGTAGGAGCTTCTACAGCGATGCCATCGCCGGGCGAGATCAGGATCTTGGCCACCCCATCTAGCACTCCCTGCGAACCGGTGGTAACCAGAATCTGCTTTGCTTCTACCCGTATTCCCCGATCTGCAAGAAAGGGGACCAACGCCTCCCGCAAGGGAGGAAACCCTTCCGTGAGGTCGTACTGAAATGCGTTTGAACCATACCTACGGAGAACTTGAGAAAAAAGCTCCTCCATGATTTCCATAGGGAAACTTTCTTTTGCCGGTATTCCACCAGCCAACGATACCATTCCAGGGGCAGAGACCACCTTTAGGATTTCACGAATTGCGCTAGCCCCCATTCGGGACGTACGAGTCGCAAGGAACGGATCGAATCGCATGGTCTAACCCCCTACAGATCGTTTAGCGACTGAACTGGGTTCCGATTATAGGCACTGTGATACGGGTAGGCAAGATCCTCTACTCATTGATTCCATACTCTTTGATTTTGTTCAGTAGGGTCCGACGGGTGAATCCCAGCTCTTTGGCAGCTTGGGTTCGGTTCCCATGGTTCTTACGCAGAGCCTCTAGAATCGCTTCCCGTTCCAGATCTTTGATATTGAGAGTCTTTTCAAGATAATTCGGTTGTTGTAAGGGTTCTGGTTTCAAAGCAACCTGAACGGAAGCAGAAGAACCAATATCACCCTTGAGGTTCCCCTGCGCCATTGGGAGTATGCCCAGATCCCTAGGAAGAATCGTATCTCCTTCGGCAAGAATACAGGCTCTCTCGATCATATTCTCTAACTCCCGGATGTTTCCCGGGAAACTGTATCGCTGCAGGACCTCCAAGGCTTCCGGAGAAAACCGTTTCGGCCGAATCCCAATAGTCTTCCCTACCTTTTCCAGAAAATGAACTGCCAATAGAGGAATGTCCTCAGGCCGTTCCCGAAGGGGGGGGAGGTGGATACGAATTACATTCAGCCGGTAAAACAGATCCTCCCGAAAGGTTCCTTCCCTCACCTTGGATTCCAAATCTCGATTGGTAGCTGCAATGATCCGCACATCGATGGGGATGAAACCGGTTCCTCCTAACCGCTGGATCTTGCGTTCCTGGATAGCCCTTAACAGTTTCACTTGAAGATGGATGGGCATATCCCCGATCTCGTCGAGGAATAGAGTTCCCGATGAAGCGATTTCGAACATCCCTTCCTTCCTACGATCTGCCCCTGTAAAGGCTCCCCGCTCGTACCCAAAGAGCTCACTCTCTACCAGAGTGTCAGGGATCCCCCCTAGGTTAACGGGTACGAAGGGCCCAGACTTACGGGCAGAGAGTCGGTGAATTTCGCGAGCCAACACTTCTTTACCGGTGCCACTTTCTCCTGTGATAAGGATGGTCGATAGGGTGGGGGCCACCTTTTCCACTAATCTTCGGATCTGCAGGATGGACGGACTTTCGCCAATCCAACCTTCCCCCTCGCCTCGAGCTAGGACTTTCCTCCGGAGGGACTGCTCTTCCCCTATCCGTTTCAACCGAAGCACTAGCTCTGCTGGATCAAAAGGTTTCACCAGATAATCCTTTGCTCCCAGTTTCATTGCTTTCACCGCATCCTGTACGTCCCCAAAAGCGGACATCATGATCACAGGAACTTCGGGTCCTGAATTTCGAATCCATTGAAGAAGATCGATCCCGGAAATTCCTGGCATTTTGAGATCCAATACTACTGCATCAAACACTTCCTTCTGCAAAAGGGTCTGACCTTCCTCTCCAGAAGAAGCGGGCACAGCTTCTATCTCTTCCAGGGAAAGGTACTCGACGATAGACTCCCGAAGGTTCTTCTCGTCATCGATCACTAGAATCCGCATGTTTCACCTCGCGATATATGGGAAGAAGGATCCTTGCCTCCGTTCCTCCCCCTGAACGGGGAAGCACCTCTAACGTACCTCCCGCAGCCTCCACAAATCGTTTAGAAATCGCCAAACCGATCCCTGAACCCGTCGGTTTTGTCGTAAAGAACGGCTCGAAGATCCGATCCCTTGCCCCTGTGGGTAGTCCCGTACCCCGGTCCAGCACACGAATTTCTATTCGCTCCATCCTTCTGTTCGTTTCGATGATCACCTTTTCACAGCTCGTTTCTGTGGATGGCTCTATGTCTTTCAGACTACCCTCCACCGAAGGGAAGCTTTCTACTGCGTTTCGAAGAATATTTTCCAAAACAGTTCGGAACCGATTTCGATCGACCCAGACTCTCAATGGTTCAGCGGATTTGGGAACAAAGGAAATAGAGATGGGGAACCGAGGAAGAAGATCCTGAATCATGGTGTTCACATCCACTGGTTCTGGATCCCCGAGAGGATTCTTGAGGAAGTCGCCCACCTTGTCTACCAGAAGTCGCAGTCGATCCACCTCTTCGGTAATGACCTGGAGGTTGCGTTGATAGGATGCTGGGAGCACCTTCTGCAGGGTAGCCGTCTGGATACGTATGGCCCCTAGAGGGTTCTTGATTTCATGAGCAAGGGTTCTAGCCGCTTCCCCGAGTTGCACCAACTCTCGATTCCGCAATTCATTCTGCCGATAAGCCAGGTTTTTTCTATACAGAATCGTAGTTCCTATGAAGATCAGGACAAGGAGCAGGGGAACAAGATAGAAGCCATACTGAATGAGTCGTTGGGACATCTGCCATTCTCGAATGTCCAGTTCCAGGTACACGACTCTCCCTGCAGGGGGGAGCGGCTCCACGGGAAATGGCATCATCATGTCCTTCATCCTCCCTCGCATCATGTTTCGCATCTGCTCCCTACCCATGAACGGTACGCCTAGAGTCCGAAGGATCACCAATCTGTTTCCCTTGAACTCCACCCGATTTAGTCGATTTCTGGGTTGGTCAGAATTGGTGATCCAAGGGAGGATATCCTCGGGAGCTGTCCCGAAACGATGCAAAACTTTTCCGTTTGCTCCATACAGACCGAATCCCACAATGTCGGAACGAAGATCGGAAGGTTCTAAAGAGGAGCGTTGTCGCAGAAGTTCTATGAGATCAGTCGCCAAGCGGATAGTATCGATCTCTAACATCTGACGGTTATGCACCTGTTCTCTATGGAGAAACAGTACGGAAAGGATAGCTAGAAGCAGAAAGGTAGCGATCGTAATTGTGTAGAACAACACCTCTTCCCGTACTTTTTGGATTCGCATACAGGAAATATAGCATAAAGAATGCCAAGAAGAGAAATGGATTCCCTCCTATCTTATGGGAATCCCATTGAAAACTGAGAATATTTTTCTCAATACCTGGAACACAGGGAAAATATTTCCTGCTCCTATTTTAGTTATGTCCAGTACGTGGCACCGTTACAATGAAAGGTCTGTCCCGTCATTACCTCTGGACAATCTAACGCCGCATAGAGAACCAGAGAAGCCACTTCTTCTGGTTCGATCAACCGACCCAATGGAAGATCTTGAAGGGTTTTATCCCGTTGTAGGGGATCCAGGGTATCGAACATGGGAGTTCGCACAGGTCCTGGTGCAATGGCAAAGCATCGAATCCCATCCCTAGCCCATTCCGCCGCCCAGTGTCGGGTTAGGTAAATGAGAGCTGCTTTGGTGGCTCCATACGCAGGAGATGCATTGAGATGAGGACGGCCTGCAGCTCGAGAGGAGAGGTTCACAATCCTCCCCTGCTTCGACCGTTGCAGGAGAGGATGCAAGGCTTTGGTAATGAGAAAGGTTCCCGTCAAGTTCACGGCCAATACTTCGTTCCATTCTTCCAGGGAAGTTGTATCCGTAGGCGTTCGCTTTACGATGCCCGCATTGTTCACCAGAACATCTACATGGTCCCAAGTTTCTCCAATAACCCGGACAAGGTCGTCGATATCGGATTCGCGTCTTAAATCGGTCCGAACCACTTCGACCGATTCTTCCCATCCTTTTTCCCATACGAGTCTTTCGAGGGTCTCTATATTCATGTCCACAGCGATCACCCGGCAACCTCGTCGCACAAACGCTTCCAAACAGACCTGACCGATGCCGCCCGAAGCACCCGTAAGAACTACAATCTTCGGAATGTCCATATAGGACTTACCCCTTGTTCTGCTTCCAGCGCAGGTATTGGATCACGCTTACTCCCCCTCCTATAAAAATCCCTGCTACCGTAGAAAGAACTTCAGGAAGGATCACGAGTACAGCTGCGGCAAATAGTAGGATTCGAGTCCAGATTGAGGGTAATTCGAGGAATAGGAATCCGGAAACCGATCCCACTAGGAAAAATGTCCCAATTAGGGTGATCAGAACGACTTCCACAATAGAAAGAACATCCCCCACTAGGAGCAAACCAGGCTTGTAAACGAACACAAAAGGAACTAGGAAAGCTACCGTAGCGTACAGAAACGCGGTCCATCCGGTTTTCCAGCTATCTGAACCCGCAATTCCTGCTGCCGTAAAGGAGGCCAAACACACAGGGGGTGTGATCTGGGCAATGATTCCAAAGTAGAATACGAACATGTGAGCAGCCAATGGCAGAACTCCCAGTTTGATCAAGGTAGGAACGAACAAGATCGCAGAAACAACATAGGCCGCTACGGTAGGCAACGCCATTCCCAGTATAATGTTCCCAATGGTGGACATAAGAAGAGCGAGAGGAAGATTCCCTCCACCTAAAGAAGCCATCACATGGGAAGTCTTCGTAGCGAGACCCGATTGAATCGCCACTCCGATGATCAATCCTGCCGAAGCCGTAGGAACCGCAATTACCGCCGCCTGTTTCACTCCTTGCAGGAGACAGTTGAAGTATCCCTCGATGGAAAGACGATCCTTCTTCCGGATCAGATTGATCAAGATCGCTAAGGCTGTTCCCCGTACCGCTGCAGTCATGAGGGATGCACCCGCAAGGATATAGTACACCACTACGATAGCGGGGATGAGGAGGTAGAGCCTCGGAAGGATCGGATCCACTTGGAATACCACCTGTTCCTGATGCAAACGCTTTTTTCGAGCCAAAAAATCCACCAACAAAAAAGCAGAAATGTAATAGATCAATGCCGGGATTGTGGCAGAGATAGCCACCTTCGCATACTTCACTCCCAGCATCTCTGCCATGATAAAGGCCCCGACTCCCATGATGGGCGGCATAATCTGCCCCCCCGTAGAAGCTACCGCTTCGATGGCAGCCGCTTGCTCCGGCTTGTACCCTACCTTTTTCATGAGGGGGATAGTCAAAACCCCTGTAGTCGTGACATTCGCTACCGCGCTTCCACTTACCATACCCATCAATCCGCTAGAAATGACAGCCGCTTTAGCTGGGCCTCCTGTCTGCGATTTTGCCAGCTTCAATCCTAAATCGATCAGGAGCTTCCCACCCCCAAGCTCAGAAAAGAAGGCCCCGAACAGGATGAAGTAGAAAAGATAATTGGCGGAAACCCCGAGGGGGATCCCGAAGATCCCATCGGGGCCCATGATCATGAGTTCTGTAAAATTGGTAAGGTCGATCCCCCCAAACTTGAGCCAACCAGGAAAGTACTTCCCAAATGCTGCGTAGGCAATGAAAAGGAGCATGAAGATCAATAGGTTATACCCTAGCACTCGCCGAACCGCTTCCAGCAAGATTCCTACAACCACAAGCATCATTACGATATCGAGGGAAGTGGTAGAATCTACGTAGGGAATCCTGAGTTGAAGGCGCTGGGTTTCATGAATGAAGTAATATCCCACCCCCAGCAAAATTACCGCTAGGAGAATATCGAAGATACGCAGGTACCCCTTTCCTATCGGATAGAACCAGAGCACAACGAGCAGGGCAAACACGAGATGGATTGGTTGCTGGAGTAAGGGGTGAAGGGGCGTCACTAGGGCGAGGTACATCTGGTACCCGAGCCAAGATAGGACAAGAATTGTCAGGAGGATCTTCCGTGTATTCATAGAAACCTTTCCTATTTCATGTATCCCATTTCACGGTAATAACGAGCAGCACCAGGATGTAAGGGAGCTCCGACCTTTGCCGGCATCCATGCCGTTTTCGGATCGAACACAGAGATCGCCGCATGAGCATCCACCAGGGTTTTCTTGTTTTCGCAGATTTTTTTGGTAATCAAATACGCTACCTCCTCCGGCATGGAGGCAGAGGCAAGCAGCACGATCCCTGTGCTCATGGTGAGAAGATCCTTATCCTGCCCTTTCCAGGTTCCTTTGGGCATCACGATCTTATCCCATCCAAGTTGAGCCATTTTGTCCTGTTCTACCGCAGTCAATCCGAAAAATTGTACCGAAGTCGTCATGGTAAGCTCGGTAATGGCAGCCTGGCCTTCAGGAACATGATCAATCGTGATGTCTGCTTTATCGTCCCGCAACATACTCACGATCTCGGTAGGAGCCACATGACTCACGGTTCCACCCCACGATTTGATGTCGTTGTACGTAGCTCCCGCGATCTCGAACACATGACGGCACGCCACTTCGCCCAATCCACCAACGGTTTTCACTGCCACACGAACAGGGTACTTTGCTTTGACGATATCAGCTACCGAGGAGAACCCCGTTTTCTTCACGAACTTGTCGGTAAAAATGATCACGATATAGGGAGCATCCATCCCCCCTACCAATGCAGTCACACCTTCCGCTTTGGGCCTTCCCAGTACCGTTCCTTCCACCGCCCACCTAGCTGGAGCCGCATTCCCCAATGCTAGATCCGCTTTCCCTTGAGCAATGAGGTAGGGTGCACTCACACCACCCCCAGTAGTTTGCACATCGAAGGAGGAACCTTTGGGTAGTTCCGGTTGAACCAACTGGGTAATGGTGGATGCATACACATACATACTGGTTCCTAGACTCATGGTTGCAAATCGTATCGTTACCGGAGAGGTAAGCTTGGGACCCGGAGCAGGTGCCTGAGTAGCAGGAGAGGAAGTAGCTTTCTTCTCTTCCTTGGTACCTCCGGACCAGCCTAGGAACACTACAACCAAACACAATAGAACACTGATTGCCGTGATAGACGTGAACTTCTTCATATCTATCCCTCCTTGTCTAAGGATTCTCGTATTTTCATGCCCTTCTACGAAGGGATCCTATCGTTACCATGTGTATTACCCTAAAAACCTACTCCCTCATACACTTCCAGCAGATTCCTCACACGTTTCAGCACACCTATAGGATCAGTGAACTCCCGAAAGAGTTCCACAGATACCCATCCCTTATATCCTCTTTCACGTAGAGTTCGAAACAAAGATGTATAGTTAGGATCCACCTGAGAAGGGACACTTCCATCCATCCCATTGAAGTGTACGTGTCGAATCCACGGTATGAATTTCTCTATCAACCTTTCCCATGGTAAAAGTTCGTCGGTAGTATTGTGAAAGTCGAAGAGGGTACCCAGAACAGGCGAATTGATTTCTTTTAGAATGTTCACCACCTCTTCCAGAGTGTTGAGAAAGTTCGTGCTCGACCTTGGAAGAGGTTCAATCAAGAGGGAGACACCAGTTTCTTCCAGCACTGGAAGGGTTTTACTTAATTCTTCTAAAAAAATACCTTTCGCTTGTAGGGTAGAGATCCCCTCGAAGGATCGCTGTTTGCCTGATCCCAATACGAGGAACTGTCCGCCTAAAATCGCACACTGTCTGGCCAACACCCGCAAAGTCTCCCAAGCCTTACGCCGAATGGAAGGATCGGGGTGCAATCCTATAAGCCCTACGGGAGTACTCCAGAGCCAATGGAATCCGATGCATTGGATACCAACATGTTCCAAATGCAACCGAAGGGATCGAAGTTCGGCAGGATCCATCTGGGTAGGGTCATCTCCGATGGTGAAAGGGGAGATTTCTACCCCTTCAAAGCCCAGAGATCGAACAGTTTCCAGACTTTCCATCCACCTACGGGAAGATCCAATGGGTTGCAAAATCTCGTTACAGAAGGCCCGTTTCACTCAATCCTGCCTTTCCTTTCCTGCAGGTATTTAAAGACCACCGAGTTGTCCAGATCTCCCCAGCCTGTCTGAATGATCTCTTTCAATAGGTCATAGTGGGTCTGGCCGAGGGGAAGTCGCATCCCTACCTGTTTCGCGTACTTCAGGATAATCCCTAGATCCTTCCAATGTTGTTCTGCCTTTGCATCGGGAGAAAAATCTCCTTTGAGCATCTTTTCCCCCTTTACATCCATCGCCATTGAGTAGGCTGGCGTTTCCCGAATGAGGGCGTAGAATCGAGAAAGATCCAAACCAAGGGATTGGGCAAACGCCAGTCCTTCTGCGAAAGCTAGGCGGTTCAACCCTAGTACGAGGTTTGTGGCAAGTTTTGCTTTGGAACCACTGCCTACCGGACCTAAATAGAATACCTTCTCTGCTAAGGCATGGAACAAACTCTTACACTGTTCAAAGGCATCCGTCTCTCCCCCTACCATGAATACACCCTTTCGACCTCGTATTTGGCGACTGGATCCCGATATAGGAGAATCCAAGTAGTAGATACCCCGCTGTTTCAATCGCATGGCTAGGGCAATCGTTTGTTCAGGGTCCCCTGTAGTAGTGTCTAAAATGTATCTAGGAAGGGGGGATGCCGATAGGACTCCCTGAGAGCCTTCACAGAGAGAAACTACCACATCGGTAGTCATAACCGAGACGATGAGGGTGGAACAGGAACTTGCTACCGCACTTGGTGAGGGTTCTACCTGAGCACCTTTCTCCTTTAAAGGCACCATCTTCTCCTCGGTTCGATTCCAAATATGAACTTCGTACCCTTGCTCCAGGAGTACTTCTGTAAGGGCAGAGCCTACAAGCCCTGTTCCTAGGACACCTACTAGTTTATGACTTTTCTCTACCACCTAAGTCTTCCTTCTATAAACCGTCGCAAATATAGAAATCGTTTTCTGTTAAAAGTATCATAAACCCGTTTTTTCTTGCTGTCAACAAAAATAATTCCTTTTAAAAATTAGATTATTTTACTTGACAGAATGTAAAACGTTCTCTAGTATTAGAATTGTGCAACGCCCTGGAAAGAGGATATCAATCCGCGATGTAGCCCAAGCCGCCTCCACGTCCGTTTCCACCGTTTCCAGAGTGATCAGCAATCCCTCCTATCCCGTGTCTCGCGAGCTACGGGAACGAATTGAAAAAGCCATCAAGGAACTGAACTATTCGCCCGACAGTGCCGCCCAAATGTTGAAAAAGGGATTCAACAACATTTTGGGACTGATCCTTCGAGATATTGCCAACCCATACTTCGGAGAAATCGCAAAAGGTGTAACCGAACAGGCTATGAAAAAAGGGTTTCTATGCTTCGTATGTAATACGGAACGGAACGTGGAGAATGAGATCCACTATTTGGAACTCTTCTGGAGACACAAGGTCAAGGGAGTGATCCTTGCCGGAGGAGGGATCGATGTCCGTTCCTATCGTACCATCCTGCAGAGGTATGTCACAAGGAGCCATCAGTACGGAATCCGGATCGTAGGGCTAGCACCCCAGATCCTCGATCTTCCCCTCATTACTATCGATTACCGACAAGCAGCCCACACGATCCTCCAATACTTAATCGATCGAGGGCACCGAACTATCGCAATGATTAGTGGAATGGAAACCGTACTGACTGCCCGCGAACATTTTAAAGGGTATCGGGATGTCCTCGAGCAGCATGGTATCCCTTTCGATGAATCTCTCTTCCTCTATGGGGACTTTACTGAACAGGAAGGGTACGATCGTGCCAAGGAGCTCGATATCATAGGGAAGGGGATCACTGCCATTGCTTGTGGAAGCGATGCTATCGCGATAGGAGTGATTCATTATCTAGCTGAACAAGGGCTGCGGGTACCTGAGGATGCTGTCTCTTATACACATCT
>JAOABU010000050.1 GCA_026418195.1 Spirochaetota bacterium | reverse complement strand
GTCCTAATGTATATGGTGCCCATGGCCTCTATATTTCTATTGCAGGGTATTCATTCGGTATACCACCCAACCTGTACTGGCCCGGTTTTATTCACTACTTGCCCGTAGCTGTGGAGCCTAACGGTGTATTTTCGTCCGTTTATAACGATTTCATTAAAGACTCTGCAGGGAATCCGCTAGAGCCGGCGGCAGATATTCTGGGACCAACGTATTCGATACTCGATGCTACCCCATTCCCACCCACGAATGATGTAGGGTATGGAAATAATTATTCTAAATCCTCTGTGAATGTTACAAAAATTGGGTTAGGTTGGGATATCGACCCTCCTGCTTTCTCTTCGTACCTACCCGGGGATATCAAAGAAGTGGTTAGCCGAGCCACTACCATAACCAACTTGGTGAACCGGATGGAGTTCTTTATCCAGGATAATAGTTCAGAAGACGTTGCCTGGGATCCTTCCGTTGATTGGACTGGGACACCGGACCCGGATGCACATCCGGATCGGCCAGCTAGTCGCCTGCACTTTGGTCAACCGAATATTCCTCGCGGGATCCGAGACTCTTGTTGGTCCTACCCAGACGCATTGGATAAGCGACTTGCTTTCCAGTTCGAGGCAGTAGGGATCACGCCCCTTTTGAATACGTACAATACAGGGTACGATACAACGGTAAATAACACCCTCTTTACCGAGGTCAGTACACAGGACGATCCCTATTTCACGGTGCTGTTACAAGATTCAGGGCACCCATGGGGACTAATTACCCAACTCTGGTTTACCTACGATCATACGAAAGCCTACCTCACCGACTTGGCAGGAAACCTACTACCCTCCACACCGTATCCTTATCTGGCAATCGAGCGTACTCCCCCCACGATAGAGTTGGCCCTTGCCTCCGCGAAGGATTCCAAAGTGTACATCAAGTTTTCCGAACCCGTGTTTGGAGACAAAAACCATGCAACAGAGATATCACCCTCCAAGTTTACCGTGAATAATGGGTTCAGTGTCACGAGAGTTGAACCAATTACCCGGGGAGAGAACCCCCTTAGTATGTACGACGCATGGATCTACTTAGACCGAGCCCTTTCTCCCGATGAAATTCTAAGCACTAGAATTGCTCTAGAAGGCCCCCAAAGCGGAGATCCCACAAAGGGGGTTTGGGATAAGACGGGAAACCCCGCTCAGGCAACCGATCTACACCGAATCACAGATGTAGGATTGGGGATCGTTACCCCTATCTGGGCATCGGATGGTTTGGTGGTGGAAGGGAAACCAATGGAGGAGTCCTCTAACACTCTCCGGGTGTTTGATGGCACGGGGCGCTTGCAGGTGCGGGACATCGTGCTGCAGGCCCGGATAGAGGCACCTTCGTTCACGAACCTGCCCCTGACTCTGTTCTATGACGTAGACGTCCCCGAACAGTACTTTAACAAAACTGACGATGATCCTCGGCGGAACTTTCCTAATATTTGGTTCCCCATTCGATTACGGGGCTTGAATCCTTTGGGGAATCCTGATGCACGTGCGATATTCCCCTACGAATCCCAGGGTGCCTTGAAGAACTTCTTGATCCCGGGTACTGATGGTGAGTTCAAAGCTGGAAAGAGTGTGGATTTCCTCTTCCGGTTGGGCAACCTCTTCTGTGCTAGGCTTCTGGATCCCAACGATCCTACTAGCCTTGTCCCCTGGAGTTTCAAGCTCCAGGAACCTATACGACAGCGAGGAGGAGTCTCCATCTACAACAACGTGATCAATCCGGAGAATGGGGAAAAGGCAGTTCTGACCTACGAGGTTACCCGACCGGGCATGGTTACGGTACAGGTATTCTCCCTCGATGGGAGTCTGGTGTATGTGATTCATCGGGGACCCCAGGGGAAGGGGACTTATACTTACACCTGGAACGGTCGGAATATGGGGAACCGAATCGTGGCTAGAGGAATCTATTTTATACGCGTCGTAGGTCCAGACATGGATGAAATCCGGAAGGTGATGGTGGTTAAATGACGGTTAGGGGATTTGGAAAAGAAGGTTCAGGCAGGAGCCGCCTACCTTCACGGATCGCAGGAGGAACTTGCGTTTTCCCTGCCGTAGGATCATGGGCATGGAGCAGGATACGCAGCTTCCAGAGTTGGGTAGCGAGCGGTGCACACAGGCTCTACCCATGAATAGGGGGGGTAGGAACTCTCCATAGGGAGCGGCAGAACAAGTTCTCGAAAGTGATTGCGGATGGGGAAGCTCATTCTGTACCGATGATGGTTCCTCTATCCAGGGATAGTAAAAATCTAACCTTGGCACTAGATCCTTAACCATACGTATGGCGAACCGGTTCGCCATATAAAGCCCATAATCGACGAAAAACCGAACCCGTTCCTCTTCATGGAACCTCCAAGTAAAAGGCAGATGTCCAATGTTGTTCAGTCCTAGATAGATTCTCCCATTCGGTGTTTCCTGAAGTTGGGTGCGAATGAACTCTTCGAGTTTTTCAAAAAATGGTTCAGGACGGAACAGGACAGGAGGGAGAGGAAGGAAGATACCTGAGGTATTCGAAAAGAGAGCAGGGTTTGATAGATCATCCTCGGTGACAAACGGGATCCCGGACGAAGAAGTGTATAATCGATCTCGAGGAGGAAGGATTTCCATCTGATCAGCTTGGATTTCATGGGGAGACTC
>JAOABU010000156.1 GCA_026418195.1 Spirochaetota bacterium | reverse complement strand
GTTGGAGAAGAAACACCAGGAGTTTCACCATCTGTACGAAACTCTCTTTAGTCGAGCGGATGCAACTCGTAAAGAGGAGAATAAAGGGGAATGGCAGCAGCTCTACGCCCAGTTGGAATCTCGATGGAAGGAACTAATCGTGTTCAGAGATGTGGTCAATAAATTGATGGTGGCTTTGCAAAAAAGTTAGAGGTTTTGTAACAATTATTACACGTATTTATTGGCAATTTGAGTATGCTTAAGGAAGGAGGAAACCGATGGCGGATAAAACAAAAAAAATTCTCGACAATGTACCGGGGAAGTACTATGTGGATGAGAACTGTATAGGGTGTAATCTTTGTGTGAACACTGCCCCTTCCGTATTTGCTATGAACTCTGATGAAAAAGCATTTGTGCAAAAGCAGCCTGAGGAAGGTGAATTACAGGATGTGCAGGCTGCCCTAGAATCTTGCCCGGTATCGGCTATTGGAGACGATGGAACTTGACAAAATGGGAAGGTTTTCATACTTTTGTATCGTTCGACAATGAAGGAGAAGAGTAGCGGCGAACTGTGTCGAAAGAGAGGGAAGCCCGTGGCTGAAAGGCTCCTGTCATAAGCGCCTGTGAAGACCACCTCTGGAGTCGAACAATATAGTCAATTGAGGTGCAGGGATGCCGGAAGGCGAGCCCTGAAGTAAGGTGGAACCGCGGAAAGCCGGGCGAAGCCCTTACGCTTTTCGTCCTTACGGTTGATTCCCTAGGGAATGCGTACGGATGAGGGAGCGTAAGGGTTTTTTATTGAATATGTGTTGAGAAAGGAACGAACTATGACAGAGCACAAAGATACACTGGAGCGGATTCGTCATTCTACCTCCCATGTGATGGCGGAAGCGGTATTGAGAATTTTCCCCGATGCAAAAATAGCGATCGGGCCCGCCATCGAAGATGGTTTCTACTACGATTTCGATCTTCCGAGGAGCCTTACACAGGAAGACCTCAATCAGATCGAAGAAGAAATGCGAAAAATCATTGAAGAAGGGCATGAGTTTCGGAAGGAAGTAATCAGCCGGGAAGAAGCGAAGAAGCGATTCCATGACCAGCCATACAAGCTGGAACTGATCGATGCGATACCGGTAGGAGAAGAAGTTTCGATCTATACCCAAGGTAGATTCACCGACTTATGCCGAGGTCCCCATGTGGCCAGTACAAAAGAGTTACATCCTAAAGCGTTTAAACTGCTATCCGTGGCTGGAGCTTACTGGCGGGGGAACGAGAAGAACAAGATGCTCCAACGGATTTACGGAACTGCATGGGAACGACCGGAAGACCTCCAGGCGTATCTAGATCGCTTAGCAGAGATAGAAAAACGGGACCATCGACGGCTAGGAAAAGAACTGGACTTGTTTTCTACCCATGAGGAAGCCGGAGCGGGTCTTATCTACTGGCATCCTAAAGGAGGAAGAGTACGGCAAGCCATAGAGGACTATTGGAGGGATGCCCATCGCAAGAATGGATACGAGATTCTCTATACTCCCCATATTGGCCGCTCTTGGTTGTGGGAAACTTCAGGTCACCTTGGGTTTTACAAGGAAAACATGTATGCCCCGATGGAGATAGACCAACAAGACTATTACATCAAACCCATGAATTGCCCGTTCCATATCATGATCTATAAAAATCAGCTTCGTTCTTACCGGGATTTACCCCTAAGATGGGCAGAATTGGGAACGGTGTATCGATACGAACGATCCGGAGTACTTCACGGACTTTTACGGGTCCGTGGTTTTACCCAGGATGATGCTCATATTTTCTGTACTCCCGATCAGATCGAATCAGAGATCCTAGAAGTCCTAAGATTTTCCTTAAGGATTTGGAAGGATTTTGGTTTCCAGAACATTAAAGCTTACCTTGCCACTAGACCGGAAGGAAGCATTGGGGACGATTCCTTATGGCATACCGCCGTCGAATCTCTCAAGAAGGCCATCGAAACAGAGGGGTTGACCTATCAGGTGGATGAGGGCGGAGGGGCTTTCTATGGTCCAAAAATCGACTTGAAGGTGAAAGACGCCATCGGACGCGAATGGCAGATGACTACCATCCAGTTCGATTTCAACATGCCAGAACGGTTCGACCTGAAGTTCATCGATAACGATGGGAAAGAAAAACGACCCTTTATGGTCCATCGGGCTTTATTAGGTTCATTGGAACGGTTCTTTGGAGTATTGATCGAACATTACAGCGGAGCTTTTCCTGTATGGCTTGCACCGGTGCAAGCCATACTAATTCCTGTTGCGCCAACTTTCAATACCTATGCAGCCCATGTATGTGAAACATTGAAACGGGAAGGGTTGCGGGCAGAGGTGGACTTGAGCGATGCTCGGATGAACGCCAAGATTCGTACAGCTCAGACACAAAAAATCCCATACATGATCATCGTAGGAGCCAAAGAAGAGGAAAGTAACACTGTTTCCGTCCGCACTCGTGGCGGAGAGCAAATTCCAAGTTTGACCACCTCGAAACTGGTGGAGCTATTGAAAGAAAAAATTGAACGGAAAGAGCCAAACTGATGAATTCAAAGGGTTGGAAAGCATTAAGAAAGATCGATCATGAGGTGTACCTATTGAAGCATGTATCCTCCTTGTTAGGGTGGGACCAAGAAACCTACATGCCATCCCGGGGTATAGAGGAACGTGCCGAGCAAATTTCCCTTTTGGAGACCCTTATTCATGAGAAGATCACGTCCACCGCTACAAAAGAAGCTTTAGAACATGCAAAAGAAGAACTAGAAATCGAGAATGAACCATCAGAAAATGGCCTTTTTAACCCTCTCACTCCTATCCAGCGAGTTGCCTTCTTGCGAGAGTGGAACAGAAAGCTGGATCGAGCAAGCAGGATTCCCAAGAGTCTAGTATCCCGTATTTCCTATGCCACGAGTGTTGGGCAAGCTAAATGGGCTCAAGCTAGAAAAGAAGCCAGCTTTGAGTTGTTCAAACCTTACCTACAGGAAATCTTGATCCTGACTCGGGAGCTTGCTGCAGCGTTAGGATACAAAGACACTCCCTATGATCCCCTTTTGGACGAGTACGAACCTGGGATGACCTGTGAGATCCTTTCTCCTCTCTTCCAGCAGTTACAGAAGAATCTGGCTCCAATGCTGGAGGAAATAATTACCACTTCCAACCCAGAGGATCCTTGTCTCCATCTTCCATTTCCTAAGGAAGCACAGGAAGATTTTGGAAAGCGAATCCTACAGGCCATTGGATTTCCCTGGGACAGAGCACGATTAGATGTTTCCGTGCATCCCTTCACCTCAACCCTTGGGAAGGATGATGTACGTATCACTACTCGCTACAACCCCACGTATTTCCCTACAGCTATATTCGGAATCATCCATGAGGCTGGACATGGTTTATATGACTTAGGGTTTGGAGAAGAGATTCGTGGAACAATATTAGCGGAAGGAGTATCGTTAGGAATCCATGAATCCCAATCAAGATTTTGGGAAAATTTTATAGGCCGGCATAGGGCTTTTTGGACATACTGGTTTCCGATTCTTAGGAAGGACTATCTGCCAGCCTTAGAACAAGTTCCTTTTGATACGTTTCTGAAATCCATCAATCGAGTGTGCCCATCTCTGATACGGGTGGAGGCGGATGAGGTTACATACCCCTTGCATATCCTTCTGCGGTACAACCTGGAAAAGGCATTAATTGAGGATACTCTTTCTCTTTCCGATCTTCCCGCTGCCTGGAACGATGGAATGGAGGAATTGCTGGGCATCCGACCTTCTCATGATGGGGAGGGAGTGTTACAGGATATCCATTGGTCTATGGGAAGTTTCGGATATTTCCCTACCTACGCATTGGGAACCCTATATGCCGCACAGTTTTTCTCCTCATTGTTGAAACAACACCCCCATGTATTGAGGGAAGTGGAACGAGGAGAATATGGTACGGTCGTACTGTGGCTACGGGAACATGTTCATGTGCATGGGAAGGTGTTTTCCGCAGAAGAACTCTGCCGGAAGATCTCTGGTTCCCCTCTCGATTCTAAGTATTTTCTTCAATATGTTCGGGAGAAGTATCTGAGTATTCCTAAATGAGCATGACGGAGGAATGGGTCCGGTATTTAGGTTTGGGTTCCCTTTTTTTAGGTGCCTCGATTCATAGACTCTTCCTGTGCTGTTTGTCTCGTAAAGTGGTTGGAGAAACACGACTCCGACGCTTGTCAGTATTCCTAGGCTTACTCACCTTCGCATTCCTTTGGTTCCTAGTTGGGATCTGGAGCTCTTTTCAGGAATCTTTCGTGTGGTCAATGGAACATGCAGACGAGTTCGGATTTTTGGTTTCCTTAGGAACAGGAGGAGGAATACTACTCAGCGGTGCCGCTTCGCTTTCTGGGATAAGAAAAATTCTAGGGGTTGCTTTAGTGTGTTTCATTCTTTTTTTTCCCTTTTTTTTCTTTCCCCGGCTCTTCAAGGAATGGAGTCCCGTGTGGGACAGTGAAGAACTCTGTTCTCTGGAAATCATCAGACTGGATAGAGAGGGAACTGGGTTGATCATAACCCTTCCTAGGAAGGGTGCCCTCTATGTATCTGTACCTGAAAGAACTATTACCCTTCAAATACGTGAGCGAAGTCTTTCCTTAGTGTACAGAATGTTTGCCCTACCTCCTCTGTACTGTAAAATTGTAGCTGTAGGTTCTTTCTTACTGGAAAGTACATCCAACGAAGGCAACAAGAACCATCCATTCATCCGAGCACTTCCTCAACAGAAAGAGCGAATGGTTCTTCTTACATTGGAGGCTAGGAGCGTATTTACTTCCTTTTCGATTCGATGTGATGCCAATGGGAAGTACAGAATCGAAGAAGGGTGATTTTTTCAATCTTTTCGGCACGAATACCGATAAGCAGGGTATGATGGTAACTTTGTACAGGAAGGATAACCAGGGTCATGCCTTTTACTATACAATACACGATCGACAGGGGTCTTTGTTCGCTCCTTTCACGTTAACTGTCATGTGGGGTAGAAGATTAGATCGGTCACGGGAAAAAATCTTCACCTTTGCAACTCACCAGGAGATGAATCGAAAAGTTCGTTGGATTCTCGATAAGAAAATACGGGACGGTTACCGGGTCTTATATTCCTATTTTCGTTCTGAAGATGCTGCAGATTTAAAAGCGAAGATTGAATTGTATCAGGCTACCAATTCCTAACTTTCCGTTCCTGGCCTTTTCTCAGACGCAGATTTTTTCATGCGATTTCTAGTCTCTTTGGCTTCGACAAAACCTCGTTTTAAATGAATCACTTTTTCGATCAGAGCTACGACTACAATCATGGCAACGATCCATTCCAGAACGGGTAGGACAAATTGAATGGATTTTCCAATGGGAGGGATCTTTTGCACAATTTCTGCACTGTAGAGAAGCATGGTGGAGAATACCGAGGCTTTTCCTAACATGGTGGCGATCGGATGTACGTACCCCTGGTAAATCAAGAGGGATAACATGCCGATGGCTTGAAACGTATACCGAAATAAAATCAGAAGAAAGAGCCAGTCTGGGAGCATTCGGTATTTCACTAGGATGAAAGAAACCACGATCAATATGGAGTAATCACTGATGCTGTCCAAATATTTGCCGATTTTAGTGATCTGCCTATTCCCACGAGCAATTGCTCCATCGAACATGTCCGAAAGAAATACGAGGAGGATGACCGGAACCAGTACTGGCCAGATTCGATGCTTGGGAATCAAAAGCAATAGGAATCCGGCAAAAGGTGTAGAACTGATTCTAAATAGGGTAATTTTGTTTGCAATATTGATCCGATCTAGCTTTTCCCCTGTAGGAATAACGGTGAAATGATCATGCATGATAGAAAGGAAGATCCATAATCCAATATGTAGGACAGATAGGAAAATAACGAATGCAAGAATAGCTGAGTATGGGAGAGAAATCTTAAAGAGTAGGAGCACAAGGAAGAACAGGAAAAGTTGGAGGCAATATAGTAAACCGATTGTCCAGTTGATACTTTTCAGAATAGGTTCCTGTTGCATGGGGGTAATCTAAAAAAAGGATTCATCCGTGTCAATGAACAAATTCTTGACAGAAAAAGAGTTTCTCAATAGGCTTGCCTCATGAACCTGCCCAATCTTCTGACCTCTTCCCGAATCTACCTTTCTCCTGTCTTTTTTCTATCCTTCTACTTTCCCTTATGGACGGGAAGAGGAGGAATCCTTACCTTGATTCTTCTCTGGGCCATATACTTTCTGATGGAAATATCCGATGCAGTAGACGGGTCCTTAGCTCGTGCATTGGATCAGGTGACGGATACGGGGAAATTGCTCGACCCGTTTGCGGATGTAGTCTCAAGGCTTACCTATTTTGTCTGCTTTGTAGCTACAGGGATCATGCCCGCGTGGGCTTTTATTTTGATCATGTACAGAGAGTTTGGCATCACCTATCTTCGCATGATCCTGTATAGGGAGGGGTATGCACTGGCTGCGCGAAAGGGAGGGAAACTAAAAGCAGTTCTATATGCGATTGCAGGTGGAGCAGGGTTGTTTATTCATACATGCAGACTACTTGGATGGTTCTCTGTCTTCATGGAAACCATGATCCTCGTAGTCAAAGGTTTATTTGCTGCTGCAGCGTTGATTGCGTTGCTTTCGCTCATAGATTATCTTCGAGCCTATTACAAATATAAAAGTAAGGCACAGTAAGGTTACGCTGGACAAATGGATTTGCCTGTTTTAAGTAGAATGGCTATATTTTTGTAGGTATATCCTCTTGACAGTTAGGGAAGAGATAAGGTAGAGTGCCCCTCGCCTCAATCGAGGAGTGCGGGGTATAGGTAGCTGAAAAGAAAGATTTCGGTTAGCCTTACGAGCTCCATTTCTCGAAAGGGGATTCTAGAACGTCAGAGAGTAAAACTCTCCCTTTGCGATTCGTTTATAGTGCTAAAGTTTTCTCCAGGTAGATGGGGGAGTAATTGGGTTCTATAACAAGCCCTATACAGAGTATTTGCATCTAGGGCTTGACGGGTGAGGGGGAGGAGGGGTAAAATAATTGTCCCTGTGAGCTAAAAAGTTTGAGGAAAGTGGGAGAAAGTACTTGACAGGGTAAGGGGGAAGTTGGTATAACGCGTGCTACACGGCTGGGGTGAAGGAGAGCGAGCCGTGGAGGGTAGAAGAT
>JAOABU010000145.1 GCA_026418195.1 Spirochaetota bacterium | reverse complement strand
ATATGGAACGTAAGTTAAATGAATATTCAATACATTTTGCGGACCTCTTTCGAGCCACATCTGACGTTGTGCTTCCAGAAACGGAAGCGATTCTATATCACCAACCGTTCCTCCAATCTCGATTAGAATAAAATCATACTCACCTTCGAAAATAGTCATTCTTCGCTTAATTTCATTTGTAATATGAGGTATTACCTGAACTGTTTTACCTAAATAATGTCCTTTTCTTTCTTTTGTTATTACTTCAAAATATACCTGCCCTGTTGTTGTATTGTTCCTCTTGCTTAATGAATAACCAAGGAATCTTTCGTAATGACCCAGATCTAAATCGGTCTCTGCTCCATCATCGGTAACATATACTTCCCCATGCTGGTAAGGGCTCATCGTACCCGCATCCACGTTTATGTAGGGGTCGATCTTGATCATCCGTACACGCATCCCCCGGTGTTCCAGCAAACAGCCGATGGATGCGGCAGCGATTCCTTTGCCCAGACTCGAACATACGCCTCCGGTAACGAAAATATATTTCTTCATGTACTGGTATTATTCGCACCGTTAGGATAAATGTCAATTGAAAAAGCCGATCTTGACAGTCATGGTTTGGAACCCTATTCTAACTAGTACATGTCAGAAGCCCTAAATGATTTAGAGTTCGAAAAGTTTCGCACCCTCATTTATGAAGCCAGTGGGATACACTTTTCCAGCACCAATCGTACGATTCTCGAAAGTAGAATCCGGGAACGGTTGAAAGCGGTGAATCAAACTACTGCCTCTGCCTACTATGATCAATTGAAAAAAGACCCGGAAGAATTGAAACTTCTCCTAGATGCGGTCACCACAAACCTTACCCGATTTTTCCGAAATACCGCTCATTTCGATACCCTGGAACAGTACGTGATCCCCGATCTCATCAAGTATAAAACGCCCAAAGGAGACAAAGAAATCCGGGTATGGAGTGCGGGATGTTCAACCGGGGAAGAACCCTACACCATCGCCATGGTATTGAAAGACATCTTGCCACCGGATTTTCGGATTAAAATCGTAGCTTCCGACATTAGCCTGAAGTCCCTCATGGTAGGGAAGGAGGGATTCTACCCTGAAAATCGGGTGCAGGACATCCCGGAAAAGTATCTGAAAAAGTACATGGAACGGAAGGGAAACGGGTATCAGGTAAAAGAAGAATTGAAACAGCTTATTCGATTCGACTATCACAACTTAAAGAACGATAGTGGCCTCCGTAACCTCGATGTCGTTTTCTGCAGAAACGTACTAATCTATTTCGATGAAGCAGCTCAGAAAGCCTCCATAGAGCGGTTTTGGGAAGCCATGAGCAATCACTCCTACCTATTCATCGGCCATTCGGAATCCCTCTTCGGTATGAACACCCGGTTTGAGTTCATTAAAACCGATTGGGCGTGTATTTATAGAAAATTTGTTTGATCTAGGCTGAACGTATCATTATAACCTTTGAAGAGAACACCATAAGAAGGAGCAAAAAGTGTCGGGTGAAAAAATCTCCGTTCTCATTGTAGACGACTCAGCCTTGATGCGTAACCTAATTGGACGGATCGTCGAGCACGAACCAGATCTCCAGGTAGTAGGGAAAGCGATGAACGGTGCCTTTGCCTTAGCAAAACTAGACAAACTCGATCCAGATGTGATTATCCTGGACTTAGAGATGCCTGAGATGAATGGGATTGAGTTTCTTCGAGAACGGGTGCGCAGAAACATCCAGATTCCGGTAATCATCCTATCTTCTCACGCCGAACAGGGGGCTCATATTACGATGGAGGCCATCTCCCTAGGAGCGTCCGACTTTATTCTGAAACCTACCGGGGGTGATGGAACGGAGCTTCAAAGTGTCCAGAAAGTTCTAGTAGAAATGATCCGTGCGTACGGCGGAAAGTATAAAAAGAATCGAAGCAAACCCATCCAATCTACTGTCATTCCAGGTGTGACTTCCGTTCCTTCTACAAAGGATACAGCTGCAGGGCAGGTCCGTACTTCGATCGTTCCCCCTACACCTGCTCCGTCAGTGGAAAGGATGGTAAAACCTCCTATTCCCCGCAAGGCACCTGGACCCATCGAAATTGTCGCTATTGGTGTTTCTACCGGTGGCCCCAATGCCCTACGCGAGGTATTCCCCAAACTAGACCCAAACTTCCCGGTTCCCATTGTGGTGGTTCAGCATATGCCTCCCGGGTTTACCGAAGAGTTCGCGAAAAGCTTAGATCGAATCTGTGCCTTAGAAGTGAAAGAAGCTTCAGAAGGGGATATCCTGCGACCTGGAAGGATCCTCATCGCACCGGGCAACCGACACATTGTAGTAGAAAAGAAGCCCCTTGCGGCTGTGGTACATCTATTGGATACCCCTCCGGTGAATGGACATAGGCCCTCTGCAGATGTCCTCTTCGAATCCGTAGCCCGACAGTATGGGAATCGAGCCCTAGCGGTGATCATGACAGGGATGGGAAAGGATGGTGCTACCCAGATCGGTGCCATCTATCGGGAAGGGGGCATCACCATAGGGCAAGACGAGGAAAGCTGCATCGTGTATGGCATGCCCCGAGTCGCCTTCGAGAATGGGTTTATCCAGTACCAAGTATCCCTCTCCAAAATGGCAGAAACGATCAATAAACTGGTACGGGAATACGCTTAGTGTTCTGGTACTTCCTCTAGGGAGTCTTCCGGGAATGAGCCTTCCCATCGTTTTTCCAGAATCGGTAATCGAGCTGATTTACGGCCCCAGAAAAACATGCCAAGGAACCCCAAACCCAGTCCCAACATCCCCCATCCGATTTGGGTTCCTTCTGACACATGAGGGACGATATACCTAGCAGATAGGTAAAAGACAATGAAAAGGAACAGGGGAATCCCAAAAACCTGGAATCCCGCTGAAAGTGCTTGCGTGGAAGGAACAGAAATCTCAACCCGGTCGCCTACCTGTACAGGTAAATGATGAATATTCTGCACAGGAATACTCCGGTTCTTCACTGCGCACAGTTCACCCTTACAGGAATGACAGGCGGAACTAGGCTTACACTCTACCAGTACCCGATCTCCCTCAATCCTGGTCACTATCCCGATTTCTCTCATTCGGCACCTCCTGACAGGGAATCCGGATCGCTTCAATAGAGCGAGCCTTTCCCGTGTCATCTATCTCTATCATTACACCTTGTAATTCCAACGTATCCCAGGTATCCTTCGATCGTTCAGGAATTTGGGTCAGGAATTTTCGGATCTCGATTTCGGGATCCAATCCACCAACACTTTGGATGCTTCCTGTTCTTCCAGCTCCACAGATCACAGCTGTTCCTTTGGAAAGGATCCTCGCATCTGCTGTCAGGACCTTCATGTGGGAACCAACCACTGCGGATACCATCCCATCCGCATGAAAAAACAGGGAATACTTCTCTGCGGTGGTGGTAGCATGAAAGTCTACCAGAATACAGGGAGTAGTTTCTCGAATCCTTCCAACCAGTTGGGATAACAGACTGTAGGGATTGCTAAGGTGCACCCGATTGAATCCGGATTGTCCGAGAAGGTTAACCACCGCTAACTTGCTTCCTCCCACCGAATAAATACCGTACCCTCTACCAGGATTCCCTGGCGGATAGTTCGCAGGTCGCAGGATATAGGGGACATTCCCTATATGCTCAACCATATCTTTTTTATAATATATACATTCTCCACCCGTAAGAACATCGATTCCGAGCTTTTTTAAGTAGATGGAATGATTCTTCCCTAACCCGTACCCCCCCGTTACGTTGTCCCCGTTAGCGATCACAAAATCAATCTGTCGTTCTTTTCGCAAAGTAGGCAGTAGAGTTTTCACACAGAATACCCCCGCCTTCCCCACGATTTCGCCGATATACAGGATCCGCATGATGAAGGAAGCATACCAGTATCATGGCGCTTACGCAACTACAAGAGTTCTACTGAGTTATCTTGACCCATCTTTTCTACCTGTATAGGAAACATGTATCAAAAGTATCCAACATTCTTTTCCAGCATTCGATTAAGCTTTCCGTGAGTCGAAGTAGGTAGATAATTGATTGCAATAGAATAAGATAGTTGACCAAAACAGAAACATTGTGGTATAGTTTTTGCAACATTATTAGATGCGGCGCCGAACGGGCCGCCTTCATCGTAGATGAAGAGGGGAGCCTGAAAGGGTCCTCAATCACGCTCTATACGAGGTGTTCTATGCAGGAAAAAATTGTAGTAGATCTTGGACGAATCATGGACGAGATCTTTGAAACCGCAGAAAAAGTAGGGTCCGCGTTCCACGATCGATTCGATCTGAACGAAATCGGAGAACGGCTAAAATCCAAATGGGATGAGAATACCGATTACTATCCCACTTACCCCTATCCACCGACGAACGTCTTCATGAAGGCAGATAAAACCTTGGTCTTCGAATTCGCGTTGGCGGGTTTCAAGGAAGATCAGATTCAACTTGCCTTTAAGGGTGATTACATGGTTCTGTCAGCCAAAGTAGCCAGTGAGTTCCTTCCAGAAGAAAACATTCGGTACTTCAAGCATCGGTTGAAACTGAAAGACATTGTGGAACAAAAGTACTATGTCCCAGAGGACAAGTTCGATCGGGAGAATGTAAAAGCAGTATTTCGACATGGGATTCTGAAGGTAGAGATTCCTCCGAAGGAAAGTCCAGCAGATACTCAGACGATCAAAATCGAAATCGTAAAAGAAGAGTAGAAAGACTGTTCACGCTTCTTTGAACATGCCCGATTCGCACTGCGTATCGGGTTCAAGCCGAGCAGCCCGGGAATCCGGGCTTTACATAGATGGCGTCGCCGGAAGCCCACCCCTTCTAGCGACGCTTTATTCTTTAGAACCATCTAGAAAAGTTCGCAGGGATAGTCATCTTTCAATCAGTTTCCTTCTCTTGACATACTGGAATCGAGATGTTTAGTATTCAACCAACGCCCAGATGGTGAAATTGGCAAACACGCTAGATTCAGGGTCTAGTGTCCGTAAGGACTTGGGGGTTCAAGTCCCCCTCTGGGCAGGAACGAATCCTTCCAATCCTATTTCATAGCATCAACGAAGGGTGAATCCTCTCTAAAGAAATAAGGCAGAAGGAAAGAATACTCATGATAGAAGAACCCAACACTTTCTATAACACTCTTTCAACTTACTACGATGTTGTGTTTCCCATGGAGTCGATCATCCTTTCCTATCTTAAGGATGTATTTAAGGACTCCTCTCGAATCCTCGATGTAGCCTGCGGAACAGGCACCTATACCATCCCCCTGTGGGAGGAAGGGAAACAGATCATGGGAGTTGACATTGATCCTTTGATGATTCAGCAGGCTCGCCAAAAGTTCGTGCACCGGTTCGCTTCTCGTCCATCCTCAGTTCCTATTGCCTCTGAAGATTTGCCATCCAAACTATTTCTCACTGAAGATATGCGCACCCTAGCCTCTTTTTCCGAAGGAACGTTCGACGGAATCTACTGCATCGGGAACTCCCTACCCCACTTAAGTACCGAAGAACAGATACGAACCGCTTTAAAGCGCTTCAGGAGCCTGCTCGCACCTAGAGGAATCCTATTGGTCCAGATCGTGAATTTTGACCGCGTCACTTTTTACGATACGCCCTACTATGACTTACCAACTCTTGAAGGAGGAGGAGTGAAACTCGTCCGTCGGTACACTCCAGGCCCTGATCCCGATCATGTGTACTTCGAAACGGAACTGCTTGCCCAGGGGAGCGAGTATTCGAACCGCTTTACCCTCTACCGGCTCACCCGTAATCGTTTCATGCGAGCTCTGGAAGAAGCTGGATTCGGAATCGCATCCGTAGAGGGTTCCTACGATGGCACACCTTTCGACCCGTCCAAATCCTTCCTCTTGATTGCTAAAGCCCATCCTAACCCTCACTCTTCCTCCTCTGCCATGGTCCGGAGTCGCACAGGATCGAGAACCTGAATCATCTTTCCCTCGGTCGAAATCACTCCTTCCTTGCAGAGTTCGGAAAACACCCGGGAAAGGGCAGGTCGAGTTACTCCAAACATCTCAGCGAGCATTTCCCTAGAATGTCGTACCTGCAGTGTGCGTTTTCCTTGATTTCGGAGTTGGATCAGCAAGTACTCAGCGATCTTCTTCCGAATTGTATTGAACTGAAGGAATCGGATCTTCTGTGCCAGAAAAGAAAGCCGTGCCCCCATGTCACAGAGAAGTTTTTCCAGGAATTCTGTACTCATTCTACAAAGTCGAAGAATTTCTTTTCTGGGAATCCACAAAGTGGACACATCCGTCTGCGCTACTACCGTAACAGGAAGAAGTTTGTCTGGTGAAAACAGCACCGCAGTAGCGATAGATTCATACGCTTTTAGGGTTTCTACCTTGAGCACCTTTCCGCTGTAGTCCTGAATCTCTGCACTCACCTCCCCTGAAAGGATACAACAGAGATCCAGATACTCTTTTCCTTGTATTAGGAGGATATTCCCTTTTCGATACTCCCGTTGAAGAGGGGTGAACCCTTTTAACCAGGTATCCAGCGTGGAGGTAGGAACCGATTTGAACAGATCCACCTTTTTCAGCGCGATGAGACTCATAGGAAAAACTATGCACGATTGCGCCTGTTCTGGCAACCGGAATGTACCGGGCAAAAAATACCCTTGACAGATCCTCTATCTCGTTCCATACTGGTATGAAATTGCATGCAACAAAATGAAGAAAGGATGAGAAATGGCCAAGACGGATCGTCCAGTAGCCCTAGTAACTGGGGCAAGTCGAGGGTTGGGAAGAGGAGTAGCGTTAGAGTTAGCGAAAGCAGGTTTTTCTGTAGGCATCAACTATGCGGGTAACCGAAAGGCTGCAGAAGAAACTCAAGCTGCTTGCAGGGAAATCGCTCCCTCAACAGACCAACAGTTCGAGATCTTTCAAGCCGACATCGGAAAACGGGAAGATCGGGAGAGGCTTGTCACAGAAGCATGGAGTACCTTCGGATATCTAGATGCTCTAGTGAACAATGCAGGCATCGCTCCACGGATACGGGCAGATATTCTAGAAGCTTCAGAAGAATCCTTCGAAGAATTGATTCGGATTAACTTACAAGGGCCCTATTTTCTTACCCAGATGGTAGCTCGTCGATGGGTGAAGGAAAAACCATCTTCCCGAGTACTGGGGGGATTCAAGATCGTGTTTGTTACCTCTATTTCAGCAGACACTGCTTCCATTCAACGCGGGGAGTATTGCATCTCCAAAGCAGGGCTTGCTATGGCAGTAAAATTATGGGCCAGCCGTCTCGCTGAAGCGGGAATACAGGTGTACGAACTCAGGCCAGGTATCATGGCTACCGATATGACTAGCGGGGTCAAAACCAAGTATGACACCCTTATCGAACAAGGCCTTGTTCCCCAGAAACGATGGGGTACTCCCGAGGATGTAGGGAAGGCAGTGAGGAGCCTTTTGGAAGGAGACTTTCCTTTCTCTACAGGAAGTGTGATCCATATAGACGGGGGATTCCATGTGTCTCGTCTTTAGTATTAGCGGGGACACTCGATGATTGATCTATCCCTCCCCTTCCCCCCAGAATCCTTAGAGCGACATATTCAAGAAAGAGTTCAAAAAACAGCAGAACTTGCAGCCACCAAGATTCGCCTTCTCGCCAGCCGTTGGAACCCCGTGAATGGAGCACCTGTTTTTACGAAAATGGGGAAGTATACCTCTCAGGGATGGACCGAGTGGACCCAGGGTTTTCAATTCGGTCTTCCCCTCCTTGTGTACGACCTAACCAATGAACCCTGGTTCCTAGAGTATGGCCGGAACAGTACCCTAAAGTATATGGCAGTTCATCTGACCCACCGGGGTGTCCATGATCATGGATTCAACAACATCAGCACCTACGGGAACCTATTTCGGTTGATGAAAGAGGGAAAGATTCCTGAAAACCCCTGGGAGGAGAGGTACTACCGATTGGCGTTACAGGTTTCCGGTGCAGTGCAAGCTTCTCGATGGAAAGACCTTCCCCAAGATTTGGGGTATATCTACTCCTTCAACGGACCCCAATCTCTCTTTGCTGACACCATACGGTCCCTCCGTTCGTTGGCTCAGGCATACCTGTTGGGTCAGTTTTTGATGGATGAGCAGGATCTTCGGATTAACCTGCTTCGCCGGCTCCTGCAGCATGCGGAAACCACAGCCCGATACATCGTATATCACGGCACAGGAAGGGATCGATGGGACGTGCGAGGCCGAACCGCACATGAGGCGATCTTCAATCCCATCAATGGATCCTTTCGAACCCCTTCTACTCAGCAGGGATATTCTCCCTTCAGTTGCTGGACCCGGGGACTCGCATGGATTCTCCTTGGCTTCGCTGAAGAATTGGAGTTCCTTCAAACTTTGGAAGAAGAAGAAGTTTCATCCCTTCAACTTCCGTATTTTCCCACCAAGCAAGCAGTAATGCAGCGGTTTCGCGACGTAGCCCAAGCTACAGCTGATTTCTATATACAGACCACCCCACCGGATGGCATCCCCTACTGGGACACCGGTGCTCCAAACCTCCATCACCTAGACATGGACCGTCCAGCAGATCCTAGCAATCCCTACGAACCGGTTGACTCTTCCGCTGCCGCCATCGCCGCTCAGGGACTCCTGAGGTTAGGTAGGTTTATGGAGGGAACCGCTGAAAAGAACCCCTACCTTCAAGCTGGGTTACGGACTGCTTTCACCCTGATGGAGGAGCCCTACCTCTCTCAGTCT
>JAOABU010000089.1 GCA_026418195.1 Spirochaetota bacterium | reverse complement strand
AGATGTGTATAAGAGACAGGTAGGAGAATCCTTGTTCATTGTCAACCGGACCGTGTATAGAGTACACTGTTCCTTGGCTATGGATAAACAGGGTCGCTCCCCCTCCCTCCCCCCTTCCTTCATCCTGGATGTCCATCTAGGAAAACTAGCCAGATACCTGAGGCTTCTTGGATTCGATGTGGCGTATGCCAATCACTGGAACGATCCAGAGATCGTGCATAGGGCTCTGAAAGAACATCGAACCATCCTTACCCGGGATCGAGGTCTTCTACAACGGAAGGCGGTACTGTCCGGTTACCTCGTGCAGAGTCTGCAACCGGAGGATCAACTGCAGGAGGTCCTTGAGCACTTCCACCTTCGGAGACAACTCAAACCCTACAGCCGTTGTCCCGTATGCGGGACCCCCATCCGGCCAGTCTTGAAGGAAGCTGTACTTTCCCTTCTTCCCTCCCGGGTAGCACAACGGTACCGAAAGTTCTACCAATGCCCCACCTGCAGCAAGGTATACTGGAGGGGAGACCATTTTAGGAATTTGGATTCTTTGGTTCGTTTGGCCAGAAATCAGAAAACAGGTTCTTCAACCTAGAAGGGTTGATTTTATATTACTTAATTAGTAATATATAGCTCGGTGAAGTAGCTCGGAGGTTCCATATGGAATATTCGATTTTAACCGAAGGCATCTACCGCCTTTCGGCTCACATAGAGGGGATTCTATTCGAAGGGATGTGGCCCCTACCCCATGGGATGACCATGAGTTCCTATATCGTAAAGGGTAAAGACATAGCCATTATCGATGGGGTGTGCGGCTGGGACGGGGTTCCAGAAACCTTATTCCAGCAGTTTGACGCCTTAGGCCTTTCCATAGGGGATATCCGGTATGTGGTACTGAACCACATGGAACCGGACCATACAGGATGGCTCACGGATTTGAAGAAAGCTACGCAGGGATTTGAATTAGTGGCCACCCCAAAGGCCTTGCGCCTCGCTAAGTCCTTCTTTGGCTTGGACGAATCTTTCTGTACCCTTCACCCTGTAAAGTCAGGAGACCGTATTGACTTAGGGAAAGGGAGGATTCTTCGATTCGAGGAAATCCCAAACGTGCACTGGCCCGAAACCATGGCTACCTACGAGGAGAGCACTGGGACTCTTTTCTCCTGCGACGCTTTCGGCTCCTTTGGCAGGGTCCCAGAAGAAACCTATTGTGACGATCTACTGACAGAAGAGGGTATACGGTTCTTTGAACAAGAGGCGATCCGGTACTATGCCAATATCGTAGCTGCGTTCTCCCTTCCTGTTCAGAAGGACATCGAAAAGCTCACTCCTTTGGACATCCGAATCGTTGCACCAGGGCACGGAATCATCTGGAAAAAAAATCCTCAAAGGATCATCGAACTGTACGGCCGATTGGCCGAATGGGCAACCTCCCCTACGGAACCGGAAATCACTCTAATCTGGGCTGGAAAGGAACAGTCCATGGGAAGGCTCCTCAATCCCATTATCCATGCTGCTGAAAAGGAGGGCGTTACTGTTCACGTTCACAAAGTTCCCGACACTCACATATCGTAT
>JAOABU010000072.1 GCA_026418195.1 Spirochaetota bacterium | reverse complement strand
AGATGTGTATAAGAGACAGGTGCTACATGAACAGATACTCGACTTTCGGGATTCGGTTCAACTGCTGCTGCCCTATCCAACACAATCATCCGTAACCAGGTGAGAGTTTCCTGTACCTGTAAGGGATGACGGAAAAACCCAGCCGAAGGACTCACAATCGCGTGCACTTGTACAGGGCACCGAGGAAGACTCTTAGATCGTATAGCCAGTTCAGCGAAGGAAGCTCCCAGTTCCCTTGCATCCTCTACCGATACGGAACGCATCTTAAGAAACATGTCGGTAGTGTACTGTAATCGTTACCCATCGAGCAAGTGCGATTGGAAAATACAAGATTCCACAGTATAGTATTGGATCTATGCAAAGAAAACAGAAGCCTTCTGCCACAGTCGAACAATTGCTGGAAGAAATCCCTTCTGCATTGGTACTGATCGACCAGGACGAGAAGGTTTTATTCTATAATGAAGAGGCAAAATCCCTCTTTCAAGGACCGAATCCTTCAGCATCCCACCGAAACTACCTTTCCTCCAACACTATTCGGTTGGGAGACCTTATTTCCTGCAAAAACCGCACCCTTAATCCAAAAGGTTGCGGGTTCTCCAGTCATTGTCCCGCGTGTGAATTCTTCCAACTGATTCGCTTCCATTGCCGGAGATTGGGTGAGGCGTTCCGTGTAAGCGGAATAGCCCAAGTATTTCGAGACAGAGATCCCTCTTCTCTATGGTTTCGATATACCGCTCGGTCCGTGCCTTGGAAAGAAACACAAGCCCTGGCTATCTCTTTTGAGGATTTCACCTTCTTAAAGGAAAAGGAGGAAGAATTGGATGTTCGAAGAGCTCACTTCGAACACCTGTTTCAGCATGCGCCTATAGCCATTGCCATTTTAGACGAACAGGATAGATTTCTCGACTGTAACCTGCAATTCATGGAACTGTTCCAATATTCCATAGATGAAATCCGGGGAAAACCCATCAACGACCTCATCGTTCCTAAAGAACTGAAAGAAGAGGCTTCTGCTATCTCCAAAGCGGTACTTTCGGGAACTGCCATGCAAGTAGAATCGGTCCGACAACGGAAGGATGGCACTCAATTCCCCGTATCCATCATGGGGGCTCCCATCACCATCAGGGGAAGAGGGTACGTGTATGCCCTCTATCAGGATATCACCGTTCGGAAAGAGATGGAACGAAAAGTTTTAGCTCTGCTGAAGGAAAAAGATTTGATTCTGAAGGAAGTCCATCATCGGATCAAGAATAACATGGCTCTCATCATTAGTCTTCTCAATATGGAACGGTACTTTCTAAAGGACAAAGATGCAATAAAAGCACTGGAGACAGCCGAGGGTAGAATCCGGAGCATGGAGGTGCTGTACGACAAACTGTATCGATCAGAAACGATCCGTTCCGTCTCCATGCAGGAGTACCTGGAATCTTTAGTGAAAGAAATCGTGTCTTTCTTTCCAAAACGTGCGGGGATCCATACGATTCTGAAGATCCCTCCTATCGAGGTGGATCCAAAAACCCTCTCTACTTTAGGGTTGATCATAAACGAGCTCATCACCAATTCAATGAAGTATGCCTTCACGGATCAGGAATCGGGTTCCATCTCGATCGAAATAGGAAGTGGCGAGGACGGCCTTCGAATCCGATACGAGGACGATGGGGCCGGTCTACCCAAAGGCTTTACTTTAGAACAATCGGAAGGGTTCGGATTACAGTTAGTTACCCTATTGACTGAGCAGTTGGGGGGAATTTTTCAAATCGAAAAATCGAAGGGTGCGTGCTTCGTTTTCCAGATTCCCTACCCCTTCCACTCCAGGACGCTCGGATCGTAGTCGGGGGGCGGTAGAAACCCTAAGAGTTCGATACAGGTTGCTGCCAGTGAACTGATTCCCAAACCTTCTTTTAACCTTGGAGCGTATTCTCCCTTTCCTTCAGGATCAAAGATGATGCAGGGCACAGGGTTCAACGAATGAGCTGTCTTTGCCTTGGGGGTTCCGTCGGGCTTCAGGATTACCTTTCCTGTCTTTTTATCATGTTCGAACATATCGTCCGAGTTCCCATGATCAGCAGATACGATCAGGATCCCTCCCGCCTGCTCCACCGCTTTAATCAATCGGCCCAAACAAAGGTCTACCGCTTCGATGGCACAGAGCACTGCTTCGTAGATCCCCGTATGCCCTACCATGTCTCCATTAGGATAGTTCAATCGGATGAAATCGTACTTGCCACTATGGATAGCTTGAATCACATAGTCTGTGATCTCGGCGCATTTCATCCAGGGTCTGTCTTCGAAGGGGACGATGTCGGAAGGGATCTCTACATAGTCTTCCAATTGTTCATCGAACTTCCCTGTACGGTTTCCATTGAAAAAGTAGGTTACATGACCAAACTTCTGGGTTTCGCTAATGGCTAGTTGCCGCACTTTGGAAGCTACTAGATACTCACCTACTGTACGGTCGATCGCAGGGGGAGATACGAGGTACTGTTTGGGAACATGCATATCCCCATCGTACTCCATCATCCCCGCGTATTCTACCTTAGGCCTTTTACCCCGATCAAACTTGTCGAAGTTCTCTTGCTCAAAGGCCGCTGTAATTTCCAGTGCTCGATCCCCCCGAAAGTTGAAGAAGATTACCGAATCTCCATCTTGAATAGGTCCCACAGGTTTCCCGTTCTCAGCGATCACGAAGGGAGGTAGGTCCTGGTCTATAGCATTGGTTTCCTTGCGGAGGGTAACTACAGCCTCATGAGCGGACGCGAACTGCCTTCCTTTACCCTGTACATGTACTTCCCACCCCTTTCGCACCATATCCCAGTTCGCTCCGTACCGATCCATCGTAATGACTTGTCTACCTCCACCCGATGCAATTCTATAATCCACCCCTTTCTGTCTCAGTCGAGCAAGGAATTCCTCAAAAGGATCGATGTATTCCAGAGCTGAGGTTTCACCCACATCCCTTCCGTCAAGCAGGATATGTATTCTAGCTCGCTTTACTCCCTCTACCTCGGCAGCCCGCACCAGCATCGCTCTCAGATGATCGATATGGCTGTGAACATTCCCATCAGAGAATAATCCGATGAAATGGAGAGTCCCGTTGTTCTGTTTTACATATTGGATCAACTTCTTCCACACAGGCCCATTGAACAAAGCCCCAGACTCGATAGAGACGTTTACCAGTTTTGCCCCTTGAGCATATACTCGGCCGCATCCGATAGCATTATGCCCAACTTCACTATTCCCCATATCTTCATCCGATGGTAGACCTACAGCGGTGCCATGGGCCTTCAACTTCGTATGGGGGCAGCGGGCCTTGAGGAAATCAAGGTGCTGGGTCATAGCCTCAGCTACCGCATCCCCTTCCTTGTATGCACCATACCCCACTCCATCTAGAATAGCCAACACGACAGGCCCCCGTCGACGACTAAACCTAGGATTTTTTTTCAATGGTTCAACCATACCTACTCCTTCCCCTCTGGGATGTTATTCGAAAACAATCGTCTTATTCCCAAACACGAGGATTTTGTGCTCCAGGTGTAGCTTCACTGCCCGGGATAGCACCAACCTCTCGAGATTTTTTCCCTTCTGAATCATATCTGCCACAGAATCCTGGTGAGTTACCCGAACCACATCCTGTTCGATAATGGGTCCTTGATCCAGGTCCTCTGTTACATAATGGCTAGTGGCTCCAATGATCTTTACTCCCCGTTCGAACGCTTGATGATAGGGCTTGGCTCCCACGAACGCTGGCAGGAAACTATGATGAATATTGATCACCCGATTCCTGTATGCCTTCACAAAAGCCGGACTCAGGATCTGCATGTAACGGGCAAGAACTACGAGGTCAACCATTGCTTTGGAAAGAAGCTCTAGCTCTCGGGCTTCGGCATCCTTCCGCGTATCGGGAGTCACAGGGATATGATGAAAAGGAACGTGAAAATAATCGGCTACTGGTTTCAAGTCCGGGTGATTCCCAATGATCAGGACAATCTCACCAGGGATCTCTCCCTCTTTGTTGCGGAGAAGAAGATCGTAGAGACAATGATCTAATTTAGACACGAAGATGGCGATCCGGGAGGTCCTTGAAGAAAACTCGATCCGGTAGTCCATGGAAAACTTTTCCGCAATGGGTTCAAAAGCTCTTGAGATTTTGGATTCTGGCAGGGTAAACTCTGAAATGTCCCATTCCACTCGCATGAAAAAAGTTCCTGTTTCCGGATCGCTATGCTGGTTGGAACGGAGGATGTTACCATTGTAGGTAAAGATAAAATGGGATACTTCCGCAACGATTCCCTTCACATCAGGACAAGAAAAAAGCAGGATGGCTCGCGGTGGTCTTGAAACGTTCGAGTCTGTTTTAGCAATGCACATTCGATCCTGTACCTATACCTTCCAGAGAGCTGTATTATAGAGAAACGATAGCCCCTTGAAAAGGTTCTTCCTAAATGGATACTCTCCCTCTTATATGGAACTCGTTTCGCCGGCAGGAAACTTGGAAAAACTCGTCTATGCGTACCAGTACGGCGCCGATGCCGTCTACATCGGGGTAAAACAATTCTCTCTCCGTACCAAAGCGGATAATTTTTATCAGGATGAATGGAAGAAGATCTGTGCCATAAAGGGGAACAGGAGGTTATACTGCGCCTTGAACATTAGCTTTCATAACCGGGATCTTGTGAGAATCGAAGAAGAGATGGAATACCTTGCTTTGTATCCCTTCGATGCTTTCATCATTAGCGATCTAGGTCTTCTGCCCCTCCTTCGAAGATGGTTTCCCGATACCCCTTTGCACCTAAGTACGCAAGCGAACTGTACCAATTGGAAAGCAGCGGAAGTGTATCGGGATCTAGGGTTCAATCGTATTATTCTAGGACGGGAACTCAGCCTGGAAGAGATAGCTGAAATTAAAACTCACTTGCCCGATCTTGAACTCGAAATCTTTGTCCATGGAGCCATGTGTCTCGCGTACTCAGGCCGGTGCTTCCTCAGTGCTTGGATGGCAGATCGTTCTGCCAATCAAGGGAATTGTGCCCATCCTTGTCGATGGAATTACCGAGTCCTGGAAGAAGCGGAACGTCCGGGCGAATACTATCCCATCCTCGAATCCGAAGGATTCACCACGATCCTTTCCTCCAAAGATCTCTGCATGATTGATCACCTGGAGCAGATTCGGCAAACCGGTGTAGATGCTTTGAAAATAGAGGGTCGTATGAAATCCCTCTATTACACGGCCATCATCACCCGAGCCTACCGGAAACATTTGGATGCTCTAGCAGGAATCCCCGTAGCAGATTTAGAACTCTACCGGCAAGATGTGTTTCGGGTGAGCCATCGAGAGTACTGTACAGGGTTCTACTTTGGGAAGTCGGAGATAGAAAAACCTGCAGGTAATGCGTATAGGGAACATCACGTATTCCTCGGAACCCTAGGCATGCCCCAAACAAACGGGTGGTATGAACTGGATCTGCGAAATCGGATTGAGGTAGGACAACCGATTGAGTACATCGGCCCCTCGGTTCCTTTCCTGAAAGACGAATCCTTTACCCTCTGGGATGCGGAAGGGAATCCTGTACCAGCAGCATCCCACGGACAAAAGGTCTATCTGAAGCCCAGTGTTCCTGTAGAACCTGGTTATATCCTTCGGAAAACCTAAGGAGGACCCATGGATGCTATCTCCATGCAGACCTTAAAACCCTCGATGGGAATCGAGTTTTCCCGCATCCTTCTCCCTCGTCCGGGTATTGATATTAGAAAGTGGGCAGTGATCGCCTGCGATCAGTTCACCTCCCAACCTGAGATATGGAAAGAACTGGAAGCCAGAATTGGAGATTCCCCTTCCACCCTTCACTGTATCTATCCAGAATGTTACTTAGGGTCTGCCGATGAAGAGGAACGGATCAAACGAATCCAACACAGAATGAAAGAGTATATCGAAAGCGGTATTCTAGTAGAAACAGAACCTGGGATGGTTCTGGTAGAACGGAAAACCCCCCACACATACAGAAGAGGAATGGTGATTGCACTGGACTTGGAGCAGTACGATTACCGCCCTGGAACAAAACCCTTGATCCGACCTACCGAACAAACCGTACTGGAACGCCTCCCTCCCCGGATCAAGATACGAAAGGGGGCTTCGATCGAGTTCCCCCATACCCTAATTCTTTTAAATGACTTCCATGCCCATGTGATCGATGCCCTCTTTTCTCTATATACTCATACTGTACCAACGTATGATGTGGAACTATTATTAGGAGCAGGACGAGTGAGGGGCTGGTTCATCCGGAAAGAGAAAGTGAATCACATCCTGATGGAATTGCTGAGGAAAAACCTAGAACACAACTCGTTTGTCTATGCGGTAGGGGATGGAAACCACAGTCTAGCCTCTGCCAAATCCTTCTGGGAGGAAATGAAAAACCAGGTTCCCCCCTCTCAACAGAGTACTCATCCAGCTCGATACACCTTGGCTGAATTGGTGAGTCTCTATGATACTGGGATCCAGTTCCACCCCATCCACCGAATCCTTCATCCTCTGGAACCTTCCTTGTTTCTGGAGTATCTTCGAACCTTCACCCCCCTTCAGGTTCAAAAAGCGCATTCCTTCGAAGAGTTGAAAAAGGTAGTAACGGAGCATCCCTTTTGGGTCGGTCTCGTAGATCAACGAGAGCTTCGTACCGTTCACCTTCTTAGACCTACCACTCACACTGTCACGGAAATGGTGCAACACGCCATCGATGCCTTTCAATCTTCCAATCCTACCATCCGAGTAGACTATATCCATGGGGATGAATCCTTCCATTCCCTTTCCACAAGACCGAATACGATAGGAATCTATCTCCCAGGTCTACCTAAGGAACAGCTGTTCCCGTTGATCGAGAGCGAAGGGATATTACCCCGAAAAGCGTTCTCCATTGGGGAAGCGTTGGAAAAAAGATTCTATTTAGAAGGACGGAAGATTAGCGTTTCCTAGAGGAACGGATACCTAATAAAAGGAATGCCACGATAGCGATACAGATGGAAAAGGCTCGAAGGAATGGTTCAGGTTTAAAAGGAATGGTCTTGGAAACCCTCACAATTCCTCCTGGTGAAATGGGTTCGCTGGCCACTTCCCTACCGGTGATTCGAACAAAGGATTCATTACTCTGTACCAGATGATATGTTCGAGCCTCCAACCGTACCTGCTCGGGATCTGACTGAAGGGCTCGAATACGCTGCTGGAGTCTTTCCCCTTGTTCCTCAATTCTGCGAAGGTTTTCTACCAATAGTTGATGCTGGATCAGTAAATCCTTATACGCAATGATACCGGTGGAACCGAAAAATAGGGTGGTTGTAAGGTATAGAATTCCCCCTATGTAGAAACTCACCAACACGCGTTTTAGAATCATCACTATAAATTACGGAAGAGAATCCGTTTCCCTTGAAGAATTCTAGTATTATTGACAGGTAAAAATCCGTGGGATACAGTATAAATAAGGATTCATGGAAGTGGTATTGTTGCCGAAAATAAAGAGTGAATACCATTCCAGGTCCAGGAGTAGGCAATGTTAAAAACTGACGAAAAGAGCGGAAGCGCATCCTCCCTTTCTCAGAAGAGCCCTTTTATAACCCAGATGGAGGATCCGATAGAGTCTTTGGATCAATACGGGGTTTGGGTAAAATCAGGACCGGAACCAATAGAGGAAGAAGTATTCGAAATAGAAGAGGAAAACCAATTGAAGGATCTTCCGGAAACTTCCTCTATGGAACTCACTTCAGAAGAAGAAGAACTCTTGGGAAGCTTGGAAACGGAAGAAAGACCTGAAGAGACTCTGGCTCAAGAAGAAAGCGAAAAGACTGGATTGGAAGATATTGAACTAGAGGAAGAAGCGTTAGATTTGGACTTTGGAGAATTGCCAGAACTCGAAACACCCGAAGCCGCTGGATGGGAAGCAAAAAAAACAACCCCAGAGGAAACCTCTGCTCCAACAGGATTGGAGGACCTGGAAGATTTTGAAATAGAGGAAGAAACTTTCCAAACCGAAGAAGAACAGCCTGCTGCTACCCTTCCCACAGCCGAGGAAGAAGTAGAATCGTTTAAGATGGAAGAACCGGTAATTGAAGTAGAAGAAGAACTGCCCGAGTTGGAATTGGAGGAACCTGCAGAGCTCATACAGAAAAGTGAAACACTAGAGGGTATAGAAACCATAAAAGAGGAACCGTCAGAACCGATGGCAGCAGAAGCTATGGGAGAAGGTGGACAAGAGGTTCCGAAAGAGGTACAGAAAGAACCTATGGCATCGAGGGAGTCTTCGAGTATTCAGGAGGAAACACCCGTGCAGTTCAACGATGTGGAAGCAGTGGCACGTGAAATGGGTGGTGAAGCTACTACTCTACAGATGGATATCCTAACGAAAATCGAGGAAGAACTAGCAGAAATCAAGAACGAATTAGCGGAATTGAAACGGGAACTCTCTTCCCTCCGCCCTTCCGCACCGCTCCCCGTTGCAGAGGAAACAAAGGAAATCCCCCAACCCACTCAGGAAGAAGAAGGGGCAGGGTTCTTCGAAGAGGACGAAGATGAAACTATTGCTCTCACTGGAGATGAGTTAGATAACATCTTGAATACTGCGGATATTACCGAAGAAACGGGAGAACCGAGTGCTGTTCCGGAAGATTTGGAATTAGAACCTTTAATGGGTGAAACTGCACCAGAAGCCATGATTCCGGTAACTACCCCCGAGGAACAGGCAATCATCGAAGAATACAACAAGGAATTAGAACGATTCACTGCAGATGAAATTCCTTTCGAAGCAGAAGACCGAATCGATCAAGAAGCAGTGGAAGCTTTACCGGAAGAAGTGCTGGAGAAAGAGGACCTCTTTGAGGTAGAAGAGAAACCCAAGCAGGAAACCTTTGTTATGGAAAAACCTGCACCAGAGACCGTACCAACCCTGACGGATCTTGTGTCGGAAGAAGCTACAGGTACTGCAAGACCTTCTACAGAAGAGGTCGTTTTCGAAGAAACCTTTACCCAAGCCCCTGTATCAGAAGCGCCTATCTCTGAAGAACTTCCTGGAACAGAAGAAGGGGTGATTGAGTTCGATTTGGAGAGTTTGGAAGAAGTAGAAGAAACACCCGAAGAAGTCCAAGAGGAAGGAACCCCAAAAGTAGAGGAACCCAAAGAGGCTTTCGAGGAAGAGCTGGAAGAAATGGAGCTATCCCTCCCCGAAGAGGGGGAGAAGGGCATAGAAGTGGAAGAAGTTCCCGTAGTAGAAGAAGCTGGTGCAACTGAAGTTCCAGAACTAGAAGAGGTTGAAACCCTTCCCGAGGAAGTCCCGATCGTTCCGTTGGAAGAACCTATACCAGACCTACATATTCCAGTAGAACCTACTTCAACTACGGAAGCTCCGTCAAAGCAACCCAAACCAGTAGTAGAAGAAACTACAAAGAAACCAACTCTTACTTCTGGAATGCCTGAGAGCTTGAGGGAAGAAATCAAAGCAGTTCTGAAATATATGGATCAACTTCTAGAAGCTCTACCTGAAGAAAAGATCCAGGAGTTTGCTCGATCTGAACATTTTGATGTTTACAGAAGATTATTCGAAGAGCTTGGACTGGAGTAAATATGGGATTATTGGAAAGAGCTCTGAGGATCGAGAAATTCTCGAACCAAGGGAAAGAACCTACTACTAGCCTCCTGAAACGAGCTTCTCTTTTACGCAATCTAGTAGAGGGAACTCCAGAAAAAAAAAAGCCCTTACGGTTGAACCTTCTTTAATCACCGAACAGTTAGACCCAGAACCTATAGCAAGAGGTGTACTGAAAGAGCTTTCTCAATTAAAACAGAGCTATGAAGCCCCTGCACAATGGTTTCAGACTTTGAAGAACCATTTAAAAATCCAAAAAGGGGCTTTACTACTCCCCGATTCTAGCGAGGGAGTCCTTTCACCATGGGCAATCACAGGGTACGATCGGACTACCTATTTCCGCCTACGAATTCCTACGAGCTATATCTATACCCTATTTCATCGGTCTCCATCTTCCATCGCCCTATTGGAAAAAAAAGAAACCCTCGATTTAGAAACTCATTTTTCGAGTAGGGAGTATGGACTGATTGACACTCTTCTGATCTACGGTATTTTCTTTCAGGAGAAACTGATAGGTGCTCTCCTAATTTCAGATTCTCCCATCCTATCCTGGGAATCTCGGGTGTTAGGACTGTTATTCACCGTGATAGATGAACTTTCTGCTTCCCTGCTTTATGCGTTCCGGGCAGAACGGCAAGAAAAGTTAATGGCTCGGGTCTTTTTCGACCTACAGACGTTTCAAAATGCTCTACCTAATGAAATGAAGGATCAAGCTCTTTTGTTCACCTTGGATCCCCATCCCATAGTGCAAACGTTCAAGGTAGATAACCCCGAGATAGATACGTTCTTCATAATCCGCGACATCGCCTCCATACTTTCCACGATTTTGCATGGGGCTCCGGTTCTCATACTCTCTGAAAAGTCTGCCCTTTATGTCCTGCATACGGATACTCAGACAGATAGGGAGTTACTGGTTCATCAACTGGAATCTGCTTTAAAACATCTATTTCCAGAACTTTCCTCCTTACCTGAGCTGGGCATTCAAGCAACCATTGTTCGTTTACCTCTTTCCCTATAAACCCCATGCTTGAGTATCGAGAGGAAGTCCTTCCTGCGAAATCGGGCCTTCCTACTGCTCGCTGTAATGGAATCTTTCTTCACTCCCTTTACGATCCTTTGAGAGAGGCGGAACAGTATCTTCGATCCCTATCTCTACCATCCCAACTAAAGACGATATTGGTGTTAGGTTCCGGTCTAGGATACCTGGAACGCTGCCTGTGTTCCCTATACCCCAATACCAAAGTATTGAGTCTGCAATTCAGCACTTTCTTCGACGGGAAAGTTGTCCATTCTCTACCCCCTTCTCACTGTTATTATCCATACCCGCATTGTTCTCTCGAAGATTTTTTATATAAAACAACGGAAGGAACAGATTTAAAGGATCTGCAAATCCTTACATGGAATCCATCCTTTCAAGCCTATTCAAGGATGGCCCAGACAATCACGGAACGGGTACTTCAGGTGTTACGGCAAATAAGCAGATCCTTCCAGACTACTTATGTATTTGGACGTAGATGGATCCTCAATTGCGTAAAGAACTTTCTCTTTCATCCCCCAAAGCGGCTCTTGCAGACCATTCCGTATCCCATCTGTATTGCTGCCTCTGGCCCTAGCCTATCGGTAAACCTTCCAACCCTTCGACGATTTCGCGACCGATACATTCTCTTGGCCTTACCCTCTTCCCTAACCACGCTGAAGGAACACGGAATTTTTCCCGACCTCGGAGTAATGACGGATGCAGGCTACTATGCGACTTACCTCATGCACCCCTTCCGAAGGAACAGGAATGCGAAAGAACCTACTCTCCCTCTGGCATTTCCCTTAACTGCTGCATTTCTATCCCCCCATCCTTCTATGGAGCCCATCCTGTTTAGTCAAGGTACAGGAATCGAGCGAGTGTTTATACCCTATTTTCCCTTTCCCTTGGAGTATGTATCCCCCCATGGAACTGTGGCAGGAACCGCATTAGAGCTAGCGCTGAAGATCACTACAGGCCCCGTCGTTTTCGTTGGATTGGATCTCTCTGTAGTAGGATCCTTAGAACATACTCGATCGCACCCCTTCGAAGAGCTACTGGATGTACAGATTTCCCGTTTCCAAGGAACGGAAACTCCTCGGATTCGTCGAATCTGGGATCAGTATCCTCAGAAACTTGGCTCGAACTATCGAACTTCACCCGCTCTTCAAACCTACGCTGAATGGTTTCAAATGCATTCGCATCGATGGAAGAATCGAGTATTCCGAATAGCACCCTCTCCTGTAGATACAGGTATGGAGGAAAAACCGTCTTCGTTCTTAGGAACCTTCCCCCCCGTTACTACTCCCTTTCTTCGCCCCGCAGCGCCTTCCCTTTCCTGGAAAGAACGGGTACAGGCGGTTAAAGGAATTCTTTCGCGTATCCTTCAATCCCTGCCGGAGGTAGATCCTGACATCGCCAAAGCCTTTGATCTTGCCCAGGTTGACAAAGGGAACCCCCTAGACCCTAGGATCAGACTCCAGGTCGCTTTGCACAGAATAGAACAAGCTTTAGGAGGAGTTTCTGAATTCTAATCTCTTCGAACGAAACTTACTTGCCCTCAGTGCTCGTCATCCTTTTCTGGCAACCCAACTGACCCGAATAGAGCAGGATCCCCCGAACGTACAGTTTCTCCTCTCGCGAACCCAAAAAGAGGTGGTTTGCATTGAGCAAGCTCATCGTCTTTACCCTCTACATTCCCTGGTAGATCCAGAAAAAGAGGGGGTTCGATTCCTAAAGACCTACCCTCCCAAAGGCTTTTTCATTTTTCTTGGGTTAGGTTGTGGATATCACATTGTTCCTTTTCTAGAGTATAAGGAAGTGACCGCCCTACTTATCCTCGATACGGGGATTGAACTATTGAGAGCAATCCTAGGTAGGATTGATCTTCGGAAACTGCTGTTAGACCCTAGGGTTTCTATTCTGATAGATCCGCCGCCCGAGACGCTTCGAGAGTTTTTACTTACCCACTACATCCCTTCCATTTCTGGAGACATCAAAACGGTTCCCCTTCGATCCAGAGTAAATTTAGTGAAGGATTTCTTTCAATCCTGCTTTGACACTTTTCAGGAAGGCATGGAGACACTTTCCCATGACTTTACTGTCCAGACCCAATTCGGAAAAAAATGGTTCATAAACTCCCTTGCCAATCTTCCCATAGCAGAAATTGCCACCCATACGTTATCCCCCAAAAAGAAAGTCCTCATCACAGCCGCAGGACCCTCGTTAGAGGCCTCAATAGAACATATCAGGAACGAAAGAAGGGAGGGTCTTCTTATAGCTACTGATACCTCTCTACCGGTTTTACTAGAAAACGACTTGATACCAGAGGTAGTAATTTCCATCGATTGTCAACATATTTCCTATCACCATTTTCTGAGTGGACTTCCAAGGGAGGTGACCCTTGTGTTGGATCTAGCCTCACCCCCCCTTCTAGCACGACTCAGCCAGAAAATCATTTTCTTTGCGAGTGCTCATCCCTTCTGCCGATACGTTAGTACTTACTGGAGGAAATTCCCTTCCATCGATACTTCTGGCGGGAATGTGACTCATGCCGCTGTCTCCCTTGCCATTACCCTTGGAGCAGATCAAATCTACCTGTATGGTGCAGATTTCTCCTTTCCGCGAGGAAAGAGTTACGCTCGAGGAACGTACCTTTATCCCTACTTCCTATCCCACAGCAATCGGTACCTTCCTTTAGAAACCTCTTTCAGTCATTTTCTGTTCAGCAATCAGAAGCTAGAAAGACGTCGAGGGAACAAAGGGATCCGATATATTCCACTTCGGATGGAGCATTATAGACTTCATTTGGAAACCCTCATCGAAAAGTCCAATATCCTGGTACTTCCATTCGTTGTAGAAGGAGAACCCATACGAGGGTTTCCCCATCCTCCTAAACATGAAAGGAGTCTTACAAAAAGTATCTTTTCCGCTGGGCCCATCTCTTGTTCTTGGAAGGAGTTCCTTCAAGCTTACAAGCAAGACATCCAAAATCTGCCCTTTCCCTTTGACCCTGTCATTTCTTACTTGGATTCCCTTTCCCTGAATCAACGCAACCTCTGGACGACCCTACTTCCCATCAGCGCAGTTATTCGAAAAGAACATGGGAAGGAGGACATATCCCCCTCTACCCTCCTGTTGGAAAGTAGAACTTGGGCTCTCGAAAAAATCGAGAGGTACCTTATAGACTGGTGATTCCCTTTACTGATAGATCACTGCTCCATACCCAACAAAGGAAGAGGAGGGATGTTTGTCCCAACTAGTTCCATATCCAAGGAGGATACCTGTTAAATTCAACTCTCTAGCGAAGGATGCCGCTACTGCAGCAGCACCCGCAGAGCAGGCAGATCCATTGTTTTGAGCATGAATAATGAGACCGACAGGATCCTTCCGTATCGCTGCCTCGAGGAAGGCTTTATCATTTTCTTCTCGTACCCACTTGAGGGCTTTTTCTCCGATACCCTTTGGGGAAAACCCATAGTTTGGGCCATAATGTGTCAAATCTGTCGAACCTAGGACAGTGAAGGATCCTTTGACTTTCTTGTAGTGGTCAGCAAGAAATTTGCCCAATCGGATAGCCTCTTCGTTGGGAGGACAACGAAGACAAACTACACGAATAGAGGGAAAGCGGAACTTTAACAACGGCAACTGGATCTCTACTGTATTGTCCGAATCGTCCGTTTTGACAGTAGGGAATTCGTTCCGAATCCTTTCCTGCAATTCCGAATCTCTTTCCAGAAACCCAAGGGGAGTCTCAAAAGCATCGTGGGGATATAGGTGGATCACATCCCAAGCACCTAAATGCCCACCGATTACCACACAAGTTTCTGCAGGTCTCAAGGAGGCAACTACCTGAAAGGCAAATTCTCCAGAAAAGAACCATCCTGCATGGGGAGCTATCCCAGCAAGGCCATTCGCGGTAGGGCAGGAACACCTTTGTTCATACTCCTGTAGGATGACCCGAACTTCTTCCTCTGACTGGGGATACCATCCGCTGGACAGGGTCCTTCTTCGGATTTTCATGGAAACCTCCCAAAAAACCTGCACATTTTTTATTTTTGCATATACAATATAAGTATGGGTAAGAAATTCGTGGCTGTCTACACGGGAATTAGCCTATTCCTACTGCTCAGTATTCTGATCGTTTCCTTGGGAAGAATCGTATCCTTTCGTAGAGAACGGTTAGAAACATATAAAACAATTCATAGTTCCCTACGGAAGATGATCGAAGATGGGTTATCCCAGGAAAAATCCTTTCACTCCCCACTTTTAAAATCTGCCATACAACAAGCCTTTCAACGCACTCCGTCTCTGATGTTGGTGATCGTATACTCCTTCGATGAAGGAATTCACTACCTTCGGGCTCGTAATTCTACAGTACTTACAACACCCCTCTCTGAATTGGATGCCCTTCGTGGGTTCCCTCAATTTCACTACAATAGTTTCACTCATGTGAAAATTACGTCTTCCATCGCCCTTCCTCCTGGTACAACCTATTTACTGGATGCCGTATATCTCCTGGTAGATCCTTCTGAACTGATTCCCATTTTGAGGGATGCTATCATTCTCATACTCCTTCTAGCAGGCATAACTCTGTGGATATACTTCTATGGGAAACGAACTATCGAACTCTCTAAAGCTACCCCCCGGGTGGAGGAGCAGAGCAAAAGGATCAAGGAAGCTTCGGAAACTAAACAGCCTGAACCAGAATCTCCTCCGCAGAACCCCTCTGTTGAGACTCCCCCTATCGATCAATGTCTCTTTTCACCCACCACGGGATTAGGATGGCAACAACATCTGGAAAAACGTCTCACCCTCGAGTTAGAACGAGCAGCTTACAACGAACAAGATCTTAGCTTAGTTCTCATGCAAATAGCAGGGATGGATCGCTCCAATGATTCTTACCGAGAATTAGCAAAGTCCATCCAAACTTCCATAGCTTTCGAAGATCTGGTATTCGAGTATGGAGAGGATGGGGTTGCCATTGTGCTGCCCAATTCCTCCTTAGAACAATCGATCACCACCCTTAAAGGATTCCTGAAAAAACTGGACCCCTCCATACCCAAGCAGTTCAACCTTCCTCGATGCGGCGTTTCAAGCAGGAATGGAAGGTTGATTGATGGCAAACAGCTGATACTCGAAGCAGAGGGAGCTCTGAAAAAAGCGGGAAGTACTTGGAAAGACTGCATTGTAGGATTTCGCTCCGATCCTGGTAAATACAGAGAGTTCATCACCAAGAAAGAGGCGTCTCAATCCATCGAAGAAGTGGTACAAGCGAGTTCTTAAGGAATACAGGTTTATTCCTCACCAATCCAGTACTCTGTTTTTTTAAGAGCATAGTAGGAGATGGAATCGGAAAGTTTATAGATAAAGGGTTTTCCTTCTACAACACAGTACTCTTCACTACCCATAGGCCCCATCCCTCCCACGAGAAACCGTTGTGCATTCCCCTTGGATACAAAGGTGATCCAAAGGGAACCCTCTTCTTTAAACCCATACCAGCCCATCGTACGGGGAGTCGCTTCATCCCGAAGGGTAATCCGCACACTGTTTAAAACAGTGAGAAACCGATCTATCTTCTTTGGATCAGGACGATAGAGTGTTCCTTCTGCTTCTAGGAACCATTCAGTTCGTTTCTTGAATAAGGTTATCCGTTTCTGCTCAAACACAATCCTTTCTAGCGGTTCCAATCCCCAATAGGAAAGAAAAGGTGTATGGATTGGTCGATTCTTCATAGATAAATGGAGAAGCCCATACTGCACCAATAGACAGATACTTAGAATCCCGCAAGCTATACCCAACAAGGGTATTGGTTTCTCCCTTCTACCTGTCCTCATCCTCTCCTCATTCGGACCTTCTGCCAAATCAACCCGATAGCGATAGCAGAAGGCAGCAAGAATACTTGTACTATCCACAATCGTTGAACCGGTGGAGTATCATTTTCTACCTCTACCAAGAAACGATCTCTCAAGAATCGATTCCGAATCGCTAGGGGTCCTGAAGGATCGGACAGCCACTCTAGCGCATTCAAAAGGAATGCATAATTTTCATAACTCTTTGTACTGTCCAGTAGATCTCCCAAACATTGCCCATCTCCTACTACAATGAGCTTCGAAGGCTCCTTTTCCACCAATATGGCAACAGGATAACTTCCCTTCCTATCTACCCCTCGGACAATGGACCTTTGGGCCTCATACGGATCGGTAGGAAACGGTTCTTCTACCAACCAGGAGTCTGGACTGGTTCGAGCGAGGATGGTAGTGCGAACTCCTGACTCCGGACGAACGACGAGCGGACTCGCCCAAAACAGGTCCAATGATGAAAGACTTTGGGTAATGGGGTGATTCCGATGGAATCCATCTCCCTTCACTCGTGGCCAGGGAGGATAGGGAAGAAAAAAACGCTCTGCTTCCTTTCCTGTACCTCTCTGTACCGGAAGAGCTAAAGAAGATCGATCTAATACCAATCTGGGAAGTACAGAAACTCCCATCCGCTGGAACAGTTCAAGGATTCCAGAGGTAGGGTTCACGCTAGCCTTCAAGTTCTGCTCCCGATCTACCCGAATTCGATCAAACAGTATCAAGAGGTTTCCTCCCCTTGATAAATATCCATCAATCATTTCAACCTGGAGTTGGGATAACCCTTCTCCATGAAGCACGAGAAGGGTTGAGCCGTAGGGTAAAGATACTGAAGGATCTTCCACTTCAACAAGCACAAACCCTGTAGCCTGTAAGAAAGGATACAATCCCTCGGAATCGGCCTCTTCGCTCCCTCCCCTGACAATCCCTATGGTGCGTTTAGAAGGATCCAACAACCTCAGAAGATGGGTAGTGATGAGGTACTCTACATGGCCGGGTTCTGCTATCCATGGGATTACCTCCAGTTCGTTTTGATACTCGATGGTAATCCCACTGAAGTATCCCTCTGCATCGGTTTTAAGACCTGCTTGTATTAACCACCGGGATTCTCCTGTGCGGGTAGGATCCACGATTCGAAGGTCAATCATGTCAGAAACTCTTGAATAAGCATGGAGGAGTTCCATAATCAGTTCTGGTTGGGATGATCGAACTACCAATGGTGTGGAAAAGAAGTAACTGATAAGAACCCTACCTTCCAATCGTGAAAGGACTCGTTTAGTGACAGGTGAAATCGTATATGCCTTCTTTTTGGTCCAATCGAATCCTACTCTGAGGAAAGTCACATTCCAAACAACGAGAATCAGAAGAAGGATTCTGAGAACCATCCTTACCCCTATCTCCTTAGTGGAAAGGATGAAACAAACCGTTATTCCTCCCAGAAAAAATCCTAGATCCTTTACAAGGATCATCCCCCTAAAAAATCCTTCTAAATGATGGGAAATAGACATAAAGCGTATAGAAAGGAGTAGAATATCGGGAAAAGGCAAATGGCCTGCCCAGAAGGGAATCAGTAGAAGGAATAGGAGCACTCCCACCGTGAACAAATAAGAGATGAGAGTACCTTTCCTCAGGGTAGATATCCATTGTCCTATACTGAGAATTAGGGTTCCATAGAGCCCCAAACCGAGGAGCGCACCCCTTACCACTCCAGGATCAAAATCACCAAAAGGAAGGAGCGAAATAAGGGTGATTCCTACCTGAGTTAAATGGATTCCCAGCCAGACAATATTGGCCAGGAACTTGGTACCCAGGATTTTGGCAATGGAGACGGGAAAGGAGTAATAAAGATCCCAATTCCCTGATTTCACTTCTTCTGCAATTTCTCCCGATGTATACAGAGGGATGAGAAGGGTGAACACAGTGGTAAGCATCCGGAAAAAAGGGGCTAAGTCTGTTAGACCCTTTTGAAAGAATCCATAGATCCAGTACAACCAGAGTGCCATCCCAACCTGAAGAAATCCCATCCCCCATAAGGGAAGGGAACTCCTGAACTTAACTACGAGTTCTTTCTTGAACAGGGTGTGGAATTGTCTCACCGAAGGAGTTCCCATCATTCAAGAGGCTCTCCCCTCACCCCCCCACTTACTCTTCGTAGGGAATAGGCAACACTTGACCATCCCGGCAAAGGAAAGTTTCAGGGAATACTTCCCTTGCTTCTCGGAGGAGTTGCTTCAATTCCCTCTCTGTGTATCGAGGGCTGTAGTGGAGTAATCCCATTTTTTTAACCCCACCAGCCTCCTTGGCTATGGTGGCAGCTTGAACCGCAGTAAGGTGTTTTTTTTCCCGGGCAGACTCCTCTAGATCCTGTGCGAACATACCTTCACAGATGAATAGGTCCGAACCCGATACTTCCCGGGCAATGTGGCTAGCGTACGTAGTATCGGTTACGAAGGAAACTTTTCTCCCTTTCCGGGGAGGGCCCAACACATCCGATGGTGTAACTCGTTTTCCCTCCTCTAAAAGTACGAACTCCCCATCCTGGAGTCGTGACCATAGGGGACCTCGGGGCACTCCAAGTGCTAAAGCCTTTTCAGGATGGAACACTCCGGGTCTAGGAGATTCCTCCAGGGTATACCCCACGCAGGGTTTGGTATGCTTAAGGGGGAAGCTTCGAATCCGATACCCTTCTCCTTCGAACACGACCTGGGAAAAGGATACATCTTCGATTTCCCGAACCACGATCTCGTAATTGATATACATATCCAATACTTTTCGACTCAACTCAACGAACTCTCGTATTTTCGGAGGACCAATGATGAAGAGGGGTTCATTTCTATCCACTTGACTGGAGAGCATGAGGATTCCAGGCAGACCTGTAATATGATCCGCGTGGGTATGCGAGACCAGGATGGCCGTAATCTTTTTCCAGCGGAGATTGAGGCTTCGCAAGGATACTTGGGTTCCCTCCCCACAGTCGAATAGAAACAACTCTCCTTCCCTACGGAGAAGGATAGATGTTAAATACCGATGGGGAAGAGGCATCATGCCTCCAGTTCCCAGAACAAAAGCTTCCAAATTCATAGAGCTAGGGGAACTTACCACACTTTCCTTTTTCTTGGAAGGGCCAATCGTATTCATTTTTCGTTGACCGTAGGGTCGGAATCCGGTACACTGTGCCAAAAGAGCACCCAGAGAATAGGAAGGAGTACTTTACAATGGAGAGAATGGCCCTACTGGGGGATGAAGCAGTTGCCTTGGGCGCAGTACATAGCGGAGTTTCCGTTGCGTATGGGTATCCGGGCACTCCCTCTACAGAGATCCTTGAGTACATCCAACAGTTCTACCAGCAAGGTCCCTTGGCTGTTTGGTGTACTAACGAGAAAACTGCCTATGAGGAAGCATTGGGAGCGTCGTACGTGGGCAAGCGAGCTCTGGTCACGATGAAACATGTGGGGTTGAACGTTGCCGCTGACCCCTTCATCAATTCAGCCCTTCTTAACATCCGCGGCGGATTGGTTGTGGTAGTTGCGGATGATCCTGGAATGCATAGCTCTCAAAACGAGCAGGATTCCCGGTTCTATGCCGATTTTGCAAAGATTCTATGTCTAGAACCTTCCAATCAACAGGAAGCCTATGATATGACCCGGGAGGCCTTTGACCTTTCTGAACGATTTCAAATTCCTGTGATGGTTCGGATCACCACTCGCTTAGCCCATTCTCGTTCAGGTGTGGTTCCTTCTCCTGCAAGACAAGAAAACCCCCTTCTTTCGCAGGTAGACCCGTCGGGTTGGGCCTTACTGCCAGCTTTTGCCCGAAAACAGTACGCCCAACTCCTTTTAAAACAGAAGGACATCAGGGTATTCACCGAGGAGAGTCCGCACAATCAGCTATACGTGCCGAATAGGGGTAATCCTTCCTCGGTTCCCATGGGAGTCATCACAGCAGGGATTGGAAAGAACTATTACATGGAAAATATTGATTCCTTAGGGGAAGAGCTTCCCCATCTCCATATCGGAGTGTACCCCCTACCCGTAGAAAAGATCCGGACTCTGGCAGCATCGGTACCCCGAGTTCTTGTCATCGAGGAAGGAATGCCCTTCATCGAAACGATTCTTCGTGGGATTCTTCCCCATGGCATTCAAATTTCTGGAAAACTCGATCAATCCTTACCACTTTCAGGTGAATTGGAACCGGATCTCGTGCGTAAAGCGTTGGGGTTGCCGTCTCGAGAGGGAGTTCACCTACCCTCTCTTTTTTCCTTACCTGCCCGACCCCCTCAGCTATGTCAGGGATGTCCCCATGGGGATACCTACGCAAGTATAAAAAACATCCTAAAAGAACTACCTGACGCTGTGGTAACCAGTGATATTGGTTGTTATGCCCTTGGCGCCGTACCTCCTTTGGCGATACCAGAAACGATCGTATGCATGGGCGCCTCGGTCAGCATGGCAGTAGGTGCTTCCGAGGCAGGGAAAAAACACACGGTAGCGGTGATCGGGGATAGTACCTTCCTGCATTCGGGTATAACTCCGTTGATCGATGCCATCGCTCGCAACGTCCCTATTACCGTGGTCATTCTGGATAATGGAACGGTTGCTATGACTGGGGGTCAGGAAACGGTTCTTTCCACAGCAAATCTTCCCGCTTTAATACGGGGACTGGGAGTAGATCCAGAGCATGTGATCACTATTGAAGCTCATCGCAAGTACGAAAGAGAGAACATGGAAATTCTAAGGAGGGAATTCCAGTATCCTGGAGTCTCGGTCGTAATAGCCGTACGGGAATGTCTGGAAACTGCCCGCAAGAAAAAAAGCAATAAGGAGAGAGCAGAATGAAATACGATATACTGCTTTGCGGGGTAGGAGGCCAGGGAGTGCTCTCTATCGCAGCGGTGATTGCTCAGGGAGCCGTAATGGAAGGGTTACAGGTAAAGCAATCAGAGGTGCATGGTATGGCCCAACGAGGGGGAGCCGTACAAGCTCACCTGCGGATTTCTTCTAGTACTATCCACTCAGATTTGATTCCCAAAGGTGCCGCTTCTATGATTCTTTCTATGGAACCTTTAGAAAGCTTACGATACCTTCCCTACCTTTCGAAGGATGGTGTGCTCCTTTCAGCAAAGGAACCTGTTCTAAATATCCCGAATTATCCAGACCTGGAATCGGTCCTTACCGTTATCCAACAGTACCCTCATCACCGAATTATCCCTGCATTAGAGATCGCTCGAAAAATCGGTTCTCCCCGTTCTTCCAATATGGTTTTAGTAGGAGCCGCTTCAAAGTTCCTTCCCCTCTCCCCAGAAACCTTGAAAAAAGTGATTGAAGGACTCTTTCACCAAAAAGGGGATGGCGTGGTACACTCGAACTTGTCCGCTTTCGAAGCAGGAAGGAGGGATGCATGACAGAGTATCCCTTTCGAGAAAAGGAACTGGAACTCATCCCTAAGGACCAATTGGAAGAATTACAATTGAGTCGGTTGAAGACTACATTGAGCCGAGCCCTTAAGACCGACTTCTACCGCCAACGTCTCATTCCGTTAGGAATCGACAGCCCAGAAGCCATACATTCCCTGGCAGATCTTCAAAGTATTCCTTTCACCACCAAAGAGGACCTTCGGATCGCATTCCCCTATGGCCTACTAGCGGTACCCCTTGAGGAAACCGTTCGTCTACATGCTTCCAGCGGAACCACAGGAACTCCTACCGTCATCTACCACACCAAACGCGATATCGCTGCATGGTCCGATCTAGTAGCCCGTTCCCTAATGGCTGCAGGTTGTACCAAACGGGATGTGTTCCAGAATATGATGACCTACGGTCTCTTTACAGGTGGTTTGGGACTCCACTACGGTGCTGAGGAGCTAGGCATGCTAGTGATTCCTGCAGGCCCCGGGAACACCCTCAGACAGTTTAAATTGATGAAAGATTTTAAGACAACGGTAGTACATGCCACCCCGAGTTACATGCTCCATATGTATGACAAGTTAGGAGAAGCGGAAGTAAATCGAGCCGACTTACATATACGGAAAGCCATCGTAGGGGGAGAACCCCACAGTGAAGATATTCGGCGAAAGATAGAAGAATTATGGGGTATTGAAGTGTACAACTGTTACGGACTATCAGAGATGAATGGCCCTGGAGTAGCGTTCGAATGCATCGAACGATCAGGACCTCATCTCTGGGAAGATTCCTATATCGTGGAAATTATCGATCCCCATACCTTAGAACCTTTACCGCCTGGCGAAACAGGAGAACTGGTTCTAACGACCCTCCGTCGGGAAGCTACTCCCTTAATCCGGTATCGAACCCGGGACCTGAGTTCTATTCTACCCGATCCGTGCCCTTGTGGGAGGACCCACCGACGGATCAGTCGGATCAAAGGTCGTACCGATGATATGCTCATTATCAATGGAGTGAACGTGTTTCCTTCCCAGATCGAAGAAGTACTGATGCGGATGAAAGAAGTAGGAAATAACTATCAGATCGTTGTGGAAAAATCTGGAGCCTTGGATAAGCTCACGGTAAAAACCGAGGTAACTCCCGAGATATTTAGCGATGATGCGAGGGACCTCAATGCGATCCGAGAAAAAATCCGTGAAAACCTTAAAGCTTCCATCTCTATCAGTCCGGTGGTGGAACTCCACGAGCCTGGAATCCTTCCTGCATGGGAAGGCAAGGCTAAACGGGTGATTGATATAAGGGAGAAGAGTGTATGATTTGGAACCCAGAAGCGGAATGTATGCCAGTAGAGCAGCGGAGACGGCTGCAACTGGCTCATTTAAAAAACCTGGTGGAACGGGTGTACGAAAAAGTCCCCTTTTACCGTAAAAAGTTTCAGCAAGCGGGGATCAAACCGAAAGATATCCGAAGTTTGGAGGATATACAGAAAATACCTTTCACTACGAAGGATGAACTTCGAGAAACCTATCCCTATGGCCTTTTAGCTGTTCCCGAAGCGGAAATTGAAGAGGTCCATATGTCCTCCGGAACAACGGGTACACCTGTGGTGGATGCCTATACAAAAAAGGACATTGAAGTCTGGTCGGAATCCATGGCTAGAACTCTTTCTATGGCAGGAACTACAAGAAACGATATTATTCAGAACGCCTATGGATATGGTCTCTTTACAGGAGGTTTGGGAGTTCACTATGGAGCGAAACTGATCGGGGCGAACATCATTCCCATGTCTAGCGGTAATACCAGTAAACAGATTCTAGTGATGCGAGACTTCAAGACTACCATACTCACCTGCACCCCCTCGTATTCCCTGTTCCTCGCCGAAGCAGCAAAGGAAGAAGGTGTCGACATCCGATCTCTGTCCTTGAAAGCAGGGTGTTTCGGGGCAGAGCCCTGGAGTGAAAATATGCGAAAAGAGATCGAAGAGAAGCTTGGTCTCGATGCGTACGATATCTATGGCCTCACCGAAATCACGGGTCCTGGAGTATCCTCCGAATGCGAGATGAAGAATGGTCTCCACATTAATGAAGATTTTTTCTATCCAGAGGTAATCGATCCTGAGACGGGCAATGTCCTGCCCGACGGAGCCAAGGGTGAACTAGTCTTCACTACCCTGGTGAAGGAAGGTACTCCTCTTCTGAGGTATCGTACCCGGGACATTACCTTTCTGTTTCATGACCAGTGTCCCTGTGGTAGGACTACGGTAAAGATGCACCGGTTGTTTGGACGTACCGACGACATGTTAATCATACGCGGAGTAAACGTGTTCCCCTCCCAGATCGAACAGATTCTCATGGCTGTGGAGGGAACGGACCCTCATTACCTGATCGTAGTAGATCGGGGCGCTTCTCACTTGGATGAATTGGAAATCATGGTGGAAGTCGAATCGAAGTTTTTCACCGATGAAACCAAGGGATTGGAAACTATCCGATCGAAAATCGAACACGAAATCAAATCCAAACTAGGAATTAGTGCTAAAATCAAGCTTGTGGAACCCAAAACGATTGAACGCAGCATAGGTAAAGCAAAACGAGTGATCGATAAACGCAAGATCTAACCTGAATTCAAAGGAGGCCAGTTATGATTATCAAACAAATCAGTATCTTTCTCGAAAACGTGGCTGGAAGATTGGCCGAGGTTACCAAATTGCTGGCAAAGCACGAGATCAATCTTCGAGCCATGACCATTGCAGACACGGCTGATTTTGGGATCCTTCGAATCGTGGTAGATCAACCGGATAAAGCCTTAAAAGTATTGCGGGATGGAGGGTTCACCGCAAAAACTACCGAAGTTCTAGCCGTAGAAGTGGAAGACCGCCCGGGCGGATTAGCCAAGGTAATGGAAATCTTCCAGCAGAATCATGTGAATATCGAATACCTCTATGTGTCTCTGGAAAAAAATAAGGACAAAGCTGTGGTGATCTTTAAAGTTGAAGATTTAAAACTCGGTCAAAAGATCGTAGAGGAACACGGGTTAGGGGGAAAAGTGAGTCTTTAACCGTTCCTGATCCGCTCAAGCACCTTTTCCATATCAGAAGGGAGGGGGGCTCGTATCGTTATTTCACTGGAATGCATAGGATGGGGGAAGGTTAACTCCTGAGCGTGGAGCATCAGCCTAGGGATGGAGAGGGGAAAGTCTTTTCGGAACGCAAACCGCGTTTCTCCTACCAGTGGGTGTCCAATTCCCTTGAAATGGAGACGAATCTGATTGGTGCGTCCCGTTTCGGGTTCCACCTCCACCAAGGTGCATAGAGGTAGTCGTTCCAACACTCGATACCGGGTAAGGGCAGGTTTACCTTCCAGAACTCGGGTAATGAGACCTTCTTCTTTTTCCAATCCTCCTTGCACGAGGGCGATATACAATTTGTGTACGTTCTTCTCATGGAAGCGTTCCATCATGAGCTTTTGTGCCTTTTTCCCCTTTGCAAAGAGAAGAACCCCAGAGGTTTCTCCATCCAGCCGATGGCAAGGGTGTAACTTCATGGAAACCCCGGCCCTTTTCCCTTCCAGATCTAGCAGTTCAGTAAGAGACTTCTTGTTCCCAGGGGCGGGTATGGTCAACAGACCGGGGGGTTTATCGATGGCAAGATACCACTCGTCCTCATATAGGATTCTGAACCGGGAGGATAGGATGGAGGAAAACTCTAACATCATGTGGGATTGAGTATACAGGAAATCCCTGTGCCATTGAACTCCTCTACGAAAGACATCTTATTGAAGTAGACGGAAAGAACTAGTCGTATTTCCAGGTATGGAAGAGATCCCCTGGAACGAGGCCTTGCCTGATCCCATTCTAGAGGTGGGGAATCGGTTCTTTGGGATCCGTTACCTATTCCCCTACCAACGCCTGGCAATTCACAATATCCTCTATTCCTGCGGGTACTTTGGTAAAGTTGAGGATTCTTTCGGAGATCAGATTGTTCTACTACCTACGGGAGCTGGCAAATCCCTCTGTTTCCAGCTCCCTGCTGTTCTGCTTTCTGGTTTGACCCTTGTGGTCTATCCCCTTCTTTCTCTCATGGCTGATCAGTACCGTAGACTACAGGAAGCGAGAATATCGGTAGGACTCCTCAAAGGAGGACAATCGCCAGAGGAACGGGAATCCCTGTTCCGATCCTTGCAGGAGGAAGAACTTAAGATTCTCCTTACGAATCCGGAAGCTCTCGCAAACCCTAGGACACTTACTGCTTTGGCTCAATTATCGATCACACATTTTGTAGTGGACGAAGCCCACTGCATTGCTCAGTGGGGGGAAACTTTCAGGCCCTCTTACCTAAACCTGGGGAAGATCCGAACTACCCTGAAACCTAAAGTCACCACAGCATTTACGGCTACTGCTTCCCCAGTTGTTCTCGAAAAAATCCGGGAGCACCTGTTCAATCGTACCCTCCCCCATGAGATTTCTGCGAATCCAGACCGTCCCAATATAGAGTACTCTGTTATAGAAACTCTTTCCAAGCAGAGAACCCTTCGAACTCTCCTTGCTCCAATAGGAAAGGAACAAGTGCAACGTCCTGCTTTGATCTTCTGCCGTAGCAGGAAACGGGCTGAGCAGTTAGCCCTTTCACTGCGTCGTTCCCTTTGGGAAAAAGATATTTTTTTCTACCACGCAGGGCTTTCCCACGAGGAGAAGAAACGGATTGAGAACTGGTTTTTTCATAGCACCACAGGAATTCTAACTGCTACCACAGCCTATGGCATGGGAGTGGACAAATCCAATATCCGTACGGTAATTCACGATCAAGCACCCGAAACCTTAGAGGCATACCTTCAGGAATCTGGACGAGGTGGAAGGGACACAAAACCATGCCAGGCTATTCTTCTGGTCTCAGAGGAGGATCGATGGAAACTTTCCCCATTTTTTCGAGGCTACGTAACCGAAAGAGGATGTCGACGAACCTACCTCTATAGGGGTTTGGGGATGGAACTGGATGGATGTTCAGGATGTGATACTTGTAACCAAATCGTACATAGAATCGAAGGATACGATACATTCGTGTCCTTTTTCCGTAGAAATTCCAGAAGGTATACAGAGGAAGAGGTGATCCATCTTCTAGGAGGCAAGCCTTCCCTCCTATCCGTAACCAATGCTCTACACCGAAACCGATGGTATGGCGTATTGGGTGAATGGGAGCCCGAGGAACTGGAAGAGGGATTAGAGAATCTATTTCGCCTTGGTTATATACGAAGAGGAAAGTTTCTCTGGAAGAATCGTCTGTTCTTGAATCTCTAGCGACACTTTTTCATTTGCTCTATTTTTGGTATGGTAATGTCCCCATGCGTGTAATGTTTCTAGGAACCGGTACTTCCCATGGAATTCCTGTGGTCGGATGCAATTGTGCTGTTTGTACTTCGTCAGACGAACATAATCGTCGAACCCGAGCTTCTATCTGGATTCAGGTACAGAGGCGTGAGAAAGATTCAAGGTGTAAGTCAAGCTCAATCGTCATCGACACGGCTACCGAATTTCGCCTGCAGGCGATCCGTGTGGGGTTAAAACATCTAGATGCCATCCTTCTAACCCATCCTCATGCAGATCACCTTCATGGATTGGACGATGTTCGACCCCTTTGTAGTTCCGACCATCCCATCCCGGTGTTCGGAACAGAAGGAACTCTGGAAGAACTCTCCCGCAGATTCGATTATATTTTTCATCCCCGCCAGAGAGGGGGCGGTGTACCGAACCTTTCCCTTACGACCATCTTCGGCGGTACTCCCTTTCAAATCCATGGGATCTCTATTCTGCCTTTTACCGTGAAACACGGGAAACTGGATATTCTCGGGTATCGGATAGGAACCTTTGCCTACATTACCGATTGCAGTTCGATTCCCGAAGAAACCTTTCCATTGTTGGAAGGCTTGGATGTCCTAGTTCTGGGAGCTTTACGGAAACGCCCCCATCCCACCCACTTCAGCATACCCGAAGCGTTAGGGGTGGTGGAACGGATACAACCCAGAATGACATACCTAACCCATCTGTGCCATGAGGTAGACCATGAAACAATAAAAAAGGAACTACCCGTCTGGGTAGCTCCTTCCTATGATGGTTTGCAATTGGATCTTGAGGATCCCTGGTAACAGGGCTAGACTTTGACCACCTTACCCCTCTTCAGGCAGCGGGTACAAATCTTCATCGTTTTGGGTGTTCTGCCTACCAATGTGCGAACTTTCACTAGATTCGGTTTCCAAACCCGTCGGGTTGCGTTTTTTGCATGACTGACATTATTCCCGCTCACAGTACCCTTTCCACAGATTTCACATCTCCGTGCCATACATCTATCCTACCTTCCTCGAATAGTTAAATGGAACCCTATCAAATTCCCAAAAAAAAGTAAAGAGCTTTTCATTTTATAGTATACTTATAAGGGTATGTTAAGAGAAATCAACAATGTACGGCAAATCCCCGAGGAAGGGTTTCGCCGATGGTTTCGGGACGATGAGTTCGATCTGATCGTGTTTTACCCTTCATCGGATTCGGAAGAGATTATTGCCTTCCAACTCTGCTACCGGAAGGATGGACAGGAAAGGGTGCTAACTTGGCGGAAGAGAGGAGGACATTCCCATAACCGAGTCGATGATGGAGAGGTATTTTTCCACAACAAGATGACCCCTATTCTGGTTGCAGATGGAATATTCCATAAAGAGGAAGTGCTGAATCGATTTCGATCCGCTGCCCATCACTTGGATAGGAAACTAATGCAGTTTATTGAAGAGAGCATCCATACTCTCACGAACAACCCGTTGTAGATCCACAGGTCTCGCATTTCAGACAGGTTCCATTCCGTATTAGTGTAAGGTGGCCACAGGTAGGACAGGGATCCCCTTCATACCCTTTTAGCCGAGCCTTCTGTACCAGTCCTTCCGAATCCGAAGGAGGGGTCCGTCCTTTAGTACTGGAGCGTATATTGCCATTCAAGTGAATCGTTTCGGTAGAGCGGAGATCGTCGGGTTTTACCTGAGCCAGATCGGTCCGATGCAGGTAGGTGAGAGCTAGATCCCTAAACACGAAGTCCAGCACCGATGTGGTAATCTTGATGGAATCATGTCCTTGCACGATCCCATTTGGTTCGAATCGGGTAAAGGTAAAAGCATCCACGTATTCTTCCAGAGGTACTCCATACTGCAATCCAAGGGAAACCGCAATGGCGAAACTGTTTAGAAGAGATCGAAAGGCAGCCCCTTCCTTGTGCATGTCTAAGAAGATCTCTCCCAACGTCCCATCCTCGTACTCTCCGGTACGGAGAAAGAGGCTGTGTCCTCCAATTTTGGCTTTCTGGGTGTAACCCTTTCTACGATTGGGAAGGGGTCGTCTGCCTCGTGCGCTATAGACAGCCTCCCTATTCGTTTCACCAGTTGTGTGTAGGTTTCGACTCACCTCATCCAGCACCTTTAACCAGGGATCCTGGGTAAGATTCGCGCTGGTCAACGGTTGGCTGAGTTTCGAACCATCCCGATAGATGGCTATGGCTTTTAACATGTTCCGCCAAGCATACCAATACGCATTGGATACGTCTTCTACAGTGGCGGAGGTAGGCATATTGATGGTTTTAGAGATGGCCCCAGACACAAAGGGTTGAACCGCGGCCATCATATCGATATGAGCTTGATAAGGAATGGAACGGATGGCTCCCCTGCCCGAAGGGTTGGCCGTATCAAATACCGGTAAATGTTCTGGTTTTAAGATAGGGCACCCCTCCACTCCAAGGTTACCACAACTGTATCGAGTGGCTTGTTCTATTTCCTTTGGCGGTATTTCCTTCAGCAGAGATACAAGATCTTGTGGAAACGCATCCTCCAACGTAAAGGCTCCTTTTAGGTTTTCCTCGATACTTACGAGGATTTCCTCCTTGATTCCCGCATCTTTTAGGGAATCTCTACTCAATGGCCCTTCGGGGGGTAGTTTCCCATGTCCTACGCAATAGGTTACGATTTCCTCAATCTCTTTTTTTAAGTACCCTAACCGTTTTAAGGCAAGGGGAAGGGAACGGTTTACGATCCGAAAGACTCCTCCTCCAGCCAACTTCTTGTACTTCACGAGGGCGTAGTCTGGTTCGATCCCAGTGGTATCACAATCCATCACTAGACCTATCGTTCCTGTGGGGGCAATAGCAGATACCTGGGCATTTCGGAAGCCATACTGTTCTCCCCATTCTAAAGCCCGATCCCATGCAGAACGTGCTGCTTGTAACAATTCCGCAGGGCATTTCTCTGGGTCGATCCCTTTGGGAAAAACGGTGAGTCCTTCATAGGAAGCGGTATTCTCATTGTAGGCTGCTCGACGGTGATTCCGAATCACCCGCAACATGCTTTCCTTGTTGGCCAAATACCGGGGAAACGGGCCTACGTCCTTTGCCAGCAATGCGGAGGTAGCGTAGGCTTCTCCCGTGAGAATAGCCGTCAGAGCGGCAGCTACTGCTCTGCCTTCATTACTGTCGTAGGGTAGACCCATCACCATCAGGAGGGAGCCTAGATTCGCGTATCCTAACCCAAGGGTCCGATAATCATAGCTTTTCCGGGCTATGGAGGGACTAGGGAATTGGGCCATTACCACGCTGATCTCCAACACGAGAGTCCAGAGGCGTATTGCATGGAGGTAGTCTTCGATCCGGAAAATTCCAGCCTCTGCATCATAGAAGGCTTGAAGGTTCAACGAAGCGAGATTACATGCCGTGTCATCCAGGAACATGTACTCCGAACAGGGATTGGAGCCCCGGATTTCTCCATCCTGTATACAGGTATGCCACTCGTTCACCGTAGTATGGAACTGTAACCCCGGGTCTGCACATTGCCAGGCGGCGCGGACAATCTGAGTCCATAGATCCCTTGCTTTTACCCGTTTCATTACCTTCCCGCTCGTACGGGCTTTCAACTCCCACTCTCGATCTTCCAGCACCGCTTCCAGGAACTCCTTCGTAACCCGAACGGAATTATTGGAGGACTGACCACTCACCGTATTGTACGCTTCATCTGTCCACTCGGTGGTATATATGGGTGGATCTGGCAGATCTCCTCCCTCCGCATATAACCGAAGGTACTGGTGGAGTAACCCTCGAGGAACTCCTAGTTGCATCGCTTTCTGTACGATCTGCCCCAGGGAGACAAAGGTGCTAGGATCCTCCATTCCATTCCTTCGGTAGGATTCTAAAGCATCCTTCAATTCCCTCAGTATATTCCGTATCGTGTGGCTTCCCGATACCAGGGCAGCTACTTTGTACTCTTCTTCCACCTTCCATTGGATATAGTGCTCTAGGTCTGGATGATCCACATCCAGAATTACCATCTTGGCTGCACGGCGAGTGGTTCCCCCACTCTTGATAGCAGCAGCAGAGCGATCGGCAATTTTAAGGAAGGATAAGAGGCCTGAAGAAACTCCTCCCCCACTAAGGGGTTCTCGCTCGCCCCGGATCTTACTGAAATTGCTCCCTGTACCAGACCCATACTTAAATAGACGAGCCTCCCGGTGGATAAGATCCATGATCCCCCCTTCGTTCACAAGGTCGTCCTCCACATCGAGGATGAAGCACGCATGAGGTTGAGGGCGCTCGTACGCATTGTTCGATTTCTGTATTTTCCCGGTTGCGGGTTCAACGTAATAGTGCCCCTGCGGCGGACCTTCGATCCCGTACACTTCATACAAACCTGTGTTGAACCATTGGGGTGAGTTGGGAGCTGCCATCTGATCAGCCAGCATGCGAAGGATCTCATCGTAGAAAGCCTGAGCATCTTTCTCCGAATCGAAATATCCGTACCGTTCGCCCCACCTTCTCCAAGTATGAGCAAGACGATGAAAAACCTGCCGAGCATCGGTCTCCCGGCCCGAGGGAGATATTTCTTTTGGAACCCCGGTTTTTCGAAAATACTTTTGGGCTAGGATGTCTGTAGCAATCTGAGACCAACCGGAAGGAACGATCACTCCTTCCTGTCTGAATACGGTATTTCCTTTAGAATCCTTGATTTCAGAAACTCGTTCCACCCACTGAATGCCCTCATAGGGATCCTGTCCCTCCCGGGTGAATCGCCGTTGGATTTTCATAGCTCCCCCTACACTAGGAATAGTGTATAATATACTATCTTTTTCAATTTATGACCATATATGTAGTGGTTTATTTTACAATTTGTAGCCTTACGAGACCATCATACACAAACTGCACAGAAAGACCAGAAAGGATCAAGCCCATGATCCGTTCGATTACCGATAGTCCTGTACTGGAAAGAATACGAACTAGATAATCCGAAAGCCGAAGAAAGATTCCTGCCAAGAGAAGAACCAACATTAGAACTACACCTACCGCCAGATAGGTCGATAGATTTGCATCCTCCGTACCTACGTACAGGAGGATGGTAGTGATCGTCCCAGGACCTGCTAGAATTGGAATGCCTAAAGGGAAGATCGACACATCCTCTGAATCCTTTTCTTGCTCAGAAGTTTTTGTCCGTTTGGGAACCGCAAAGAGCATGTCCATGGAGACGAAAAAGAGAAGGATCCCTCCTGCAATAAAAAAGGCACCGGTCTGGATCCCCAGAAATCGGAGAATACCTCTTCCCAATAGAATGAATACGAGAAATACAATGGAAGCTGTCAGGAGGGCTTTAGAGATAACCCGCTTTTTTTTCTCCTCAGGATACCCGGAGGTGAGGGAAAGGTACAGGGGAAGCACCCCCAGAGGATCCACTACGAGAAAAAAGGTGATGAACATGGCCAGAAAGTTCTGATCCACGATTCCTTATACCATGCGTCCCCCCTACCTGTACAAGGGTAACCTAAATTCGATACCGTTATCTCAGAATGAGAGAAGAATTGATTCTTGAAATAGACATGGAATCGTTTCGAAGAGAAGTTTGCTCCTTCTACCGTAGAGAGGGAAGAACGTTTCCTTGGAGAATAACACAAGACCCCTACGAGATTGTTGTATCGGAGTTCATGCTCCAACAGACCCGAACGGAAACGGTAGAAAAGAAGTACCTTCCCTTCCTCACTGTCTTCCCTACTCTGGAAACCTTGGCCAACGCTCCCCTGTCAATGGTTCTCCTCCAGTGGAAAGGCCTGGGATACAACCGCAGAGCCCTCTACTTAAAGGAGTTTGCCAGGTATGCATGGGTTCACTGGAAGGGAACCATCCCTTCCGAACCGAACCTGCTCCAACAGTGCAAAGGGATTGGTCCCTATACAGCCCGAGCGATTGTAACTTTTGCCTATAACCTGCCCCATGCATTCATTGAGACGAACATTCGACGGGTGTTCCTTCATCACTTCTTCCCTTCAAAGGAGGGAGTTCATGATCGAGAGATTTTACCACTGATAGAACGAACTCTGGATAGAGATCATCCCCGCGAGTGGTACTACGCCCTAATGGATTATGGGGCTTATCTGTCCAGACAATTCCCTAACCCAAACCGAAGAAGTAGGCATTTCACCCGGCAAGCTCCCTTTGAGGGTTCCCGTCGGCAACTCCGAGGACGAATCCTCTCCACCCTACTCAGCGCGGAGAAAGCCCTCGATGCCAACACAATCTCGGCCCGCATCTCCCTTTCCTATTCGGAAGCAGAAGCGTTGTTGAAGGATCTTGCAGTGGAAGGCTTTGTAGTGAAGGAGGGGGGAAAGTACCGTATCCGAGATCATTGATCCTTCCTACTAACTCGTGTATAGTGCCCCCAAGATGAATCCGTTAAAAGTCTATACGGCTCTAATGGCAACTACCCTTTTATGGGGTGTGTCCTTCATTCTGACCAAGGTAGCTCTCACTTCCTTTACTCCCTTTTCCTTAATCTTCTTTCGGTTTTCTATCGCATCCATTTTTTTTCTCCTCTATTTTTTATGGAAGGGATTCCCTAGGTTAACAAAGAACCAGCATGTTCGGCTCGCTACCCTCTCTTTTTTTGAGCCGGTCCTGTACTTTCTCTTTGAAACCTCAGGGCTTCAGCGAACTACCGCAGCGGAAGCATCTCTGATCATTGCCCTCATCCCAGCTCTCGTCCTTCTCCTCTCCTACCTGTTTCTGAAGGAAAGGATTGCTAGAATCGCTCAATTGGGGATCGCTCTATCTATTCTCGGAATTGTACTATTGATGATGGGAGAAAACGGATTGCAAGAGTACTCAGGCTCCTCTCTTAAAGGGAATTTCCTGGTCCTAGGAGCCGTAGTCTCCGCTGCCTGTTACACCTTACTCTCCCGAAGCTTGGGTCAGGAAATCTCTTCGTTTGTCATCAGCGCCTACCAGTTCTTTTATGGCACCGCCTTCTTCTTTCCTTTATTCCTTCTTTTTCCCAAGGGAACGGGTCAAAGTATTGGTGTCTCGGTTCTAGGAGCTCTACTGTTCCTTGCCTTTGGAGCTACCATCGGTGCCTTTCTCTGTTACAATTATGCCCTAAGCAAAGCACCAGCTGCTACAGTATCGGTATTTATCAATGGGATTCCTGTTGTCACTGCATTCACGGGTTGGCTTATCTTAGGGGAAACCCTCAAAGGATCGCAACTTCTAGGCGCCATAGTAGTAGTGATTGGGGTTACCCTGACCTCTATTCATCAACAACAACGAGATGAATCATTACACTTGGCTTAGACTAGAAAAAAGAGTATTTTTATACCAGTATGAAATTTACAGAATTCAATCTACATCCAGAGCTGCAAAGAGCTATTGATGAAGCGGGCTTTCATGAATGTTTTCCCGTACAGGTAGAAACATTGAAACGCACCCTTGCAGGCAAGGACGTTCTAGTTCAGTCGAAAACTGGCACCGGAAAAACCGCGGCTTTTCTTATCACCATCTTCCAACATCTTTCCAGTACGGAATCTTTCAAAGGGAAAAAGGCACTGATCATTGTTCCCACTCGGGAATTAGCAACTCAGATCGAAGAAGAGGCTAAGCTACTAGGAAAATACCTACCCTTCCGAATCGGGAGTTTCTACGGAGGAATCGGGTACACTAAGCAGGAAGCGCTACTCCGGGAGGGGGTAGATATTATCATTGGGACTCCAGGAAGACTGATCGATTTCTCCCATCAACGAAAACTAGATTTGCATGCAATTGGGATTCTTGTAATCGACGAAGCAGACCGTCTTTTCGATATGGGATTCCTACCTGATCTTCGAAAACTCCTGCGTAGAATGGGGGATTCGAAGAATCGGTTGACCATGCTACTCTCCGCTACCCTATCCCTCCGAGTGAGTACCTTAGCCTGGGAATACATGAACGAAGCAGAGGAGATAGTAATCGACCCCGAACAGGTAACGGTAGATACCATTACCCAAGTCGTGTACCACGTAGGTTCCTCTGAAAAGTTTTCCCTTCTCCTGGGAATTCTTCAGAAACACAATCCCAAGAGTGTCATCATTTTTACCAATACGAAACAAGCAGCCGAAGAGGTATCCAAACGGCTGGAATTGAACGGATACAAGAGCCAGTACATCATAGGGGATCTACCTCAACGAAAACGGCTTCGGATTCTTGATGATCTCAAATCCAACCGCATCAATATACTTGTAGCTACCGATGTAGCAGCTCGGGGTTTACACATTGAAGATCTCGATATGGTAGTAAACTACGATGTACCCGAGGATCCAGAAAACTATGTACATCGGATTGGACGTACCGCACGGGTAGGAAAGAGTGGAAAAGCGATTATGCTAGCGTGTGAACGGTATGTGTTCGGATTGGAAGCTATAGAAAAATTCATTGGTATGAAGATACCTGTAGAATCCTTCGATGAATCCCTTCTTTTGGAAGACAAAAGTGCCGGAAGGAAGATCGAACGGGATTCCTTTCGTTCCTCCTCAAAGGCTCTACATGCTTCCCCCCGAGATCGGAGGTCAAGCAGAGTTCTTCGCAAACCTCACAGGGATCATGTAAAACGTACTGCTCCGGTACCTGCTGGAATTGGTATAAAAGCAATAAAGGAAGGGCAGGGTGAAAAAAGGCGCGTCACCCGAAAAGGAAACGCCCAATCCCTCGAAGAAAGGCTTTCTCTCTACCAGAAAAAATACGGAGAACAGTTCAAACCCGGAGGGGAACCTACAAAGGCATCTTATCCTTCGGAGGTCGCCCCCTCGACGAGTGTTCCTTCCACCGATCGTGGCAAGAAACCAGGAATCCTATCTCGAATCCTCTCCCTATTCAAACGGTGAGGAACTCCTTAAACTGACACATCCTTCTCGTAATCGATCTCGGGAAAGCCAAAACCATGCAGATTTAGAAAGTCTTGGGTATACTGTTCCAAATCAGATAGTTTCCGGAGATTCTCTTGAGTCACCTGTTTCCAACGCCGATCTACCTCTGCCTGCACATCCTCCCTCATCTCCCAATCGTCCATCCGGATCCGGCCCTCCTCATCTACCGGAACTTCTATACCCGCATAAAGCTTCGTTGCGAAGAGCCGATACATCTGCTCAATGCACCCTTCGTGCAATCCCTTTTCCTTCATAACTTTGAACAGGATAGCAAGATATAAGGGGACCACAGGAATTACCGCACTGGCTCGAGTTACAACCGCTTTGTTGACCGAGATGTACGCTTTGCCCTGTAATAAGGAAAGTTTCTTTGAAAGGTGTTTAGCTGTAGCTTCCAAATGTTCCTTCGCTTTTCCAATGGTTCCATCCCGGTACACGGCTCGAGTCAACTCTGGGCCAATGTACGAGTAGGCTAGAGTGATCACACCCCGAGCTAATACCCCTGCTTTCTGGAGCGCGTCGATCCAGAGTTCCCAATCCTCGCCACCCATCACTTTCACGGTAGGTTCGATCTCTTCAGGAGCGGCAGGAGCAATGTCAACTTCCTGCAATTCACCTGTCAATGGGTTTACCGACTTTGCATGGTAGGGCTGCCCAATAGGTTTCAGCACCGACCGGTACTGTACACCAGTTTTCGGATCTGTTCGAACTCCAGAGGCAAGGCTGTACACAACCAAGTCTACCGTTCCGAACAGTTCTTTGATTTTTCCGATAGTCTGTTCCTTTACCTCGTTGGAAAAAGCATCCCCATAGATATTTTCCGCTACTAGGCCCGCATTCTTTGCTTCCTCCACAAAGGTTTCGCTGGCATACCAACCCACAGTTGCAGTTCGTTTTTCGGATGCAGGTTTTTCGTAGGCTACTGAAACGGTTCCTGAACCTGCTCCAAAGGCCAACGCAATCCGAGATGCCAATCCATACCCTGCCGAACCCCCGATAATGAGCACGTGGGCAGGGCCTTTAAAGGGTTTTTGTTTTTTTACATATTCGATCTGTTGCTTCACATGGAGCCGGAGACCTTCCGGATGCGCATTCATACAAATATTGTTGCGAATCATCGGTTTTACGACCATGGGTGTTCCTCCTACCTTAGATTTGCCTGACTGTAACGGGAACATAAAAAAAGGTCAATCCATTTGTCGGCCATCGGCCGAATAATCTATCGATTTTCATCCCTTGAGATAGAAGGTAAGATAGCGTATACATGGATAGGGATGCAGGGGAAGATTCGCAAAGACCGACAAAACAAACTCTGGAACTCTTTTCTACCCCTTGGGATAGGTGTAACCTTGGCTATATTGGGAGGAATGTCCTACCTCTCCGATCGGGAAAATGAAGCGTATCAGTATAAAATCAACCTCCAACTGGCAAAATCGATCCATCAACAGATAGAAAATGTCGAAAACCTGACCTTTCAGTTCATTGCTAATTTCGAACTAAATAAAACCCTCAATCAATACATCGAGTCAAAAGAATTGTACCAAATTGCCCCTTTCAATACTGTTTTTTCCGCCTTCCTGGAAAGTCAAACCCGCTCCCATCCTCTCCTTTGGGACGCCGCGTTTTTTGCTTTGAATGAACCCAAGCGTAAGGATCTGACAATGAGTGACAACCTGACCCAAACGATCCTCACAGAACTCCGCTCAACCTCCTCGTTTCAGAAGATTCTCGAGTTGGATGGGAGGTTCTTTCTAGACACTGAAACAGTGTTCCCGATACAGGGGAAAAAATCCCTTCTTTGCGGGAGGCTAATTAAAAAAGTGGATGGAGAACGAACCCTAGGGGTATTGCTTCTACTCCTTCGGACAGAGCGTCTTTCTGAAATGATTAACAGTGATCTTTATGTAGATGGGGAGCCTGTAGAAGGTACTCTGGGGAACTACTTCAGTACCCTTGTATCCTCAGCAGGAATGATTCTGGCTTCCCCCTTGAAGGATCAGATCGGTCGGATGATAAACGAGGTATTTCATACTTCCTGGATACGACTACCTGAATCGGTTCATAAAAGAGCCCTCGAGGGAGAATGGAAGGGTCTGAAAGTCTATCTTCGTACTGTTCCCATCGGAGAAGGAATACCAATCTTTCTCATAGAAGTATCGACCTTACCTACCCTAGGATACAGGAACATCTTGGTATTCTTCTTTGGAATCCTTCTTATGGGGATAGGTGTTATCCAAGCAAAAAGTTTAAAAGAGAAAAGTTTTTCCCCAATCGATGCAGAAGCCTCGAAGCAATTTGAAAAACTTCCTGCACGGGAGAGGGAAATCCTGCTTCTTTTAGCGCAAGGGTATAGCAACAAGGAGATCGCGTATCAACTCCACCTTAGGGAACAAACGGTAAAGAATTACCTCCACTCTCTTTACACAAAGATAGGGATTCATGACAGGGTTTCCGCCGCTCTTTTTGTGAAAAAAGCTAGGCGAGATATTCCTTAAACCCCCGCATAGTACGAAAGTACCGATTGTGGAATTTCCATCCTACCCTTATGGTTTTCATATCTGAAATCGTTTAAAACAGGAGGAACGTATGAAGAAACAGACGTGGTTTTGGATTGCCATTCTGATGGCAATTTCCAATTTGCTCTATGCGGGGGGATCGAAGGAGTCCACGGCCTCCGCACAGGGGGAGAAAAAAGAAAAGTTGATGGTATACACTTCAATGAAAGAAGTTCTCATCGGGGAACTCCGGGATGCATTCGTAAAAAAACACCCCAATGTCTCCTTTGACTATTACTCTGCAGGAGCCGGGAAGATCATGGCCAAGATCGCAGCCGAACGGCAATCGAAACAACTAGTATGCGATGTCATCTGGACAAGCGAAATCCCGGATTTCATTGCCATGAAAAAAGAGGGGATTCTGGAACCCTACATCTCTCCAGAAGCAAAGAACGTCGTGAGTCCTGTATCCGATCCTGAAGGATACTTTACGGCAGCTCGTCTCGGTACATTGGGGATCACCTATAATACAAACAAGGTAAAGAATCCCCCTAAAACCTGGCAGGACCTTTTAAAACCGGAATGGAAAGGGGGATTCGCTATTGCCAACCCTGCGTTGTCCGGTACTGCCATGGTGTCCATCGGCTTGATCGTAAACACTTTTGGATGGGAGTTCATCGAAAAATTGAAAGCCAATGGAGCACGGATGGGACAAGGATCAGGACAGGTGGTAGATGATACCGCTTCGGGTGATCTATTGGGTTGCATCGGGGTTGATTACATCACCATTGACAAAATTAAGAAAGGTGCTCCTTTAGGGATCGTATTCCCACCGGAAATGCTGGTGATTCCTAGCCCCGTGGCTATTTTCAAAGGAACCCCAAACCTTTCGGCAGCGAAGAAGTTTGTGGATTTCCTCCTCTCCAAGGAGGGGCAGACCATCATTGCCAACAGCTACACCCTTCCTAGCCGTCCTGATGTACCCATTGTAAAAGATGTGGGCTTAGTTGAAGCCAAAGATGCGGTAGCCCGAGCTATGAAAGTGGATTACAACAAATTGATGGCTGAAAAACAGAGCGTAATCGACAAGTTCCAGCAGATCATGCAGGGAAAATAGAACCTTCCTACTCTTTCTGTATTACCGGCCAGGAAGAAACTGGCCGGTTGCCATTCCTCTACCTATTACCCAGAAACAGGAGGCACCCGTGTCGGAAATAGAGTTTCGCTCCGTATCCAAATCCTTTGGAACCAAACAGGTTCTCAAAAACCTGAGTTTCCGCATCCATCCAGGAGAATGTTTCACCATCCTAGGCCCTTCAGGATGCGGGAAAACCATAGCGGTTCGTCTCATTGCAGGATTCGAGACTCCTGATCGGGGGATTATCCGTATAGGGTCCACTATAGTAGCAGATGGTTCCAAAGGATACGCCCTACCCCCGGAAAATCGGAACATCGGAGTTGTATTTCAAGATTATGCGGTATGGCCTCACATGAATGTATTGGAAAATGTACTGTACCCATTGAGAATGCAGAAAGTCCCTAAAGAAGAGGCGTTGCAGAGGGCTAGAGCAGCTATTAAACAGGTGAATATGGACGGGCTGGAGGAGAGATTACCCTACCAACTTTCTGGAGGACAACAGCAGCGGGTAGCTTTGGCTCGGGCATTGGTTTCCAAACCTGCCATTCTTCTCCTGGACGAACCCTTATCAAACCTGGACGCGAACCTTCGGGAAGAGATGCGATTCGAAATAAAAGAATTGCAAAAATCCACCAACTCCACTTTGCTTTACGTCACCCACGATCAGGAAGTAGCCTTGGCCATTTCTGACCGAATCGCGGTAATGAACGAAAAAGGGGAGTTCCAACAGGTGGGGACCCCAGAAGAGGTGTACGATCAACCTGCGAATCCCTTTGTGTTTCGCTTCCTGGGAATCGCTAATTTCATTCCCGTCTATGTGAAGGAAGGAAAAACCTTTCTTACTTCCAACAAGAAGGAGTTCCTTCCCCTTCCCACAAAGGTTCAAAGGGAAGATGGGATACAGGCTGAAAACCTCCTAGCCGCCTGCAGACCGATGGAGGTAGAACTTAGTCGAACCACCGGTCCCCTGGAAGGCAAGGTGGTGCGTAAAGCCCTTCTTGGACCCATCATCGATTATCGAATCGACCTAGGAGGAACCATCGTGCGAGCTCAACTACAAACAGAGGAAGGATCGAGGAAGAATTTGATCTTTGAAGAAGGCGACTCCTGCGGAGTAACCTTTTCACGATTGCTCTGGTTTCCCAGAAACGGAGAGGGGGAGGGAACCCATGGTTGATATTTACACCAAACCCAAGATTTCTGCAGCCCAGATCGTGTTGCTATTCTCTATCCTTGTACTGGTCGTGGTGGTAGGGATACCTGTCATACTGATCTTCCTCACCGCCTTTTTTGAAGACGGGAAATTAAACATCCCCGGCTTCTTACAAATTCTTAAGGATCCAGACACCTACCAAGCCCTCTGGAATTCTCTAGTGATAGCGTTTGGCACAACCCTCGTTTCCACTTCAGTAGGGGTGTTCTTTGCCTGGCTTGTAGCTCGGACAGATCTTCCTTTTAAAAAGACGATGAAAGCTCTATTCCTCGTCCCCTTTATGCTCCCTTCCTTCATCGGGGCGTTAGCTTGGAAAGTACTCCTTTCTCCTAGAGCAGGATACATCAACAAATTCTTGATGGTCCTTTTAGGGTTGGACACGGCTCCCATCGATATCATGAGTATGGGAGGTATTATCGTAATAGAAAGCATGTACCTGTTTCCCTTCGTGTTCCTGCAGGTAGAAAGCGCTCTGGAACGGATGGATCCCACCCTAGAGGAATCGGCCCGCATCTCGGGAGCTGGTTTACTCACCATTACCAGAAAGATTACTCTCCCATTGGTACTTCCCAGTATCCTTTCCGGTGCCCTCCTCGTCGCGTTGTATTCCCTCGCTCACTTTGGGGTGCCTGCTATTCTGGGAACCGAAAAGGGAATTTACAATATCCCCACTAAGATTTATGAACGGATCTACTCTTCCGGTGGAAGTTTCCGGGCGATTCGAGTAGGGACAATCCTTTCCACTATCCTTGTCATATCCGCTGCACTGATCCTCAAAGCTCAGGACTTCCTGTTGAAGAAAGGGAAGTACCAGATCATTGCAGGGAAGAGCATGCGTCCCATGCTATTGAAACTGAGAGCCCTTCGTACTCCCCTCCTGATCGTCAGCATTCTCTACATTGGAATTACGGTGATTCTACCTACCGTTACGATCTTCCTTGTAGGGGGGTTGAAAACCTATGGACTCTCCTTCGAGACGAAAAACCTCACTTGGGCTAACTACCTTGAAATATTTAGATGGAAGATGACGAAGGATGCCATCTGGAACAGTGTGTACCTCTCCTTAGGGGCAGCCCTGGTAACGATGCTCGCGGGAACCATGATTTCCTACGTGATCGTGAAATCTCGGCCCAAAGGGAAATTCATACTGGAACTCCTAGGTGTTCTACCCTTCTCCCTACCGGGAACGGTGATCGCCTTAGGAGTAATCCTCACTTGGAGCGGAAGATTCGGAATCAATATCTACAATACTCCCTGGATCATCTTCGTCGCCTATGTAGCCCGTTACATGGCCTTCTCGTTGAAATCTAACTCCGCAGCCTTACAACAGGTTTCCGATTCCCTGGAAGAAGCTTCCAGAGCCTGCGGGGCTACCCATTTCCAGACTTTGAAAAATATCGTGCTTCCCTTGATACGGCCAGGAATGATCAGTGCATTCTTTCTTATTTTCCTACCTGCGTTACGGGAACTCACCACGTCGGTGCTCCTCTATGGTCCCACCACTCGCACCATCGGAGTCGCCATCTATGCATTGAATGAGGATGGGGAAACGGTTCGAGCTGCTGCTTTAGCATCGGTAGCTTTGGTGATTATCCTGATAGGAGAAACCTCCATTCGTAAGTTCCTAGCCCGTTTACAGAAACAGGAGTGAACCATGTCGGAACTGAAACTTATTTCGGTAACCAAACGATTCAATCAAGTTGTGGCGGTGAACAAACTTAATTTAGAGGTTAAAAAGGGGGAATGCTTCTCCTTCCTCGGTCCATCCGGATGCGGAAAAACCACTACCCTTCGTATGATTGCGGGTTTCGAAGACTTGGATGAAGGAGAACTTCTCGTGGACGGAGAAGTGTACTCCAGTAGCTACAAAAGATACTACCTTCCTCCGGAGAGGAGAGACTTCGGGATGGTATTTCAAGCCTTTGCCGTGTGGCCCCATCTAACTGTATGGGACAACGTGGCCTTTCCCCTGCAAATCCGCCGTATCCCAAAGGTAGAGATGGAGAAACGAGTAAAAGAAGCCTTACAGAGTACCGGGCTTTCAGCTATGAAAGATCTCTATCCTTCGAAACTATCCGGTGGTGAACAACAACGGATTGCCCTGGCTCGCGCCGTAGCCATCAACCCCAAAGTGATGCTCCTCGACGAACCCCTATCTAATCTGGATCCCAAGCTTAGGGAAGAGATGCGGTTCGAGATCAAGGATCTCCAACGACGATTCGGATTCACCATCCTGTACGTAACCCATGATCAGGCAGAAGCGATGGCTCTCTCGGACCGCATGCTGGTGATGAACTCCGGAGTGGTGCAACAGATAGGGAAACCATTGGAAATTTACAATGAACCTGCCAACAAATTCGTATTCAGTTTCATCGGGTTGTCAAACTTTCTGAAGGTGCGTCTGAGGCAGGGAAAAGCCTACCCTTTAGATCTGGAAGAAGGGAACCCTATATCCCATGAAGCGCCCTCTGAGCTAGGAGATGTCTGCTATGCTGCGTTCCGACCGGCAGAGGTAGATCTGGTTTCCGGTTCTTCCGGAGAAGGTATTCCAGCTAGCGTAGCACGTTCCACCTTTCTAGGTGACCTTGTTGATTACCGTATTTCCATTGGTAACCAAGAAATACGAGTACAGAAACCTAAAAAGAACGGTGTTCTGCGAAATGGAGAATCCTGCAGGATCCGAATTAACCGGATCCACTGGTTTCCCCTCGATTGACCTTCCTTCGCTCCTATACTACTGTACCTCCCATGCAGGTACGGATCTTACGATGGCAAGAACTGGAAGAGGCGGTGAAACACCGCCTCCTATCCCGAGCAGAAACCGAGATTCATGATGCGATCGATTCAGTAAAGCCCATCCTCGAAGCGGTGAAGGAACGAGGCGACATTGCGCTTCGAGAGTTCACCCTTAGGTTCGATAAGGTAAACCTCAACAACCTTCCTCTTCGCGTACAACCGGAAGAGTTTGAACAGGCAAGCCGAATCCTTCCTCCTAATGTCAAGGAAGCTTTGGAGTTCGTCATCGAGAATGTGACGACTTTCCATAGAAACCAACTTCCACCTTCCTTCACCTTCACAGAGGTGCGTCCTGGTGTATTTGCCGGAGAACGAGCAACTCCTATTCCCTCTGTAGGTCTATATGTACCTCGAGGTAAAGGAAGTTTTCCCTCCATGCTCTACATGCTGGCAGTGCCAGCCAAAATCGCTCAGGTTCCCGAGATTCGCATCGTCACTCCCCCAAATCCAGACGGGTCGGTGGACCCAGCCTGTCTCTACGCGGCCTCACGGATAGGGGTACACGAGGTGTACCGGGTAGGAGGAGCCCAAGGGATCGCGGCATTGGCATATGGAACTCAATCGATCCAGCGTGTAGTGAAGATCCTAGGACCTGGTTCTAGGTTTGTTTCCGCTGCCAAACGACTGGTTTCCTCCTTTATGGATGTCGGGATGCCTGCGGGTCCATCGGAGGCGATCATCCTAGCGGACGAGAAGGCAAATCCCCAACTAGTCGCGTTGGATTTGTTGATCGAAGCGGAACATGGATCCGATTCAGCCGCAATCCTCATTACCCCTGATTCCACCCTCGCTAAAGAGGTGGCAGGGATTCTCACCCAGCGGATGGCTACCATTCCCGAGCCTAGAAGGACTTTTATCACCCATGTGTTTCAAACCTACGGTGGTATCATTCTTACCGATACGATGGAAGAGGCTGTTTATGTGGTGAATGCCTTTGCACCGGAGCATTTGCAACTACAGGTGGAACACCCCTTCGATCTGCTAGGTCAGCTTCACCATGCGGGGGAGATCCTCCTTGGTTCCCGCACTCCCTTCAGTGTAGCTAATTATGCCACAGGAGCTAATGCGGTTCTACCAACCGGTGGATTTGCCCGGACCTATTCAGCTGTTTCTGTGCGGGATTTCCTTAAATATACTTCCATCGTCCAGGTCACTCCGAAAGGGTTCACTTCCTTAAAGAAACACGTACAAGTATTGGCAGAGTATGAAGGGTTTCCTTCCCACGCCCAGGCGGTGATAGAGCGCACCTCGTTGGGGAGCTATCCTGAAACATTGTTTCAGGAACATGGACCTGTCAAACCAAGGGGGTAACTCCAAGTGCCCATCCATACAACCCTTACAGATGCCTTTGCGTACATTGAATCCTTCACTAACTTTGAAAAGAAACCCTTTCCGCTACGCTTCTTTCGCTTAGACCGGATGCAAAAACTACTTGATCTGGTTGGGAACCCGCAGGAAGCATTCCGATCCTACCATATTGCGGGTTCTAAGGGGAAAGGGTCGACCGCTATATTCCTCGCTTCCATCCTGAAGGAAGCAGGATTTCGAACCGGTCTGTACACGTCCCCTCATCTCGTTTCGTACAAGGAGCGAATAACCCTTGCGGGGGATGAGATTGACGATGAGGTGTTTCTAGAGCAGATTGCACTGATCCAGGATCGTTTATCCAGACTTCGACCTGAAGAGTTTCCCGGCGGAGAGTATCCTACTACGTTTGAACTCCTTACCTGTCTTGGCTTCCTCGTGTTCCGCCAACTGGAATGCAATATTGCGGTTCTGGAAACCGGCATGGGGGGACGGTTAGATGCCACGAATGTGGTCCTTCCCATCGCCTCGATTCTTACACCGATTGAATTGGAACACACAGAGTATCTTGGGGATACGATCCAACAAATTGCTTCTGAAAAGGCAGGAATCATCAAACCCAACACTCCGGTCATTGTGAGTCCACAGGTCTCGGAGGCTTTGGATGTGTTCCGTCTTGTCGCCGAAAGTCGTACCAGTCCCTTATACTATCTACCCCATTATATTAGATCCTTCGAGGCGCATACCCACAAAGAGGGAACCGAATTACGTCTGGAATGGAACGTGGATCTTCTTCCCCCCCCTTTATCTCCACCACCGCTCCGACTTCTGCTCCGTCTCCTCGGTGAAGTACAGGCAGAGAATGCAGCTTTAGCTGCTCTAACCACCTACCTCACAATGCCACACCTTAGTGGAGAAATCGTCGAAAGAGGTCTATCAACTGCTTACCTACCGGGAAGGTTTCAACGGATCCAAGATTCTCCTCCTGTGTATGTGGATGGTAGTCACACTCCTCTTTCAGCCCATAGGCTTCTCCACTCCTTCCTTGAGATTCACCCCCACCCCCATACACTGATCCTCGGGATCGTATCAGGCAAGCGGTACGAGGAGATCGCATCCATTCTTTGTCCCTCTTTCCAGCGGGTAATCGTTACAACTCCGGGCACCTTCAAACAAAGTGACCCTGTAGCGCTTGCAGAATGTTGTCGTAGATTTAATCCCTCCACGATCCTGATCCAAGATCCGAAAGATGCACTGAATACCGCCCTCACTACCCTACCTTACCCTGAAGCTCCTATACTTGTTACTGGTTCCTTTTATCTAGCAGGGGAAATTTTGAAAGCTGGGTTGTGATTGGATGCTCGTTGTACAATATCCTCCTTCCCAAACCGCACCCCTTGGAGGTATCATGGTATTCATGAACGGGATAAAAACCTACCTGAATGGGTCGGTAGTGGTTACAACAGGTGATATCACCCTTTTCGAGGTGGATGCCATTGTAAATGCGGCGAACTCCAGCCTTTTAGGAGGTGGCGGGGTAGATGGAGCCATTCATCGAGCAGGGGGACCTGCGATTTTGGAGGAATGCCGGACAATTCGTTCCAACCAGTATCCCGAAGGACTACCCACTGGACAAGCGGTAGCTACAACAGGAGGTAGACTTAAGGCAAAGCATGTGATTCACACCGTAGGACCGGTATGGCATGGAGGTAAACAGGGGGAAGATCACCTGTTGCAGGACTCTTATAGGAACTCTTTAGCGGTTGCTGAATCTCTAGGTGTTAAAACAGTCGCCTTCCCCGCTATCTCCACGGGAGTGTACGGTTTCCCTAAGGATCGGGCAGCGAAATTAGTGGCAAAGGTGCTAAAACAATACTTTTCTACTCCCCGTACTGTTCAGACTGTGTACCTCGTGTTCTTTAGTCCCTCCGATGCAGATCTGTTCATTCGGGAAGCGGACCCAATTCTAGGGTCTGGCATTTAACATTGATTCCTTATGTCCCTCAACTGGAAAGAAATTGATCTTATCCTGTGGGAACTTCCCTTTTCTGGAAGTCGGATTCAAGAGATTCGACAACCCGACTTTAAAAGCTTGGTACTGGAATTATACCAACCGAAAGGCCCATGGAAACTTTACGTGAACTTAAGTGCCACGGCTTGTCGCCTTCATCGATTGACACAAAAGCCCCTTTCTTCTATCAAACCCCAACGGTTCATGGAACTCCTAAGGTCCAGGATCCGCGGAGGAAGAATCCTAGAAGCCACCCAGCCTGGCGGGAACCGGATCGTACGGATCGAAGTGCTTCGGGGAGAAGAACGCCTCATCCTCTGGATCAGACTCTGGGGTCCCGCTTCAAACATCCTCCTAACCGACGAAAAGGGAACCATACTTGATGCCTTCTATCGGAGACCCAAGCAGAAGGAGGTAAGCGGAGAAATCTACGCCCCAGTTCTTTATCCAGCAATACAAGAAGGCCTAGGTTCGAAATCTTTGTCTCATACTCTGGGTAAGGTATACGAAGTTCGTCCATACCCCAAGGAACAGAGTTTTTCCGATTATATCGAGCAGTACTATCGGATCCGGGAGGAGGAAGAACAGAGGAAGAAACTCATTGCAGATCTAGAAAAGCAACTAAACACTCAGGAAACGAAACTCCATTCCCGACTATCCATCCTCATCAAAAAAAAAGAGGAATACTCAAACTTCGAACAGTGGAAAACACAGGGAGATTTGATCCTTTCGCATATAACAGAGCTTCGCAAGGGAGATCCTATTCTGTCTATTTCTGACCCCCATACTGGTAAGTCACGGGTGATTCCCCTTTCTCCTACCCTGTCCCCTGCAGAGAACGCGGAAACCTACTACCGGAAGTATAAAAAAGCGAAAGCAGGCCTTCAGATACTAGAAGATGAAATTCGATCGATGGAAGGGCAACTGAAACAACTCGAAATGAAACGAGCCCTCCTCAGAACCGAAAAGGATTTGAAAGTGATTGCTTCTCTTCTAAACCGTCCTACACCGAAAAAAAAGGGGGGACTTCCAGAAACTACTCCTGGACTCTCCTTCACTTCTCAAGATTTTACCATTCTGGTAGGAAGAACTGCCCAGGAGAATGATGAGCTTTTACGTCACCACGTAAAGGGCAACGATCTTTGGCTCCACACAAGAGATTATCCCGGTGCTTACGTGTTCATCCGAGCAAAACCCGGAAAATCGGTTCCCTTAGAAACCCTGTTGGATGCAGGTAATCTCGCAGTGTTTTACAGCAAAGCGCGGGAATCCGGACATGCAGACCTATATTATACCCAGGTAAAATACCTGCGCCGGGCAAAAGGAGCGAAACTGGGTACCGTTCTTCCCACCCAGGAGAAGAACCTATCGGTAAAGCTCGAAGAGCATCGCCTCCAACGGTTGCTATATACTGAATCGGAAACTTAGAATATTGACGGGCAGCAGAGTTCCTGCTTCCTGTTGCAAGGGATGAGGTTTTTATGGATACTTATCCTATGGAACCGAATCCCAAAGAAAAAGTACGGGAACCCATCGTAGAAGGGCTACTCTATCCGGCAGATCCGACTGCTCTGAAGGATCTCCTAATCCAGTACGGGGTTTCTATTCCTGAATCTTCCGGTTCGTCCCTTGGCATTCTTACCCCTCATGCTGCGTATGACAGGTGTGGGATCTTGATCGCTCGGGCGTTCCGTGCTGTAGAGAAAAGGCAGATTGTGAGGGCTATCCTTATCGGACCGGTTCATCGGGATGAAGAAGATGCCATCTACCTCCCAGAATCTACCTGTTTTCAAACTCCTCTCGGAAATGTTCCTGTGGATGAAGAAGCAGTGGAAGCCCTCTTTTCTTCGGGAACCAGATTCCTCAAGAACGACATTCCCCATCTGGAAGAGCACTGCTTGGAAATTCAGCTTCCGTTCCTCACCTATCACTTCCCCGGAGTAAAGATTCTTCCCATCCTCATGGGGAAACCTTCCACTTCCAATGTACAGCTCCTATCCCATGCATTGAAAAGTCTGTTCTCTTCCCAATGGGACAAGACTCTATTCCTCATCACTTCCAATGGTTCCCTAATTTCAACCCCTGAGGAAACAGAGAAGGATGCGGATCGATTCTTGGATGTAATACAGAAGGCCGATTGGAAAACCCTTCTCCAGGAACGGTCCGCTCATCGGATCGGTGCGTGTGGTACAGGAGGAGTAGCCACTATCCTTCACCTCTTTGGATCCTCCATTCAATTCACTCCCCTGGGTCGGGTATTCTCTGCTGATGAAAAAACAGGAAAGGGTATGGTATATATATCCTTTCGGATCGATCAAAAGTAGGAGATCCCTATGGAAATAGCCCTTACCGAAGAAGAAAAAAAACTCCTTCTTCAAGTAGCCCGGCAATCGGTAACCAATACATTAGAAGGTAAACCCTATGACCCTCCTATTCCTAAAGGAAATCTACTTTCTAAGGCAGGGGTTTTCGTAACCATCCATACTCGGAACGGGAACCTACGAGGGTGCATCGGACAACTTTATGGAAAATCTAATTTGATTGAAACAGTGAAGGACGTAGCCCTTTCCAGTGCGTTTCACGATCCACGTTTCTCACCTGTAAAACAGGAAGAATTGAAAACCCTTGTATTCGAGATTTCCATACTTTCCCCCTTCCATCTAGCAAGACCAGAGGATGTTGTCCCAGGCATCCACGGAATCTACCTGAAGAATGGTTTTTTTTCAGGACTCCTACTGCCCCAGGTCGCCACCGAACAAGGTTGGAACCGTATTCAATTCCTCGATCATGGATGTAGGAAGGCAGGTCTTTCGGAAGGATGCTGGCAAGATCCGAATACGGAACTGTATATTTTCACCGCCCTCGTATTCAGTGAACAGATGCAGGAATAGAGGTGGCTATGGAAGCACCCCGAAACTTCCTACGGATTCTCGAACTCAGTGGACAGGTGTATCTGGGACTCCGTGTAGCATCTGGAAAAGGAATCCAGTCCTTCATCCGATTGATGGGTCCACAAGAACGAAAAGGATGGATCCTGATGGAACAGGGGATAGAAGAATGGAACATTCTAGGTTTTTCTGAAATAGAAGGGAATCTGTACCTGTATGGCCCCCCATTCGAGTCGATGCCCGAACCGTTCATCAGTCTTTTGGATACCCCTCTAGGATCTACCCTACCTCCTAGGTTGATCTTGTTTGTCCGACGACTATATTCATTAGCCCAAGCTTCTAGAGTACCTGAAAAGCTGTACCCCGAAGGGATCTTCTTCCTCAAAGACGGAAGGGTCCTCATTCTTCCCGAACAGATCATGCAAAGAGTCCTTGCGTTGGAACCGTTAGAACAGAGGATTGCTTATTTCGAATCTTTTAATCATCCCGATCTTACAGGCCAACAGAACTGTTCCTTTTTTCTAGGTGCCATCACTTATAGACTCATCACTGGGGCTAATCCTTACCAGGGAACCACAGAGCTATCTCTCCATACGGCAATGAGGCAACTTCCACCTCTACCCGCTTCTCTCCAACGTCCTGGCCTGAATGAAGAACTTTCCGAGTTTCTGCATCTCGTCCTTGTCGAGAAGGAGAAGCCCACCCTTGCTGAATGGGTACAGAGGATAGAGACATTCTCCAAGCTACCCCTCCTGTCCCATCTGACAACCGAGGAAAGGGAAAAAAAGTCCAAAGAAGCAGAACGGTTCCTTTCCGAACGAAACCGTACCTATAGACGAAAAATTTTCTGGGTGCGGCATAAAACGCAAGTCATCCTGGCAATTTTTCTATCTTTGGTAATAGGATACTTTGCATACGATGTCTTCTCTAACATCCTACGCCCCCCCCGTACGTTGGGGTTAACCCCAGAACAGGTGGTGAGACTGTTCTATTCCAGTATGAACACATTGGATCATCAAGCAATGGAAGATTGCGTCAAAGGGAAGGTAGGGAAAGCCTACATCGATGAGGTGACCCAGTTGTACGTGGTATCCCGTATGCGCATGTCCGTAGAGTTTAAAAGTGGAATGGTTGATGCAGAAACGTGGTACCGAAACGGACATCCTCCCATAAAAGAAGGAGAAACTCTGTATGGGATTGCCGCGCTAGAAGTCGAGCATGAGGTGGAACAAGATCCAAAGGAAGAAGATCCTATGAAGGGAAAATCTACAGGCCCTTTCCGGTTTGTGGTTCGGTTCCATCGGTGGATTCCAACCTCCCCCTCTGAAGGGGGAGTACGTTTCAAAGGCTTCAAGATCCATGAACGGGTAACTATGCAGAAAGAAGGTAAACGCTGGATCATTGGGGAGATCCAACGTCTTCATTCAGAACCACTTCCGCCTCCTTCCGTAGAGTAGAAACCATGGATCCTGGGTCTACCCTCATTCGGATTCCCTACACAGACCCTTCGATCAATACGCTTCTAGCAAATCTGCCTGACGGATCCCCGTGCACCTATACAAGGCATTTCAACCATCTGGAAGAGTTTTTTTTAAAACTGGACTCTTCCTTCATCGTTCCTTCCTGTTCGATTCATCATGATGTGCGCTGTTTAGAGCCAGACTCCTTTTACCTCCAGAACCTATACAATCTCCTTCAGAGGTTGGGGAATCTACTTCCCTACTTCTTCCGGGGTCTCACCTACGGGTTCGATTCTGCAGAGGTGCTTCGCCCCTTGTTTTATCAGATCTATACCTGGGAGGGCGAATCCTTTCTGTACCTGGTACGTCTTGACTTGTCTGCCCGCCTGCAGGAGGTAGAAGTACTCCAAAAAGGTACCAACGATGCGACCCCCCAGTACCGATCGAACCGTTTGTACTTGGAAGCGGATCTCTTACCGCTAGAAAAAATAGAAAAAGATTCTAGAGGAAATCCGTGTTTCCGAATTAAACAATTGATTAGTCATACCTGGATCGGTGAGGAAGGAAGGGGTTACTTCGTGCAAGGGATTTGGATCGATCGAGACCTTTCCAAATTCTTTACCAAGTTGTTTCTGCCACCGGGGAGCCGCTTGTACCCCTACTATCCCTATAATTCACGCTACCGCACCCTATGTCTATCCCTCGTTTTTCCCGAAGAACCGAGAAGGACAACCTTCGTACCCCTACTCTATCGAGGTATTCATTTTTTGTCCCCGTACATTTTACGGATAGAAGAGACCTTGAAAAAGACTGCGTTTTCTGAGAATTTGGAACTCTACCAACACCTCAAGGCTTCCATACCAGTAAGCTGGTACAAGGAGTGGGATGCCTTGCAGGTTCGACCCTATATCAATGAGTTTGATATGAAGGAGTATGTGCTTGAAGAACACCCTTGAACACATCCGAGGGATGAAGGTCACCGTGATGGGCCTAGGGTTGAATGGGGGCGGAATAGAAGCTGCTCGTTTCTTTGCCAAAAGGGGTGCCCAGGTAACAGTGACTGATCTCCGATCCGAGGAAGTGTTAAAACCATCCATAGAAATCCTGAAGGATTTCTCTATTCGCTACGTATTGGGAAAACACGATCCCCTAGATTTCGAATCGGCTGATCTAGTGGTAAAGAATCCTGCGGTTCGTCCCGACTCCCCTTTTCTACGAATGGCTAAACGGGTAGAAACGGATATATCCCTCTTTCTCACCTTCTTTTCTGGCCCTATCCTGGCTGTCACAGGTAGCAAGGGAAAATCGACTACTGCTTCTGCTCTCCATTATGGGTTACAAGGGGTGTACCCCTTGGCACGGTTAGGGGGTAACATCACCGTGTCTCCCTTGAGTTTTCTGGAGGATTTGGATCCTAAAACCCCAGTGGTCTTGGAACTTTCCTCTTGGCAACTGGCTGATCTCCCTAACCCCCGAATCCTGAAACCCAAGGTAGCTATCATTACCTGCATCCTACCCGATCATCAGGACAGGTATCCTAACATGGAAACTTATGTTCGAGACAAGGAGATCATCTATCGTTCCCAGACAAAAGAGGATGCCACCTTACTCCACTATGACGATCCCTATGGGAAACGATTTTTTTCTACCACTCCTGGCACTCCCTATGCGGTATCCTCCGCTCCGTTGCCAGAGGGGCTTTGGGGAGCTTATCTGGACGAGGGAAAAGGATTTGCAGTACTCCCCGGCACGCGGGAAGAAGTTGTTCCAGAAAAAGTAACCATCCTAGGAAAACATCAGAAAAAAAACCTGCTATACGCTGGTCTTGCCCTTCGGCTCTTAGGGGTTCCAGCGGAGATCATTCGAACAAGGTTAGCGGATTTCCCGGGGGTAGAACATCGGCTAGAGTACTGCGGTGAGATCGATGGAATTCGCTTCTACAACGATTCAGCAGCTACCATCCCAGAAGCGACAGTTTGTGGAATCGAGAGTTTCGATACACCCCTTCGCTTGATCACAGGTGGAACGGATAAGAACCTGGATTTTCGCCCCCTAATTCCCTCTATTCGAAAGACAAAGGGAATCTATCTCTTGGCGGGAACGGGATCGGACAAGCTTAAAGTGCTCTTGGAGGAAGCAGGTATTCGTTATAACGGGCCCTATCCTTCGCTAGAGATGGCTGTCTGGGATGCTTTCGAACAGGCAAACCCTAGCGAAACCATCCTATTCTCTCCTGGTTGTACATCCTTTGGGATGTTCCTCAATGAGTTCGATCGGGGTAGGAAGTATAAAGAAATCGTTTCTTCCCTCAAGGTTCGTAAAGCTGACTGATTTCATATACCTCGAGATTGTCGTCTAGAAAATCGGTGAAGGCCAAGTACCGGTTATCAGGGGAAAGGGTAAGACCCGTGGGTTGGTTACGTCCCCAAACCCAGTCTGCAATCGTAAAAGCTTCCGTGTCAATTACCAGAATCTTGCCAAACTCAGGGCCTTTCTTCTGATAGTCCTCTGGGTTATTACGCCCACGGATCGAAACGAATAGGTAATGCCCATCTTTCGTAAGAGCCAGGGTGTTGGGGTTGCTACCCACCCAGAGGGAAGCCAATGGTTGATCCGTTTTTATGGAAAACTTGATAATCCTACCGGTAGCCATGTCACTCACATAGGCTATATCCTTTTCCTCATCCAACACGATGTGCCGTTTGGCTCCTGGACCAAAGGGTAGGGTTTTAATTCTCATGAAGTTCTTCGTATCGATCACATCTAGATCGCCTGGGTCGTAGAGACAAACATATAGAATACCCCTACGGGTAATCGCTAACCCCCTAGGAATCCCCGTTACAGGGATCACGTGGATTACTCTTCGGGTAGCTGTTTCAATCACACTAACAGATTTTGATTCCCAGTTAGACACATAGGCATATCTTTCTTCCCTGTCAGTGCAAATTACCTTTGGCCATACCCCTTGAACCTGAACAGTTCCTACTTTTTTTAAGGTCTGGGCTTCCAAAATATGCACTTCATTGGTTAACATCTGGGAGACCCAGATTTCCCCCCGTTTGGGAAAGGTACAGAACTCTACGAAGCCAGTGACCTCCTGTCTAGAAGACTCGAGTCGTAAGGTCTTTCGGAGGATCAAAGTAGGCAACTGGATACAGTCGATTCCCAGTCCTCCTAAGAGGGTGACGAGAAGAACGGGTTGGTTGGGGTGAAACAGGACTCCTTTAGGCCATCTTCCCGTGGGGGTTTCTCCTAAAAGGTGAAGTTTTGAATCCCTTCGTTCCAGTTTCTCCTCGATTTCCAGGGATGATGACACGTCGAGATGAAACTTCTTTTCCAGATATCCTGGAGCTTGTAGGGTAAGGACTTGAAAACCCTTGGGAACCAGGTACGTTCTCCATTCGTTCCTTCGTTCCACAGGAAAAAGCCTCTCCTCTCCTCGGTACAGTTCTGCCTCCGGCGGGAACGTACGGATCATCACTTTTCCCTGTTCCAACACCATCTGCCCCCCTCCGTAGAGGGAAGCAACCTCTAGTACAAAAACAAGAAAAACCAATGATCGAAGTCCCATCGAGCGACCCATATCACTTGTCTTCTCCCTTTAAAGTTCGCGCCAACCGGAAACCAATACTGTAACTAGTACCCTCCGGAGGGAAGAATCCTCGAAGGGTGAAGCGTAGATCTTGCTTTAAAGTGTTCCATGCACCGCCCCGTACAATCCGTTCAGCTCCAGACTCAGGCCCAATAGGATTCTCATTCGGAGATTTCTTGTAATACAGAGGATCGAACCAGTCGCTACACCATTCCCAAACATTACCAAGAAGATCGAAATGCCCGAAAGGCCCGACCCCACTGCTAGTCCTGTATCGACCTCTAAGGGATCCATCGAAGTATCCTACCGGAGTGGTCGGACCTCCCGTTTCGGTAATGGTTCGGTATCCTTCGAAGGGATCCCCACTCCGATAAAAATTCGCTCCGTTTGGGTTCAGAACTCCACCAGGATAGAGAAACCCTTTTTCTCCTCGGGCCGCATACTCCCATTCCGCTTCGGTTGGCAACCGATAGCCTTCTGCATCCCATCGGAGAGTGATCGTATTCCGAGGATCCGATGGATCGAAGGATAGGCAAGGTTCCAATCCTTCCATGAGAGAAAGGTAGTAACAGAATGCAAGGGCTCCATACCAGCTCACCCCTACCACAGGGTGTTTTTCTCTACCCTGAATAGGGACGAGTAACCCATCCTTTTCTTCGAAGCCAAACTGGGTTCCAAAATCCAAACTTTGGCTACCTGCCAATAGGATTCTTCCAGGACCGATTAAATTCTTTCCTTCCCAGTGAACGAACCCTCCTTTCAGTAGTTGATTCATTACATAGACAAACTCTTCATTCGTAACCTCATAGGTACCTAACGCATATGGCCGGGTAAGAACAATAGTGTGTTCTGGTTTCTCCCTATCCAGACCTCCATTGTATCCCATCGTAAAGGTAGCAGAAGCTCCCGGCTTCAGAATGGGAAGCATGGGCACGGAGAAGGATTTATAGGATACGGTATAGGTTAAAATAGTTTCCTTCAACATAGTGTTATTCTGGAAAACTCCTATCCTAAGGTAGTATTCTTTTCCTTCTAAAAGATCGGGTAACTTCACCTGATCCTTGGGAGAAGTTTCGGCCCATAGGATGTTCTCCTGTGCAAACCCCTGTTCCTTAGATAGTTCTATCCGTACGGGAGTGCCCTCAGGATCTACCTTCCACCATACCCTAGGATTCGGTACCGAAAACACGAACCCATCGAAAAGGCCAATCGTTCTAAGAGTAGGGACTTTCTCTGGCGACAGGCTTTGTGATTCCTGTCCTTGTTGGGGTAGCGCCGATGAGATTGCTGTTTGAGCAGATTCTACGTTCCCTGGTGGTAGTTCGTTGGATGGTACTTCTTCCTGTCCTTGGGAAGCGCCTGGAGGGGCGGTCGGTGCCGGAGATTCTACCTTATAGGAAGCGTTTCCATATCCATTGGGTGTACTAGTGCAACCAAAGAAGCCACTTCCTATTAGCATGAAAACGATCCCTGCAAGGAATAGGAAGTTCCTATGAGAAACACTCTCGATCATACAGTGACTCAAAGAGCAGAAAGTTGTTGGAGTCTCTGTTCCAATTCGGGAAGATCGATATCGTCCCTTCGCATATAGATGGGTTTTCCGCGATAGAAGAGGATCAATGTAGGAACCGAGTACGCCAAGAACTCCCCCGCTGCAGTAGGGTGCCGTTCCAGATCCACCACGTAGGAACGGATGCGTCCGTACTTACGGGCTACCCGGGCTACTTTTTTGTAAAGGACCCGGCAAAGCTCCGACTCCTCCCGATAGAAGAAAGCGAGAACCGGCTTGAGGCTATGGATCTCCTCTTCCAGATCGTTCAAGAACTCTACATATCGCATAGATACACTATACTAAAAATTAAGCGTTCCTACTATGGGAATCGTTTACGGAACACCTTGTAGTACCAGGTTCGAACCTGTTCCGCTTGTCGATAGATCCCGTACACAATCCAATGTATCGGATAATCCCAACTACCCCATCGATGGAGGATCCTTCCTCCGAATCCCGTCTTGAACCGATACAGGCCCACCATGGGATGGGTTGGGTCTTCGCATGGAGGAATCCCAAACAAGTCGTAGGTACGGGCTCCCATACTCTTTGCCCACTGGATGGCTTCCCATTGAAGAAGGTACGAAGCCATCACATTCCTATGTTGATTGGAAGAGGCCCCGTACAGATAGAGGGCTTCGTCCTTGAATAGGGCCACAATAATACCTCCTATTAGAACACCTTCATAGTGAGCGAGGAAGAGGGATAGTATAGGGGATTCACCCGTAAACGTGTGGGACAATTCGAAAAGAGTACGGTAGTAGGAATATGGATGAATGGCAATTCTATCCCGTACAGCAGTTTCCTGATAGAGGGTGTACCATGCTTCCAGATCCTCTTCTGTTCCTTGACGAACCACCACCCCTTTCTTCATGGCCAACCGGACATTATACCGGGTCTTGGGTTTCATTCCCTTCAGGAGGTCTTCCTCAGTTTGGGTAAGATCGAGGATTACTGTGTCGGGGGGCTGGATATCTAGTAAGGCCTTATAAAGGTGGAGATCTCGTCGAACCGATAGTTTGGAATCCCCATCCACTCTCAACGGTTTTTCCCATGGAAGATCAAATCTCACTACATGGCAATGGGAAGGCAATTCCTTTCTCAAAGCTTCTCCGATCTGTTCAATGAGGATCCCGCCCTCTTCTGTTAGGGAGGTTCCTTTCCCAAATCGTTCTGGAAACGCAGGACCGAAGGGTACATAGGAAATGGAAAATCCAGGAAACAGGGTCCGGAGGTGCAGGAACAGATTAAACTCCCCCTCCCAGGTTGTATGTCGAATCCAGACATGGAAGGCAAAGGGGTTCCATCCGAACTTTTCTTTAAAACGACACCAGAATCCACTCTGTAACAGGTGAGCCGCTTCTAAGGACTCCGGTTCCCTTCGGTCGACTCGAACCTCCATTACCGAACATTCCCGTTCCGGACCCGTATTGTTTTCAGGATCTTCCCTCCCGCCTGTAGTGGGAGGCCAGCGATATACACCGTGTGTTCCTGGACCCGCAACGGAAAGGATAGGAACTCATCAATGGTAAGTTCCTTTAAGGGCCAACGATCCTCAAGGGGAAGATCGTCTTGAGTCACTCCTAGGGGTAACACTCGGGTACCAGGAGATGCCTCTTCTGCAAAGAGAACTTCTACCACTCCATTTTCTTCAGCAGCGAGAAGCATACCATTACTCAATATTCCGCGGAGTTTGGCTGGTTTCAAGTTCTTCACCAGAATGATGTGCTTCCCTAAAAGTTCCTCTTCTTTATAGTAGGGTACTAGGCCAGAAACGATTTGAAGTTCTTCCGAACCTGTTGATACTGTCTCGATGTATAATTTTTCTGCTTGAGGATGCCGCTCTATTTTTACAATCTTTGCTACCACCAGGGTAACCGAGGATAGGAATCGATTCACCTGTTGACTCTTTTCTTTGACGGTACCCCCTTCGGCAACCTTCTCATGTTCTGCTTCCCGCTCCTGCCGTTCTTTCTGAGTCCCTGCGAATCGAGTTCGGAGCTCCTCGATCTGTGGATCCTCCAATCGGCTGAATAGGATTTCTGCCTGCCGAACACGGTCAATGCCCGAAAGCACACCTAGTTGATCCAGTCCCCTTACCTCTGTACCTAAGATCGAAGCGATTCGGACAGACGTCTCCGGAAGAAACGGATAGATCAGGATGGACAGATCCCGAATCAGATACACGAGATTTCGGATCAGTTCTCCGGTACCTTCTGGGTCTTGGGTTCTCGTTTTCCAGGGTTCTCCATCCTGAAAGGCTTTGTTCCCATAGGATGCGAGAGTAAAAATGGATCGGAATGCATCCCTCAACTCCACCCGTTCGAACCGTTCAATAATCTCTTCTTCCTGTCGCTTCACGTCTTTCCAGAAGATACGGGATGAGGGGAGTTCCTGTCTCAGATCCCTAATCGGCAGCTCCCCACCGTAGTATCGATGGAGAAAGGTAAGGGTACGATTCACCAGGTTCCCTAGATTGCCAATCAACTCGGAATTCACTTTCTCTTGAAAATCTTTCCAAGTGAACATATAGTCTGACGTTTCAGGGCGGTTGTAGAACACATAAAACCGCCATACGTCACCTGGAATGCCTGTATCTTTCGCATCGGTGCCAAATACCCCAATACCTTTGCTTTTTGAGAACTTCCCACTCTCATAATTCAAGTACTCGGTAGAAGAGATATGATGAAGGAGTGTCCACCGTTCCCCTGAACCGATCAGGGAGGAAGGGAAAATGACCGTATGGAAGGGAATATTATCCTTTCCAATGAACTGAAACAATTCCGTGTCTTCCGGACTTTTCCACCATCGCTCCCACTCCTTTGTAAAGGAAGCGGTGATGGAAATGTATCCGATGGGAGCATCGAACCATACGTAGAACACTTTGTTCTCATACCCTTTCTTGGGAACTGGGATTCCCCACTTTAGATCCCGGGTAATGGCACGCTCCTTCAGTCCATCCCGTATCCAGGCTTCCGTCATCTTCACTGCGTTTCGAGCCCAGAAACCTCGTACCGAAGCTTCCTGAATCCATTGTTCCAATTTCGGCCGGATCGCAGGAAGATCTATGTAGAGATGCCGGGTCTCTCTTAGGTGGGGAGGGGATCCGCATACCCCGCACTTGGGTTCAACAAGTTCTGTAGGTTCCAGGAGTTTGCCACAGGATTCACATTGGTCCCCCCTTGCTTCCGAGTACCCGCAATGGGGACAGCTACCACGGACGAACCGATCTGCTAAAAAACGGTCACAGGAGGAACAGAATAATTGCTGGATGGTATGCTCGGTAATGTACCCGTTACGGTCCAGACCTAGAAAGATCCTTTGCGTAATTTGGGTATGTTCGGGTGTAGAGGTACGACCGAACTTGTCGAAGGAAATGTTGAACCATCGGTATATGGTGTCATGGATAGCATAGTATCGATCACAGAGTTCCTTGGGAGATATCCCTTCCTCCAGAGCACGGGTTTCAGTGGCCGTTCCATATTCGTCGGTTCCGCATACATAGAGGGTTTCATAACCCGCCAAACGACAGTATCGAGCAAACACATCCGCAGAAAGTACCTGAATCAGGTTTCCCAAATGGGGAATATTATTCACGTAGGGTAATGCAGAGGTGATAAGTCGCTTCTTCTTCATAGTGTGGCTACTATACCTTGACTTTATAGGAGGTTACAAGTAGCTTCAGGTAGTGTAGGAGGAAGTATGCCGGAACGAAACGTTACTCCCCCAAGAATGCCTTTCAGCATCACTCCCCGAACGATCCTTATAGTGGTGATCGTGGTGGTGGCTGTGATCGTAATTATGGGTAGTTTCTTTGTAGTAGACCAAACCGAAGAAGCAGTGGTGCTACGGTTTGGGAAATACAATCGGATCGTCGAAGCAGGTCTGCATTTCAAGTTACCCTTCAACATAGAAAAGAACTACAACGTCCCGACCCAGGTCATCCAGAACATGACCTTTGGGTTTCGCACAGAAAAGCCTGGGGTAACCACCGTGTATTCTAGTAAGGATTACCCGCAAGAGTCCATTATGCTCACCGGTGACTTGAACATCGTGGATGTGGAATGGATCATCCAGTACCGTATTTCCGATGCCAAAGCCTGGCTCTTCAACATCGAAAATCATTCAAAAACGATTCGGGACATTTCCCAATCGGTGATCAACCAACTGGTAGGTGACCGAGGAATTCTCGATGTGTTGGGCCCGGAACGGAACGCTATCGAGGTACAGGGGCAGGAACTGATGAACGAGATTTTTAACAGCTACAACTTTGGGATTCGGGTTACTACCGTGAAACTTCAGAATGTGGTGCCTCCCAAAGGGCCTGTACAGGACGCCTTCGAGGATGTGAATAAATCCATTCAGGATATGAACCGTCTCATAAACGAAGGAAAAGAAGCGTACAACAAGGAAATCCCCAAAGCTCGGGGTGAAGCGGAACAAATGATTCAGATCGCCAGAGGGTATGCCACCGAACGGGTCAACAAAGCTAGAGGAGATGTGGCACGGTTCGATTCTGTACTGGCAGAGTACCGCCGAGCTCCGAACACTACCCGTACCCGGCTTTACTACGAGATGATCGAGGACATTTTCAAGAACGAAAAGAACGTGGAACTGATCGACAAGAATCTTCGGAATTTCCTTCCATTGAAGAACCTTACGGAGGGACAAGGAGGTTCCCGATGAAAAATACGATTACCGTCCTAGTGGTTAGTTCCATCGTTTTGGGGATCCTTCTTCTCATGGGTCCCTTCTTCATCGTAGAAGAAGGTGAACAGGCGCTGGTAATTCGATTCGGTCAGATTGTAAACGTAGAAACGAGTGCTGGGCTCAAGTTTAAGATGCCCTTAATCGACAACGTAGTTACATACTCGAAAAAGATCCTTCCTTGGGATGGAGAACCCCAACGAGTTCCTACGAAAGAAAACCAGTTCATCTGGGTAGATGTTACCGCTCGATGGCGGATCGTGGATCCCAAGAAATTCTATGCATCCATCACCACCATGGAACGAGCATACAGTAGATTGGATGATATCATCGATTCCATAGTACGAACGACGATTGCAGCGAATTTTCTTCGAGAGGCTGTCCGAAGTACCAATCTGATCAACCAGTTGAAGCGTACCGAATACCTTGCCTCCACAGAAGCGTCCCAGGAGGATGTGGAAAACCTTCGGCAGATGGCGGAGTTCACCCGCACTCGGGTTCAACAGGAAAACATCCAAAAGGGCCGAAGAGCCCTTTCAGAAGAAATGCTAGCTGCAGCCAAACAGATCGTTCCAGACTTCGGAATCGATGTGATCGACATCATTATTCGCCAGATCCGGTATTCCGACGATCTGACAGAAAGTGTGTACAACCGAATGATCAAGGAACGGAACCAGATAGCCCAAGCCTACCGATCCTTTGGAGAAGGGAAGAAGAAGGAGTGGTTGGGAAAGCTGGAGAATGAACGACGCTCGATCCTATCCAAAGCGTACGAGGAATCGGAAAAAATCAAAGGAGAAGCGGATGCTCTCGCTGCCAGAATCTACGCCGAAGCGTATGGGAGGGATCCGGATTTCTTCGAGTTCTGGAGATCCATCGAATCCTACCGTACTGTGGTACCCAATTTTCGAAAAACCCTCACTACAGATATGAACTATTTTAAATACCTCTATTCTCCGGGAGGACGTTGAGGCGCTCATGTCTGATTCCAAAGGAGTACCCCTCTCGATCCTGTTGTCTGCTATAGATGAGGTTAAAAGAATAGGTAATAGCGATCCCCTAGTGAAGGGGATCGCTTACGATTCCCGGGAGGTACAACCTGGATACCTATTCTGCGCGCTAGAAGGGATCCACACGGATGGGCACCGATATATCGAAGGGGCAATTAAAGCCGGCGCTGTGTCGATCCTCTGCAGGAAAATGCCCCCATCTTTGTCGGATAGGGTGGTCTACCTGCAAGTGGAAGATCCACGGAAAGCCATGTCTCGGTTATCCGCTGCCCTATACCAGTTTCCCAGCCGATCCCTCAAGGTGATTGGAGTAACAGGAACAGATGGAAAAAGTTCTACCGTTTACTATATCCATCAGTTCCTGGAGCTGTTGGGAAAAAAGAGTGGACTCCTTTCCACGGTTTCCCTCCTTACAGGAGGCACTTTAGAAAAAAATCCCTTGCGGCAGTCCACACCCGAAGCTCCGATTATCCAGGAGGTATTGGCAGAGATGCGGGATGCAGGGAAGGAATTCGCCATTGTCGAAGCTACTTCCCACGGCCTTTCTCATCGAACTTCCCGTTTGTTAGACGTAGAGTTCGATGTAGGAGTCCTTACCAATGTGACCCACGAGCACCTCGAGTTCCATGGGAGTTGGGAAAACTACCTAAGTGATAAAACAAACCTGTTCCGAGCTCTTTCTTCAACCCGCAGTACATCCAAAGCGTGCCCCTCCTTTGGAGTTACCAACAGGGACGATAGAAGCTATGCCTACGTGCGGGAACATTGTAAGGTACCGCTGTATTCCTATAGTATTAAAAGCGTTGAAGCGGATCTATTTGCCACTCAGATCGATTCGGATCTAGAAGGGAATACGTTCCAGTTGCACGAGAACGATTCCTCAGTTCCGTGTAGGATTCCCCTTCCAGGAATGTTCAATGTAGAAAATGTGTTAGCTGCCCTCCTCACTGTATCCCGGCTCGAAGGAGTACCGGCTCTATCCCTAAGCCCGTTGGCAAAACAACTTAAAGGAGTTCGGGGAAGAATGACCCCTATTCAGAAGGGGCAACCCTTTTCGGTTCTAGTAGATTATGCCCACACCCCCGGTGCCTTCGAAAAACTCTTTCCTCAGGTCCGAAAGTTTACCCCTGGAAGGCTCATTGCAGTATTTGGATCAGCAGGGGAACGGGATGTGGAAAAGCGCCCCCTGCAGGGAGGCATTGCTTCTCAGTACGCAGATCTTATCATACTTACCAACGAGGATCCCCGATTGGAAGACCCGATGCAGATCCTCGAAGACATTGCCAAAGGATGTGGAAGGAAAACCAAGGAAAGGGATCTATTCCTCATTCCCGATCGAATGGAAGCAATTCGATTTGCTTTTCAAAAAGCTGAAGCTCAGGACACGGTACTACTTCTAGGGAAAGGTCACGAAAGCAGTATCATTCTTGCTTCTGGTCCTATTCCCTGGGATGAAATCGAGGTCGCCGTTTCCCTCTTGGAAGAATTGGGTTATCGGGAACGGTAGGGGAAACAGATTCTGTATGCGGTTCCCTTCTGGGGTAGAACCTCCAAGGTTCCTTCCAGTTGCTCTACTAGAGCTACGATCAGCTGGTATCCTAGAGTGTCGGACCGATCCAATTGAAAATCTTGTGGAAGCCCTACCCCGTCATCTGTCACTACCAACGCGCAAGAATCCAAAGTAGTATACAATTGGACGGAAATGTTCCCTCCCCGTTGTTCCGGGAAGGCGTACTTCAAACTATTGGAAACCAACTCGTTCACCAATAATCCCAAGGGGGTAGCGATACTGATCTCGAAAGCCAGTTCTTCTACCTGAACATCCAGACACACCCCTAGTGAGTAGGCTCCATATGCTTCGAAGAGATTCTCGCATAGAGTCCGTAAGTAAGATTGCATATCGATTCGGGATATCCGGTCCGATTGGTACAGGTGTTCATGAACAAGTGCCATGGAGCGCACCTGCATTTGACTATCTAGAAACAGTTTAGCATCTTCAGGATCCTTGATGTACCTCCTTTGGAGGTTCAAAAGGCTGGAGATGATTTGCAGGTTATTCTTTACCCGGTGATGGATTTCCTTCAACAATAGATTTTTCTCCTTCAACGCCTCCTGTAAGAGTTCCTGATCCACCTTTCGTTGGGTGATATCATGGATGATCCCCACAGAACCTTTAAGTTTAACCCCTTTACCCTCCTGCTGTTGAAAGAATCCTGCTGCATCCACCTGCCCATAAGAGGTAATCATTCCAATCCGTTGTCCCTCCTCTATCGGAATCATTCCCCCTTCCTTTTTTTTTACCCGTAACTTGACCTCCAACCCCACTGTCTTCCGGGGGCCCCTCCTTCGTTCATCGAACAGTTTGGGTGCTTTAGTTGGTCCTGTTACCTTCCCTTCGTACTGCTTCAGGACGATACTACGACTTACCCGTGGCACCTCCTCAGGTTCCAGAAGGACAGAGAAGTGTTTACCAATAAGTTCAACGGGTTCGTACCCAAACTCCCGAATGGCATCGTTGATAAAAGTGAAATACCCGTTTTCATCCACCGCATACACAACATCCGGCAATGCTTGCACCAAGTCCAGGTACTGTTGTTCTCTCACCTGGAGTTCTAAGCTCTGCCGTTTTCTTGCTTCATGGTCCCGAACGACTTTTTTCAATAAGATAGGAAGGACTTCTAGGTGCTTCTTCTCTGGTTCTCGGATGAGGAACCCACAACTCATATCCTTGATGATATCTTCTATTCGTTCCCGGTCACTATAATCTGCCAATAAGACGAAGGGAAACGGCCAAAGAAAGAGCCAATCCGCGAAACTACCATTTTGAAACGTAAGATCCGTAACCACTACATCCACCAAACCTGTCTGTAGAAGAGAATCTACCTCTGCTAACGATCCAGGATACCGAAGAGCGAATGGGTAGCGTTGGGTCGTAACAATGGATTGAAAGGCGAGGAACTCCTCTCTATCCGTAGTAGCGAATAGAACTACAATTTTCTGCGATTCCATACTGCATGTATACCCATAGGAATGGAAGGGAGTGTATAAGAAATGAAATCCATATTCAAGGGTTACTGAATGTTGAACAGGAGGAGTCCTTCCGGTATACTTCCTTTTATGCGTACGGTGCTTATCCTCTATGGGGGTAAATCTGGGGAGCACGAAGTATCCCTCCGCTCCGCTGCTTCCATTGTGACTCATCTTCAGGCTCGGTACCGTCTTCTGCTGGTAGGTATTACCAAGGATGGACGATTCTATCTTCAGCCGGAGGAATACTCATTGCAGGTTGCCACCAAAGGGGTGGAAGTACTTGCAATTCAGGAAGATCCAACCAATAAGGTATACCTACTTCCGGGTGAAGGATTTGCCTGTAACGGTTCCATACTCCCAGTAGACATTGTGTTTCCCATCCTCCATGGTACCTTTGGTGAAGACGGTACAATCCAAGGGTTACTGGAAACGTTAGATGTGGCATACGTAGGGGCTGGCGTGTTAGGAAGTGCGATAGGGATGGATAAAGAAATCAGTAAACGTCTCTGGGAAAAAGATGGATTGCCAATCGTGCCGTATGTCACCCTATCCTTGAACCAATGGAAACAGGAGGGAAACAGCGTGTTCCAGATGGCCGAGCAGTTGGGGTACCCTGTGTTCGTGAAACCTGCCTGTATAGGATCCTCCGTAGGCATTTCTAAAGTGAAAGATTCGAGAGATCTATCGAAAGCCATAGAACGCGCTTTCAAGTTCGATACGAAAGTTCTCATAGAGAAAGGAATCGACGCTCGGGAGATTGAATGCTCCGTGTTAGGGAACCATACCCCTGTGGTGTTCACACCTGGGGAAGTGATTCCTTCCCATGAGTTCTACGATTACGAGGCTAAATACATCGACCCCAAGGGTGCAGAGCTCAGGATTCCTGCCCAGATTCCAGTAGAAAAGCAAACCAAGATCAAAGAACTCGCTCTTCGCGCGTACCGTTCGATTGGGGTAGAAGGGTTTGCCAGAGTCGATTTTTTCTTGGAACGGTCAACCGGTTCGGTATACTTGAACGAAATAAACACGATTCCGGGTTTTACCAGTATCAGCATGTTTCCACGGATGTGCGCGTTCGACGGCCTTTCCTATGGTGATCTGCTGGATAGATTGATTCAGCTAGGATGGGAACGATACCAAGAACGGAAGCAGCTTTCTTACGATTACTTGCAGGATACTCACCAATGATCGTACGAAGATACCCTCGATAGGGGAAGCCGTTCGTGGGTGGTGGTAGGATTAGAAGCAGGGTACCCTAAGAGCAAAAGTAACACGACTCGCATGGAGAACGGTACGGTTAAAATCTCCCGTACCACGGGTTCATCGAAGGTGGTGACTATGCAGGTACCTAATCCTTCATGCACTGCCTGAAGCATCATGAATGAAGCAGCAAAGCTTATGTCGATGGGGTAAGAAAGCTGGCCATTGGGCATCTTATACTCAGTATTGGTAGAACAACAGGCGATAATTACGGGAGCATTCCCGACATGCTCCTGGCCAAAGCAGGCTCGCTCGAAGAGAACCCGTTTACTCGGATCGGTGATTACCACAAACCGCCACGGTTGCCGATTTTTAGCCGAAGGAGCGAGCCTTCCGGCTTCCAGTATACGATTGATGATCTCCGGATCTACCTCTCTAGGAAGGAACTCTCTCACACTGGTCCGACGAAGAATTTCCGGCAGAATTTCCATGGGATCTTCCTCCTAGGTGTGTTTTTATCATCATACACGAGGATTTCCATTCTTGGAAGCTGCTTGACCAAAATTCTACAATCTTTCACTCTTGTGTAACCATGCCTCGATCCCGATATTTGGTTCTCATACTACCTTTACTGATTTGCCTGATTCGGTCTCTAACCGGAGCTGAAAAAGAATCTTTCCATCAGCGATTTCTGTTGCACCGCAACGGTCTACAAGCCTGTGGCTTTCGTTTAGAAGGTTCAAAAGAGGAAGAAAAAGCATTCAGCTATTTAAGGGAAACTCTCAGGAATCACAACTTAATCGTTGAAGAGCTCGATTTTTCTGCGATGAGAGATGGTCATTCCTTCTCTAAGATTCTTTCCGTATCTCTTTCGGGCCATAGTCCCAACGCCCTGGTGCTAGCCATTCCAATGTCCCAGGAAAAATCTCCTACCTCCAGGATGGAAACAGATTCCGATGGGATCGCTTTGGTTCTGGCCCTAATGGAAGAATGGGCACAGACCCCTCCTCCTACCTCCATGAACATTTTGTTCCTAGGGGGTGATACAGGATTAGGCGAAGGCATAGGTAGCAAGTTCTTCCTTCAAACCTTTCAATCCAAAAATCCTGCTCTCGTGCTCTACCTACACCTACCGAAAATTCCTGCAATTCTGGAAATGCAGACCGGAACCAAGGGACTATTGAGTCCTGCATTACCTTTGGAATTATTCCTGAAGTCCTTTGACTCGAAAAGGATGAAACTCTCCCTATCTGGAAACCGAAATCAGCTTTATCGGATGGGAGTCCCGGTATCCCCTACTCCGCTAGGACCCTTTTTACGGGCTCAAGTTCCTGCCTTAGGTATCACGGGAAATCCCTACGGTACCTCCCAGCCCCCAGCGTTACCAGAGTGGTTACAAGGGTTTCAAGATGGTTTCCACTTTTTTCTTTCCCAGTACGGTGCTTTGGATCTTGCAAGTTCTCCCTTGGAATGGGATTCCCACTACCTTTCTTTTCATTGGGGGCAACAGTTCCTCCTCTTAGCAGAACCAACGATGGTAGGAATCTTGTTGGGGGTCCTGACAATAAGTTTCATCCTTGCCTTTGTTCGGAGAAAACAAACCTTGCGGTACCTCTATACCCTACTCCGTAATCTTTGGAACTTACCATTTTTCTTTTTTCTATTATTCTTATTTCTCAGTGTTGGAACCTGGTTATTGAGATGGATCGAACAAGTTCGATTTCCTATATGGGAATACACCCCTTTACTGCATTTCCTATTGAAACTATCCAGCGCAACCTTCCTGTTTTCCCTCTTCTTCCATACCCTGCATAGACTTCCTTTAGCAAAACGGGGAAGTTTCTACTCCGCTTCCAGTATTCTGTTCTTTTTCGTGAATATTATCGTTTTTTCATTGATCAATATCGCGCTTTGTTATTATTTTCTCTGGGGATTCCTTTGTTCGCTAGGATTTTCCTTTTTCAAGCGAAAACGAACAAAGCTCCTATTCCTCGTTCTGGCCCCTTCACTTCTGTACGGATTCACTTATGATCTATTCATGACACCCGAACTGCCAATGGTTCGAGTACTTTTATTTTCTAATACGGGGAATATTCTCTTGGCCTTTATGCTTCTTCCCTTCCTTCTCATGTTTATTCGAATTGATTATCTCCTCCGACACCCCTCATCCCATAAACCCGGTTGGGGTGTGAAGAGCATCATTCTCCTTTCAGGAACGATGACTCTTGGACTCTCTGGATATCTACTATCCTTCTTTCCTTTCCACAACCGTCCAATCCCCATCTATTGGAAGGAAACCTTGGATGCCGAGACAGAGACCCATTCCCTGGTTCTATCGAGTCTTCATAACCTGAGGGAGGGTATATACACATACGGATCTTCTAGGCTTGAAATTCCCCCCCAATCGAAGCAGGTGGAGATCTTGCTCCCCCTGGAAAAGGATCCCCTTCAGATACAGGTACTTACAACTACCTTCTTAAATCGCACGACCTATCGCTTCATGATTACTAGCACCTTGCCTCCTTCCAGGATCGATTGTGCAATTGAAGCGTCAAATACCTTAGTTATCTATGGGAGTAATTTCCCTATTACCCATGATGTGGAAACCCGATGGACAAAGGTATTCTTTGGTAAAAACCCTCCCCAACCTTTATCCCTCACCCTTACCCTACCTAAAAATCAACCTTTCACTATGAACTTCACTGTGTACGCAGAGCCACAGGAGATTCCTTTTTTCGGGGAAGGTTACCAAGTAGTGAATCCCGAGTATACTATTCGGAAAAGGATAAGGATCGAATAAGAATGACATATTTCCACGTAGACCTGGATGCCTTTTTTGCCTCAGTAGAACAACAGGATCATCCAGACCTTCGAGGAAAACCTGTCATCGTGGGCGCTAAACCTGGAACAAGGGGGGTGGTATCCGCTTGCTCGTATGAAGCTCGGGTGTATGGAGTTCGATCCGCAATGCCCATCGCAGAGGCGGTTCGAAGGTGTCCGGAAGGAATCTTTCTCCCTGTACGGATGAAACGGTACAGGGAGGTATCCCGGCAAATCATGGAAATATTCTCTTCCTTTACCCCTTCTTGGATTCCTATTTCCATCGATGAAGCTACCCTGGATATGACAGGTACCGATACGTTGTTCGGATCACCCGAAGCAGCGGCTACCACATTGAAAAAAAGAGTAAAAGACACCTTTGGATTGACCCTATCCATAGGGATCGCCGAGAATCGGTATGTGGCGAAACTGGCCTCGGAGTACAGGAAACCCGATGGTTTGTATAGAGTATTACCAGGAGAGGAGGTCCCCTTCATCGATACACTAGGATTGAAAAAACTATGGGGGATCGGTGTAAAAACTTTAAATCGGCTTACAGAATTAGGATGGAATACTCCGGCAAAAATCCGAGATATTCCGTTAAGGGTAATACAGGTTAGGTTGGGAAAAGCTACAGGAGAGTTTTTATATCGCATCGTTCGAGGAATAGATCCCGGTATCTATACCACTGAGGTAAAATCCCATTCCCTTTCCCAGGAGACCACCTTTCCCATCGATGTGGGAGATCCAAAGATCCTGAAACAAACCTTGCTGGATCTTTCCCACCAAGTAATGGTTCGCCTCCACCAGGAGAGTGGAAGGTCTAGGACAGTCGCCATCAAGGTTCGATATCCTAACTTCAAAACCCGAACTTTCCGACGCACCTTGCCCCATTCGATCCTCTCTGCAGAAGAACTTTTTCACCTCGGATGGGAACTTTTTCAGCATAACCATCCCTTGGGATCAGAGATCAGGTTGATTGGGATAGGGCTAGAACAGGTAGAAACTCAAGAAGAGCCCCTCCAGGGTGAACTCTTTCCGAGAGAGTATGAAAAGCAGCGTTCTGTGGAAAAGGCAATTTTAGAACTCCAGAAAAAGCACCCCTCCCTCTGCTTGAAAAAGGCAAGCTTGCTGTTCCCTCGGATCAATTCTCCAGGATCGTGATCTCCACCCGTCGATTCTTCTTCCTTCCTTCCTCGGTAGTATTATCTGCAATGGGAACTTCTGCTCCCATTCCACGGGTAACGATCTGCTCTCGTCTACGAACTCCTAGGTTCAGAAGGAACTCCCCTACCGCCATGGCCCTTTCCTCGGAGAGCTTTTTCCTCCCCATGGCTGTCCCTGCTAAAGCGGTATGTCCGGTAATGAGGATATCCCTATCCGGATATTTCTTTAAGATCTCAGCGATCCGTTTGAGTTTCTCTTTTTCTTCGGGAACCAGTGTAGCCGAGTCTGGTAAAAACTGAACATTTTCCAGGGTAAGGGTAACACCTAACGAATCCCCTTTGACCTCCGTATTGGATACCGCCATGTCCCGGAGATCCTTCGCGATCTCTTCAACAAGGGATGCCTTGTCCATCTTCACAGACTCCACTACTTTTGCTTCCGCCTTCCCCCGATACTCCACCCTATCCCCTCCTGAAAGCTCAAATAGGAAATCGAACTCTTCCTCGTACGCATACGGTCTTCCTTCCACAGGATCCCACAGCAAATTCTGTTTGGACATACCCCCCACCCGCGTAGGGTACAAGCGGGTAGCTACAGGAGGGGTGAATCGATGGAACAGAGTGTAAGTAATTTCGATTACTTTCAGATTTTTACCTTCCCACTGTCGATCCCCCCTGTATACATACCTAGGGTAGATGGGGAATCGAAGAGGTTCTCGCAGACCAAAGGAATCCCGAAGATCATGTACCTCTTCCCCTTCAGAGGACCATTCATCCCCTACTTGAAGATCTTTGGCAGGGAAAAAGGGAACATGACGTACGATCGGCATGTAGTACTGTTCTGGAATCGTCATTCGTCCCTGACTGTCTCGCCAAAACTCACTTTCGTAATTCCTTCCCCAGGTGAAGATCCGTTGGGAGCTTTTAGATTCTTCCGATGTGTGAAAAGTGCATCGAAGTTTCCCTCTCCCCTCCTTCACATCCACAACCTCCACGGCAATCCGGTTCAGAATCTCTGCTTGGTGAGAGAATACTCCGTTGATATACACTTCTTCCTTCACGATCGAAAGAATCCTATAGGTCTCGCCTAAGGTATACAGAAAACGGAATACTTCCGCGATGGAAGAAGGAACAATGCATAAAGCGAATAAAACCAAAAGAACAAGTTTATTTCTCATACAGTTCTCCTGTACAACCTACCACAAAGAATCCCCTTTTCCTTGACAAATAGAGGGTAGCACACTATGTTTTTAATGGTAACCATGTATGGCAGAAAACTATCACAGGCGTTCACCGAAGGAAAACCAACTGTCCAAGTAGGAGACCTCTCTCCCTGTTTTCGTCGATTCATCGCTACTCACCCTGCTTTTTCGCCTGATAGAAAAAAGGACGTGATAATCCTGGCAGATCCAGGGTTGTGTAGATTCTTGCTTTTCGTTCCCCAACTCATCCATGTACTTTCTTCTCAAAGGGATGCGATGGGATTGATCTTGACTTCCCAAACACCTGATGTGAAGGATATCGAGGATTTCATTCGGCTCCAACGACCCATATCCTACCATTGGGAAGGCCAGTCAGTCCTTGGATTAGGTACGACTCATGCCCTCCCCTATGAAGAGAGAATCCTTTCCACATTTCAGGGAATTCTCGTGTCTACATCCGATCGATTGATCGATCATCTTCGTAGGGGAACCTTTCCCACCAACAGACTCACCCATCTGGTGATCGATTGTTCCGCTACTTGTAATGTAGAGAGTTTCGTTCCCGATGTAGAGTTCATTCTTTCTAAATTAGAAAAACCCATACCCACGGTGGTAGTTTCAGAACTTCCATTGGACACCATATCATCCTTAATCCCTTTACTCAGAAAGGTTAGAATTATCCCCAGAATCGAAGGCTTTCCAGTGCAATGCGTAGAAATTCCTCCAAGGGTAAAGAAAGAAACCGTCCTTGCTGGATTGCTGGCAAAAGATAAGTCGTTGAGGAATCTTTCAATCGTTTTCATTGATGGGAATGAAAGCCTTCTGCGTCTAACAGAAGAGCTACGAACAGAGGGTATCAACCCGGAAGAGGTAAACATTCAGCTTAAAATAGAAGCGAGGGAAATGCCCCATCAAGCGTATCGAGTGTTCCTATTCGAATCTACACCATCATGGGAAGATTTCACGGCAGCCTGTAAAATCCTCTCTAGTATGTATCAGGGTAAATCCTACGTTATTCTTCTAATTGAACAGGAAAAAGAAACTTTATTTCAATTACAGGAGCGTGCGAAAGTGGCAATGGAAATCATAAAACAACCCGTACAAGAAGATTCGCTACGAAAACTGATAGAACGATTCCTCCAAGAGATACGTTCCTCCGAGGACCCGAAAGAATTGACGTATTTCAAGAAATTCATTTCCAAACACGTTTCGATCTTTCTCAGGTCCTATTTTGCAGCATACCTTTTGAAACTACTCTACCAAGCCACTGTTGAAGGAACCCCGCTAGGAATGAAGAACTCCGACAAAGTTCCCATGACTACCCTTTTTTTTAGTATGGGTAAGAATCGTAAAATCTTTCCTAGAGATTTGTCTGCTCTAATCTGTGGATTACCCAATTTCAGTAAGGCGGATATTGGGGAAATAAAGATTTTAGATAATTATTCCTTCGTGGAAGTTACCGCAGATAAAGCTCAGAAGTTAATTGAACAACTCAATGGGGTCGACTTCAAAGGAAAGAAACTGACGGTAAACTATGCCCGTAAGAAAGAGGATAAATCTGAACCCTCAACGAACCATCAAAGCGAGGATTCTAAGAGCGATGAATAGGTTCACCCCAAAACCTAGACCGAACCCAAGGGTAGAGAGCATTTCCAACCTATAGGCTCGTTTTTCACAACCTGTCGCAAGGAGATCGGGGTGACCGGGAAGTACCACATTCTCAACCATGGGATCAGTGGAAACATCGGGATACGGGTCTCCTTGTCGTAGAATTCCAAACCAATAAAACCATTCCCTTGATTTTAAGGGATGGAGCGAAATAGGTTTCTTGAGTATGGTTCCTCGTATCCGACCCCTTCCTTTTAGTACTTCCCAGGGAATCTCTGGTTGGACAGAACAAACGTAGGTTTCTCCATTGGGTAACGGGATTTTTTGGGAAAGATCCGATTGAGGGAAGTAGCGAAGAGGCAACCGTAAAAGATCCCGTTCTGCCCTGAGGAACCGTGCTCGCCCCCAAAGCCATCGATACAAGAGGAAAAAGAAAATCCCGGGTGGAAGAAACGGAAGAATGGGAACAAGGGTAGCTGCTATCGATAGAATAGAAGGGATTCGGAGATGCATTGTATTTAAAAGGTAGTAGGTAAGAATCATTTCTGCCAGGGCTCCCAGTCCCAAAGCTACAGGAGTGAATGGATTCCAGTACTCGTTCCGATGGCGACTATTCCAAATTACTCTTCGTAAAAGATGCCGGTCCTCCCCATCGTAGAAGACTACCAACAACTTTTGGGGCGGAACTGCATGGAACATGAATCTACCACCAATCCTCCTCAAAGGTCCTGCAATGTACACTTTTGTACCTTCGCTCAAGGTAGAGACTCTACTCCACGGAATAAGGGTAGGAATCTCGTCCCCTGTGAAAGATGGATGCTCTTCCATCAGATCCTCCTCAACCCCAGGACTTCCCGAAGGCAAAAGAAAGAGATCCTGCCCTGTCATGTCTGCTGAAAGAGCGATGTTTTTCGACCGTAACCAGATCGTATTGTCCTCCTGAACACCCTCAAGGGTCCCGAAGAACCGGTACTCATCGGTAGAATTCCGTATTCCCTCGTTCAATTCGAGAAGGGTCCTATACGTCACAATCGGAAAAAAGGATGAGCGGATCACCTCTCCACGAAAGGATCTCCACCTGGAGCGAACTAGGAACGCACCGATTCCGGGAATGATTCCGTAACAAATAAGAGCGATTCCAAGAATCCAAAACCATTCCATTTTCTCTCCCTACCTTGATCTCGAAACGGAAAATCCTTACTCTGATACTAACATGGTAGAGCGGATTATTGTAGGACCCTTGTTCACCAATAGTTATCTGTATTTCATCGGGAAAAAACAATGCATTGTGATAGATCCTGGCGCAGACCCGCAATCCATCATTCGACAGATCACAATTCTTAATAAAACCCCTGTTTACATTGTATTTACCCATGGGCATATAGATCATACGGCAGCTGCCATCGAACTTCAGCTGCACTTTAATTCTATTCAAGTATTGACCCTTGCTCACCGCGAAGAACTTCCTCTTTTCGGTCCGGAAGCTTCTTCGAAACACAGGAGAAGTTTTCAACGATTGGGTGTAGATGGAGAGGCCTTATTCCTCGAACTGTTTCGGGGCGTGCCCACGATCGATCACTCTCTACAGGAAGGGGACTTGATCCCAGAAACAGATCTTCGAGTCTTACATACCCCCGGACATTCACCGGGTAGCATCTGCCTGTACAGTGAAACCAAGAAGATTCTGTTCTCCGGAGATACGTTGTTTTTCGAAGGAGTAGGACGAACCGATCTGGAAGGAGGGGATCCCGAGAGTCTGGAACGTAGTATCCGAGAAAAACTCTTCACCTTACCTCCAGAAACCCGAGTATTCCCTGGACATGGTCCCCAAACGACCATTGAACGAGAACTACGATACAATCCGTTCTTCCGACTTTGATCGTTCCGATCAGGTTCGAAGGTTTACCAGAATCCCTAGGGATGACTCCCCTCCCCCTAACGCAGGGGCAAAGGGCGTTTGGGCTACTTGAACTATTTTTTGATGTACTTCTTGAGAAAGGATTTCAATCAGACGATCTAACCGTTCAGGGGAAGAAGCGCTTAAATCGGGTAGCTGAAGCCCTTTTCCCTGAAGACGTTTCAAAGCTTCAATCAATGTGTCGAGAAGTTGCAATTTGGATACACTGAATCCTGTCCCGTCTGGAGAAGGGACTCCCGTTACGTGTTTGAACCGCATGAAGAGGTTCTGTTCTAGAGGTAGGGAAAGCCGATGGGTACTATACCTTGCTCTAAGGAGATCCCCGATGGGTACTGTCGTGTAGAGTTGAGCACTCTCGATCACTCTACCTTCCTCCTCATCCATCATTATCGGAAGATGAAGGAGGAAGATTAGATCTTACCGATTTCTCCTCTCGTCCGAGTTCTTACACTCCACACAAAGAACTGCATACGGAATAGCTTGTAAACGTTCCTGGGGAATTTTCTTATTGCATTTCATACAGATACCGTACTTCCCGTTTTCGATCCGGTTGAGGGCCGCTTCAATGAGGCGAAGACGTTTCACTTCCTGCGATCCCAATGCTTCCAGTGTTTTTAAGTCAATATCGTCGGAAGCTAAATCCACCAAGTCTTTAGGATCTAGGTCTTCAACCATTTCACGAAATTCGGAACTCTCCATTACAAGCTTGTCGATGATCTCTTTCTTCATATTCTCTAGGGTAATCCGCATTCGGTCGACAAACTCTTTCTCCATTCCGAACTCCTTTTTTTCGCACAGCGAGATTTCAGGGAAAGGAATCTGCATGAAAAGTAAGAAAATGTCAACTCCTTTCCAGGAGAATTGACATAGGTCAAAGAGTTTACATATATTAGATAAAAATATCATAAATCAAGGTAAGGAGGAATTGTGGCAAAGGAAGAAGCGATAGAGGTAGAAGGGATAGTAAAGGAATCCCTTCCGAATACGATGTTTAGGGTAGAATTGAAGAATGGCCATGTGATTCTTACCCATCTTTCGGGTAAGATGCGCAAGCATTACATTCGCATAGTACCAGGAGACAAGGTGAAAGTTGCTCTCTCCCCTTATGACTTAAGTCGAGGTCGAATTATCTATCGGGAACGCTGACGGAGAAGCACCCAGGTTGCACCGGATCCGCCCTGCTGGGGTGGAGCAGGACCAAAATCTTCTACTTCCTTTATATTTTTTAACAGTTCTTTTACTAGGGTCCCTAAAACCGCAGGAGCGGTTGAATGATACCCCTTTCCATGAATGATAAGAACTCGGCGTATTCCTTTTCGGCGGCAATTCCTCAAGAATTGGATCACCGCATTCCGTGTTTCTTCCTGGGTCATCCCATGAAGATCTATCGTAGGAATTGAAGAACTTGCCTTTTTTTCGACCCCTTCTATTCCTATAGGATCTTTATGACCTATAGGAGGAAATAATTCTAGATACCTTTCCATCGGATTCCTATTTAGTTCCTTCGAAGGCTTTTCTTTTCCACCCATCCTTTCACTCCTTCTATAAACACGAACACATAATCGCCTTTTTCCGTTCCCACATAGAAACTTGAACCCAAAGATACAGGAATGCCTTTTTGGGAAAAAGCTGAAGGTATCCTATGTAAGACCACATTAGAATCCACCACCACCCCCCAGGGCTTATGGAGGTCATTAAGGGAATGGTACAAACCCATAATGGCGATCAGAACGGCACTAATCCCAACCCCAAGGATCCAGCCCTTCTGTCGTTTTTTATTCCCAACCATGGATCCAAGGGCGATTAGGTGAAGGCCCCCAATTCCCACTAAAAACCAACGATCTGGTACCCAACGGGGAAGAGGAACACGAAAGGTTGGCCCATACATCTCTTCCACCCTTTGGACTCCCCTTCTGAAAACAGGATCCGGGGAAAGGTATACCGATTTCCTCAGATGAAACAGAGCCTCATGCCATTGCCCATTCCGTTCATAGAGTACACCCTTGTTATACTCATTTATAGCCTGCGAAGTCGATGGGTCGGTTTGCTGACTTCCTCTGAATGGGAGAACTAGAGCCCCTATACTTAAGGTCCATCCTACTAGATACAGCACATACCTTCCCTTTTTCCATACCCGCATTCCCAACAATCCAAATACCACAGGTAGGAACAGAGCGTATGATCCAAACCGATACAACCAGGTAGTCCACCCGGATACCCGAGTATTCTCAGAAACAAGGTCAAGGTTTACCCGTTTAGGAGCATCGTTCTTTGTAGCCACCTCCTGTTGGGATTCTGTCACTCGAAGGGAAAGGGGAGGGAAGGAAAGATCTAGGATCTGTTGCTGTACGGGGTCCCAGAAGGAAAAGGGTTGAACTTTAAGGGTGAAACTACCAGTACCTTCTGCAACCACTCGATAAGTTTCCTCTATCCATCCTTCATACCCCCACCTACTAGGACGGAACCGATTGATTCGACCGGTATAAATCAAACCACAGTGCTCTACCTGTATGAAAGGGCCTTTCATCCAATGGAGGTTCCCTCTGCCTTCGATTCGGATTCGTAGGGTAGTTGTAGCTCCGTTCGAAATAGTCGATTCGTCCAAAGCTGCGTGGGCAGAAAAAAATCCTACTGCCCCACTACTCCTACCTACCTTAGGTGGAAGAGGTAAGACTTTGATCTCTATTCCATTTAGCTTTTGTTCGATCGTTTCTATCTTTACGGTACCGGACGGGAGTAATTGGAGGCCTTCCCTATAGGGCGTAAACAAGTACTGTCCAATCGTGCTCCGAACCCATCCATCCTGCTCTTTTACCGGCTCTTCCCGGAAAAGATCCGTTACTTTTTCCAAAATTCCATAGAGTGTAGGTTCCAACTGCACTGCTACGGGTTCTTTTAAGACCCTCAGATCCTTTACCACCAGCCTGAGGGGTATGGCTTGCCCGACATAAAAGGGACCGTTCGGAACAACCCAATCCAGCTCGAAGGGTATCCGATGGGGGGGATCCTTCTGAGCGACCTCAACAAGAAAAGGCTCGATACGATACTCTCGGTCCCCGACGCGGATACTTATAGGATCCACCCTAAATCTCCCCGCTTTTGGAGCGACACAGACGTATGTAATCAGAAGATACGATGATAATCTTCCCTCTGCCCGTTCCCTTTTTGTTTGGATGAGGGGGCCCTTGAATACCTGTAGGGAAGGTGGTAGGAAATTTTCTTTTGGTAGAATCACGTCAAAACGGGCTTCTTCACCCGAAAGCCTTTGTTCCTGGGTTGGAATACGGACAGTGAGGGTAAAGGGTTCTTCAGCTTTAGGCAAAACAGGGTCAATCGACCATTCCATCCCTTGCCCTAAAAGAATTTGCCCTCCCATGCCCAGGAATAGGATAAGGATCACCAATCTTCTGCTGATTCTTCTACAACAAGTTTGTCCGAAGCGATCCATCGATTACTTTCCCTCTGACGAATGTAATGCAACAGCCTTTCTCCCTCATCGTCCAGTTTACTGGGTTTAGGAGTGCTCTGCGGTTTCGTAGCTTGTGCCTGCAGGGAGGATAGTTTTAAAGAAGCGTATTCCAGGTTCACTTTCGCTGCGGGATGGGTAGAATCTAATTCCAGTGCCTGGATGAATAACTTCTCCGCTTCCTTGAAATTCCCTTCTTCAAGAGCTAGCACACCTTTGTTGAAGAGTACACTGAAACGGAGACGGGAATCTTCTACTCCTAAAGCCTTATCCCATTCTTCTAAGGCAGCTTTCCGTTCCCCCAACGCATAGTACACATTCCCCAAGTTGTAATGGATCCATTCTCTATACTGTCCCATTTCAAGCGCTTGGAGATAGGCTAACTGAGCTTCCTGGTAGTTACCCTCTGCAAAGTACCGATTCCCGTTCCAAAGAAGCCATCCCATTCGCAGTCCAGAACAGGATACGATACTGGCCGATCCTAGGATAAGAAGAATCAATCCTCTTCGTATCGCCATGGTAGAATCCTTATACCCAAATGGATAATGAGAAAAAGTATCGATGACAGCAGGAATAGTTCATGCCGTTCTGCAGGAACGAGCCTAATCTTCACCCTTTCTCGTTCTGTGCGGAACTGCAGAATTCGTTCCCATAACTTTCGATTCACGGGCACATCCCCTCCTTCCAGGTAGATTCCACCCGTTTCAGCGGAAAGTTTCTGCAGAAGGGATCTTTGTAATTTAGAAATCACTACCTTTCCATCCTTGCTTCGAATGGGTGTAGGATCAGGAACAACCGTTCCTTCTGCTGTGCCTATCCCTACTGTGAATATCGGGATACCTTCCTTCTTGTATATTCCTAACAGGGAGTTCGGAATAGGTTCTTGGGATTCTCCATCGGAAACCAGAACTACCACCCTGTGCCTGGAAGAGTTGGGTGGAAGTCCCCTAACAGCCTCTTGCAATCCTGCTGTTAGGTTCGTTCCTTTGCTTTGGAGGAACGAGGGGTTCACATTTCTCAGAAAACTTTCCAATACCTGCCGATCTTCTGTGATGGGGATGGCTCGTATAGCAGTCCCCTTGACGAGAACCAACCCAAACCTTGCATCCGGTACAGTAGCCACGAGAGATAACACGATCAATTTCGCATACTCTAGCCGGTTTGGGGAAACGTCCCTCGCCAACATGCTCCTAGAAATGTCCAGTACAAACACGATATCCAAACCACTACGATCTTCCTCTAAGGCTACCGTTCCCCATGTAATACCTAAAGAGGCGAATACGACACAGAAGAAAGAAAGAACAAACGCCCCTTCCCGAAGGAGGTAGCGATAGAGATACCTGCGTTTCATGGAATTGGAGGAGCCTGTTAAACGGAGGAATTCCCTCTGAGATCGAGCAAAGTTCAGGTAGGCGATAAGTGCCGCAAGTAGGGGAATCCCCAGTAAAAATCCATAGGAAGGATACTGAACCTGGAACAGATTCATAGTATTTCCCTAAGAAGGGTTGTTCGAATGATAAAGGCCATGAACAGAAGCACCAACCCTCCCAACGAATAGGTAGTATGAAGAGGAATTTTCCTTACCTGGAGTTTCACCCTTTTCCCAGAAGGTTCTAATGAATCAAGCATTTTAAACACGGAGGAAAGCATCTCGGGGTTCCCTGCATAGAAATAATTCCCGCTCGACCTGCTCGCTATATCCCGTAAAACTCCTTCATCGAACCCACCTTCGAAGGTCCCCCGATACTGGATTCCTGTTTTAGGATTGGTAAAATCGATGTAAGTCTCCCCGGGTGTACCAATCCCTATAACGTAGATACGAATACCCAATTGTCCTGCCAACAGGGAAGCTGTTTCAGGTTGTATATCTCCTGCATTCTGTTTTCCATCGGTCAGCAGGATCATCACTTTTTCCTGGGCTATACTATCCTTCAGATGGAGTAATCCGATAGCAATACCCATTCCCAGAGCGGTTCCATCCCCCAGATCCATGATACTAAGGGAATCCAACTGTTCCAGAAAGTAAGAATAATCCGTAGTAAGAGGAACCCTCAATGCCGCTTCTAGGGCAAAGCTCACCAAGCCTACCGCATCTGTCGTTCGACTTGCCACAAATTTTCGGATCACCGCACGAGCTGCTTCGAATCGATTCTCGGGTTGAAAATCTTTTGCAGCCATGCTAGGGGATTCATCTAATACGATCATGATATCTGCACCCCGGTCTTGATGTACCTGTTCCTTTATTACACGGGAAGGCCCTGCCCATGCAAAGATCAAGAGAAGCAGCCCTCCCCAGAAGGCTACATTCATTATGGCGATCAGGAATCGGGGCCCATATAATCTGGGAGTAAATCCTTCCTGTTTCCATATGGAAAACGGGAAGGGGAATATCGTACCACTCCTTTTCCCAAAATGAAAAAGGTACACTAGCGGTACGATACAAAGGAGAACTAGAAATCGTGTAGGATGATCGAAGGAAATCATCCCCTCACCTTTTTCCTCTGTGCCCAGAAGGTTCTTTCCACCTCCTCTACACCTCTCCGAACCAAAAGGATATCAGAGTGAAGAACATGGGAACTCACCTCCCATCCAGCAAACTTTACCGCATCCCCCCTCTGAAAAATCTCCAAAAGAATGGACCCCGGATCGTTCGTTACCATTGTTTTTCCTGCTACCACCTGTCCTAGAAATATCCCAATTTCCGTTGTAGTGTAAGCGATCACTTTAGGATTCCAACGATGGGAAAGATAGTATCGAAGGTTCTCCTGAAGAGAACTGTAAAAGGCTTTCGGCTCTATGGTAGAGATTTCATGTTCCAGTTGATCCAGTTTACGAAGAAGTTGCCGATACAACCGTTTTTCCCGATAACGTTCCCAGATAGGGAAAAAAGCTGAATGAAACCTCTTTTCCCATACTAGGTAAAGTAAAGGGATCGCCAAGAATACCCCAACCCCGAGAACGAAAAGTAAGCTCATATGGGGTATCATCATTTGCTCTCGAATCGGTTGGGGTACTTCACGGGTTGTCGGAAGGAGGGAGGAAACTTGGACAGGGATCTGCTCCAATCGGACTGGACCAAACTCCAAGTATGGAAACAGTTGGCGACCTGTTCGGTAGGGGGTAAATACAATGGTTACCTCATATCCCTTCTTCCCTTTGAGGGGGAGAAGGTTCATCTGATGTACGATCCCCCAAGGAAGAGAAGGCATCGAATGCAGCGGATGAAGTTCTTCCCAACTGGGAAGGTCGAAGGAGAATCGAAGGGTAACCCGATCGCCCACAAAGTAGGTAGAGGGGATAAAGGTAAGTTGATCAGGGGTTACGAGGAACGGTTTACCCTTTTCTTGCGAGGCAAGGCAGAAAAGGTCAAATAAAAGGATGCAAACGCTTATACGCCAGAACAACCTTCCTTTCATCGGTACTTCCTTCTTTTCTGGAAGAACTGGATCAATCGCTGCCCAGGATCCTCATGACCGGCTATTTCCAGAGTATCGACCCCTCTTCTAATACATTCCCGAAACCAGATCCTTCGCCAAAAAGTTCGGTACTCCGAGTAGGATTCTCGAAAGGACCGTGAAAACCCTACTGCTGGAATATGGCTTTCCGTCTCTGGATCTTGGAGTCTTACATAGCCCTGGATTGGAAAATCCTCATCCAGGTCCTCATAGAGCCGTACAGCGATCACATCATGCTTTCTCGATACCAAGGCAAGTTCTCTCGCATACCCTCCTGTTTTAAAGTCCGAAAGTATAAACAGAATGGCTCTTTTTTTTAATTGTCCTCCCACCGTCTTCAAAGCACGACCCAAATCAGACCCCTTCCCCTGAGGTTGGTACCCCAACAGATCGTTCATCAGCCGCAATACATGGTGTTTGCCCTTACGAGGGGGAATCCATTTTTCGATCCGATGGCTAAAGAACACCGCGCCTACCTTGTCGTTGTTCTGGATGGCACAGAAAGAGAGCAAGGCTAATACCATCTGTTGTAGTTCCCATCTTCGATGGATCGTTGGAATGTAGGATAGGGAGGCGGATACATCCACAACGAAGAAGAGAACCAACTCCCGCTCCTCCCGGTAGATTCTTGCGTAGGGAGTCCCTGTCCGTGCTGTAACGTTCCAGTCTATCAATCGGGCATCATCCTGGACCGTATATTCCCTCACATCGGCAAATTCCAACCCAGGTCCACGGAAAACTGAACGATAACTCCCGGATAGGAGTTCCTCCACTAATCTTCGAGAAACGAGGTATAACTTGTTCAATTTGGCTCGGAAAACCCGAACCGTTTTAGAGTCCTTCATGGAACCGGGACTGTTTCCAAAAGTTTCTCGATTACTTTGTCTGGGGAAAGATCCTCTGATTCTGCTTCGTAGGAGAGAACAATCCTATGACGGAGCACGTCTGGAGCTACGGCTTTTACATCCTCTGGAATTACATAGGTACGGTTTTCGAAAAAAGCGAAAATCTTGGCACATCGATACAGGTATAGGGTAGCTCGGGGAGAAGCCCCAAAGCTAATATACCGAAGGAAAGGGCTATGAGTTTGGATCTCTGGTCGGGAGGCCTGTACAAGGGATACGATGTAGGCCTCGATACGTTCATCCATATGAACACTTTGCACTATTTCCCGCAATTTGAATATTTCTTCCCTTGCAAGGGTTTTTCCTATGTTCAACTTTCTTTCCATACCTATCCTTCGAAGGATCAACAGTTCCTCTTCCGCGCTTGGGTAAGGGACCCGAAGTTTCAACAAGAATCGGTCCAACTGAGCCTCTGGGAGAGGATACGTTCCTTCATGTTCAATGGGATTTTGAGTAGCCAGTACAAAGAAAGGCTCAGGGAGAGGGAAAGAAGTATCTCCGATGGTAACCTGATGTTCTTCCATTGCCTCGAGCAGAGCAGCTTGTACCTTTGCCGGAGCGCGATTGATTTCGTCGGCCAGGAGTACATGGGTAAATACAGGACCTTTCCGAGGAACGAACTCTCCGGTTTGAGGTCTAAAAACGAGGGAACCTGTGAGGTCTGCCGGGAGAAGGTCGGGAGTGAACTGAATCCGTTTGAAGCCCAATTCGAGTGTTTCCGCCAGACATTTCACCGTTAGAGTCTTAGCCAATCCGGGAACTCCTTCTAAAAGGACATGCCCTCCTGCAAGAAGTCCCATCAAAAGCCCCTTAATCAATCCCTTCTGGCCGACGATCACCTTCCCTATCCCTTCCATGCAAAGTCCTATCCGTTCTTGGGCCCACAGAAAAGCTTCTCGCTGTTCTTCTGGTAGTCTCATCCATCCCCCTTCAACTGCGATAATCTGCATTTTCCCGGATATACTCATAGGAGAGATCCGAACCCAACACCATCGCTTCCGAACTACCCGATCCTAGCTCCACTTGAATGTCCACCATCCGGTTATGAGGGGGGAACGTCTTACCCTTGGCCTCCATCGAAGCTTCTTTCAAGTACGCGGATAACCTCCCCTCCTTTTCCCTATCCAATAGAAACTTCCCCTTTGAAAAGATCTGTTCCCGTCCGATGAAAATCTCCCAACGCGCTGGATCGATAGGTAGGTTTCGATTCCCTATGTAATCCCCTAAAGCAGAAACGATTCGACCTACGTTTGGATCGTTCCCATAGATGGCGGTTTTCACCAGAAGAGAATTTACCACTGCTTTCCCCAACTCTCTGGCTGTTTCAAAGTCAGGAGCTCCACAGATCCTTACACGAATTACGTGCGAAGTGCCTTCTCCGTTTCGTACAATCTGTTCAGCCAATTCTCCACATACTCCTGAAAGAGCCGTTTCCCATTCCGCTGGAGAGACTGTATCCCGGTATCCAGAACTCAAGCAAAGGAGGGTATCACTCGTGCTCTGGTCGCTATCCACAGAGATGCAGTTGAAGGTTTCCTCGGTTACCTTATGGAGGGTTTCTCGCAACAGTTTCCGATCGAGGATAACATCAGTCAAAAGGAATACCAGCATGGTAGCTAGATTCGGTTCGATCATTCCCGCGCCTTTGGCGAACCCCACAAGACTTCCATGGCCCAACCTTCGGCGAGCTACCTTGGGATACGCGTCGGTGGTCATGATCGCTTTGGCTGCATCGAAACATGTGGCAGTTCCCAACCGTTGCACCAGTTCTGGTAACGCGTTGAGAATTTCCCTCTTAGGCAACCGCCAACCGATGATACCTGTGGAAGCGGGTATATACTCCTCAGCTTTACCTCCTGCATAGGTAGCTAGAGTTGAAAGGATTTCTTCCGCATCCTCCACACCGCTGGGAGCTCCTACGTTGGAAACCTTGTTGTTGATTAGAACTCCACGAACTTTCGGTTGTTCCATCCGCTTCCTCCCAATCAATACAGGAGCGCCTGGAAATTTATTACGGGTAAACAACCCTCCAAAGGCTTCTATGGGTTGTTCTCCCTGAATGAGGACCAGATTCATGGGCAACGGCGAGAGTACAGGTTTTTCCTCGGGGTAGAACCGAATTCCTAGGGTAGCGATTCGAAACCCATCGGGAACCTGAGAGATCTGTTCAAGGTACTGTAGGTAATGTTCTTTCGATGAAAAAATGTCCATGCCTCAATGTACCTCAAGGAAAGGCTTCAGGGCAATGGATCTCTTTTTATTTGACAGGTCCAAAGAAGTACTGATATAGTTTTTCTAGACCTTATGAAAAGAGGATGTAGTTTCGGATGAAAACTAGGCTGTATGTAGGGAATTTGAACTACCGGACCACCCAAGAACGATTAATCAACCTGTTCTCCCCTTATGGGGAAGTCCTTTCCGCCCGAATGATTTCGGATCGAGAAACGGGAAAGTTCCGGGGCTTTGCCTTTGTGGAAATGGCCACTCCAGAAGGAGCAGAAGCAGCCATCAAAGCCTTGGATGGAAAGGAAGTGGATGGAAGGCAACTGAAAGTGAACGAAGCTCAGGATCGAAAAGGTAGTGGCGAACATCGCGGGAATCCCCAATAGGACAGTTTTTCTCGCTCTCTAATCGGTCTCAAAAAGAAAAGCTTGAACGCGTAGCCCTCCATGCCGAAAGAGAATCCTTTTTCCTATCTCTCTGGATCGATGAGATAGATCGATAGAAGCAGGCAGAAGAAGAAGGACTTTCCAGTGGGGAAAATTCTTTCGTATGTGTTCCCATAGGTGGAGATGGTATGTTCGATCTACTTCAAGACGTTTCCCATAGGGTGGATTCAAGACAAGGAATCGTTCGCATGTGTCTTTACCCTCCTTCTCTCCCTTCTCTAAGCGGGACATCACGTATTCAGCATTCAATGAAAAGAAATCTTTTTGCTCGAACAGGATGAACTCTTCCACACCCGCGCTTCTGCTATTTACCCTAGCTGCTTCCAATGCACTCATTTCCTGATCCGAAGCAAAACAGAAGGGCTTCTCGTTGCCTAAGAGAGGGGAACGATGTTGGGAGATAGTCTGCTTTTTGATAAAAGCCCACCGATTCTCTCTAAAAGAAGGCCAATCTTGGAATTGAAATCTCCGATTCCATCCCGGTGGAATCCGTACACCTATTAGGGCTGCTTCAATGGCGAATGTACCCGATCCCGTCATAGGATCGCAGAGAATCCCCTTCCCCTTCCATCCCAATTCCATGAGCAGAGCAGCAGCTAAATCCTCTCGAATAGGAGCCTCCCCGGGTATAGACCGGTATCCACGTCGGTATAGACCATCCCCGCTCATGTCTAAACTGATGGTGCATTGGTGCCTTTCCGAATGCACTAGGACCCTTTGAATAGGTTCCTCCTGCTCTTCACCCCCATGTTCCTGAAACTTAGCAGGAACAATACCCTTTATGTCCTTGACCGTTCTCGGTATGTGTTGAGTATTCACTGAAAAACCCGCTTCCTCCCAACGATCATAGATGGCTTCCATAAGAGTTTCCCTAATTACTCCCTCATGATGGATTCGGGAAGCATGAGCTGAGGATTCCACCCGCAATACACCTTTAGGATGGATCCAGAGTTCCCAGGGGATTCCCCTTGCTTTTCGGTACAATTCTTCCCTTGCTCCAGCTCGAAAAGAATCGATCCTACAGTAAACCCGAGAAATGGTTCGCAAAACCAAGTTTGCCCTCCAACCTTCCTGCAGATCACCCTCAAACTCTATTCCTCCCTCTACTTCCCTAACCACTTCGAATCCTTCCTCCTTCAGTTCTTTCTTTGCAGTATCGCGGAAGGCGGGTTGTGTCACTCCTAGAAACCGGTATGTTTTTGAGAGGATATGTCGTTTAATCCGTTTCTCCAAGTTCCCAGCCATAGTCCTATCCTACTGACCTGCCGGGTCCCATACAATGGGCTCGTTCAATTCTTCCCACTTGTCTAGGATCTATATTCTCGATACAATAAATAAAAAATTCTTTATATAAGGAGAACTGTAATGAAGAGAGTATTGATTGTTCTACTGATGGTACTGATCGCCGGTGTTGGGTTTACCCAGCAACAAAAAGCTCGCACTCCTGCAGATTATGTGAAAGAATTGATGGCCTTGAGTGGGGCGGATCGAGCAGACAGAAATATGATCGTTGCGGATCGTTCGGATGGGGCCTATGTGTTCGTACCTCTTTACAAAGGGGATAAAGTAATCGGGTATGGTACCTGGTCGCAGGGAATCAAGATCTATAACCATAGGGAAGACCTCATCGCAGTGATTAATCCGGATGGAACTCTACAGAACTTCCTCCCCCTCGATGCCAACGAACGGCACCCAGAGATGAAAGATCTGAAATGGAGGAGCAAATTTTTTGGAATGAACTATAAACGGGACTTCATCCATAACGCTGATGTAAGTTCGGGTAGTACCTTTTCTTCCATCATGTTCGTAGCAGAACTGAAAACCATGCTCTTTGCCTTCAACGAATATGTTGTAAAGGCAGGAAAATTGAAACAATAAATTTGTGGAAAGGCCCAAACTTTGGGCCTTTTCTTGTTTTCTAGGAAAAGGTGCTCTATATTTAGGGCATGGTACAAGGGAAGGAACGACTCCAACTGCTCCAAAAGGCAGAGTTTTTCTCTCTTCTCAAACCAAGTTCTCTCCGAACTCTGACAGCGTATACTGAAGAAATCAGCTACCCTCCCGACACCTACCTATTTCGTACAGGAGATCCTTCTACTTGCCTCTATATTTTAATAAAAGGTTCCGTTTCTATCCTGGTAGAAAAGGAAGAACCCTCTGGGGAAGAGGAAATTGCTCGTTACGTAGAGGGAGACTCTTTTGGAGAACTAGACCTCCTTACAGGTTCTCCAAGGAATGCTTCTGCAAAGACCCTATCCGAATCGACGCTTTTACGGTTTCCCGCAGAGGGTCTGGATCTCTCTCAGTTCCTTAGCAAACACCCCAATGCAGGAGCTCGAGTCCTTCAATCCTTCCTCGTAGTTATTGCTGGTCGAATCCGAAAAGCTAATAATCTACTAAAAGAGAACTCTCCCTGGATACAGGAAATTCGAAAACAGGTATACGGAGACAAACTCACAGGCCTATACAATCGAACCTTCATGGAGGAACGGCTCCCTGAACTCCTGAAGAATCCTAACCATCCTGTAAGCATTCTTATGGTGAAGCCAGACAATTTCAAACAGATCAACGACACGTATGGGCATGAAGTAGGAGATAAAGCATTAGTTCGAATGGCATCTACGCTTCGGTCTCTGGCAGGGCCGAGATGGATAATTGTGCGATTCATGGGGAACGAACTGGGATGCATCCTACCGGAAACGGATAAAGAACAGGCGGAAGAAGTCGCCAAATCCATTCAAAAAGCCTACCATGAGATGGACATCTCGGACCTAACCGGAGGGGTTCCCTTCCAGATCAGTGTCAGTATTGGCATCGCGGTGTTTCCCCTTCATGCTCCCGATGCACCTACCCTCATCGGGAAAGCCCATGAACTTCCCCTCATCGGTCGGGAACGGGGGGGGAATCAGATCCTTTTCCCCTCCGAAAGAGGAGAAAGGTAATGGAGATTCTAAACGAACTCCTGTCGAAGATCGAAATCTTCCAGGATTTAAAAGAGCGGGAACTTTCGATCCTAAAAAGCCGGATGGAACGGAAAGAATATCCAAAAGGAAGGGTTATTTTCCAGGAAGGAGACGAGGGCAAAGAGATGTATATCGTTCTTTCTGGCTCCATTGGCATCAGCGTTCGCCTCCCCGACTCTACGGAGCTTCCCCTTGCCCAGATTCAGGCAGGAAATTTTTTCGGAGAAATGTCCATCATTGAACAGGCTCCCCGATCCGCTACTTGTCGAACTATGGAAGATTCTGTTTTTCTCACTCTCGATGCCTCTTCTTTCTACGAGCTTTTGGAACAACATCCGAGGGTAGCATTGAAAATCATGAAGCGGATGGTAGGGATCCTCTCCCGTAGGCTTACAACTACAGGTTCTCTCCTATCCGACATGGTTCGTTGGGGAGAAGGAGCACGAAAGAGGGCGGTAATCGATGAGTTCACTGGACTCTACAATCGTAGGTTCCTCGACGAAGCTGTTCATACTCAGGTTGCTCATGCTATTTCAACCCACACTCCCCTAAGCCTAGTGATGGTAGATTTGGACCGATTTGGGGAATTGAACCGCACCTATGGGCAGGAGTTCGGAGACACCCTCATTCTGGAAGCTTCAAAAGTGTTTCGATCCAATTTCCGGGAGCGGGACATTCTAGCTCGCTACGGAGGGGATGAGTTTACCTTCATCCTCCCTGAAACCGATGCAGAACAGGCTCTCGAACTTTGTCAGAAGACCAACGAGGCCCTACGGAACCTTTCCTTTACTCAACATCCCAATGTTCAGTTGACTGCCAGTATCGGAATCGCCTCCATTCCTCGCCATGCCCGAACAGTGGAAACTCTTCGAGAACAAGCAGATAAGGCTCTATACCGGGCAAAAGAGGAGGGACGCAATCGAACGGCTCTGCCACCCAGCAGGTGGATCGATCCTCTGGTAAAACGAGAAACCAAGGTAGAGATTCCCACTATAAGAGCAAAAAACCGTATCATCGAGGGGATCATCCAAGAGATCCTTCACAAAGACAATTTCCTTCTCATCGGACATCGGAATCCCGACGAGGATTGCATCGCTTCCCTTGTGGCCTTTGGGTTGCTTTTAGGGAAGTTTTCCAAGCAAGTGGTGATCAGTACCTGTGGGAAAGTTCCCGAACAGTTATCCTACCTCCTCAAGATTTGCTCCTATAATGGGATCCTCCTTCATGAAGGATGTTTTCAAACCCCACCCCATCCTCAGGTTATCGTAATCCTAGACACTCCGAAACCAGAGATGATCGATACCGATGCAGCTATCGAAGAGGCGCTAATGGATCCTAAAGTTCGAAAAATCGAAATCGATCACCATCTTGAAGCGGATGCTGCGTATTCCGGTGATCCCGGGTTCCGTTTAGTGAGCGATGCCTCCAGCACCTGTGAGCTTATTGGGCTCCTATCTTTGAAGTTATCTTGCCGCACAGAACTTCTGAAACAGTTTGGTATCCAGGAACTCTTCTCTAGAAATTTTGCCCTCGCTTTACTCACAGGTATCATTGGGGATTCCAAAATGGGAAAGTTCCTAAAAACCAACAAGGAACGATGGTTTTACCGGACCTTTTCTTCCCTATTCGACCAAATGCTTCGTTCTAAAACAGAAAAAGGGAGTTCCAACTTTTCATCTATGGAACAGGTATTCCAAGCCATCGAAGCCTTGTCCAATGAGGAAAAAGCTTGCTATGAATGGATCTTTGGGAAACGGCAGGAACAGGAAGGAATCGCATACTCGGTGTTCGATCAAGAGAGTTCGGAACAATTATTTTCCCAGTTCGGATTCGATACAGTGATTGCCGTTACCAAATCGGTAGCTGATCGATTGGCAGAACAGTCGGGCAAGGTTGGTTTGGTAGGGTACTACGATCCCGATGCCGTGTCCAACCTTGTTCAGTTTCGTCTTCGTCGTGCGTCGGGATACTCTAGCCTTGATCTACGAACGATACTGGAAAACCTACAGATTAAAAATGGGGGAGGGCACCCAGGGGCCATTGGATTTCGCTTTCCCAAAGAAGAAATAAAAGATTTCTCAAAGTTCGTGCATGAGATTCTAAAAGGGATTAGTCGCCTGCTTGTATAACTTTTCTTGAGCGATTCTTTTAAATCGCAGGTACTCATGTTCCAATGGATCTCCGATAGGTCTAGTGCCCCTATTTCGTTCCTTAAGTTCCCATTCCTCCCCTCTCCACTGAGGAAACCATGCGTCTCCCTCATAAGGTTGCCTTAGCATCGTGAGTTCCATTCTATCCGCTAACGGAAGGAACTCGGTATACACCTGTTCTCCACCAATGATCCACAGTTCTTCCATTCTCAGTTCCTTTGCCAGATTCAGCACGGTAGGAATATCTTTGCATCGATGGATCCCCGATGCTCCGAAGTCGGGTTTACGGCTCAATACAAAATTCACCCTACCTTCCAGAGGATGTCCGATAGAGAGGAACGTAATTCTTCCCATCACAATCCCTTTGCCCCAGGTAAGAGTTCGAAACCTCATCCGATCCTCCGGAAGATCCCAGGGGATCGTACCCGCTCTACCGATAACTCGGTTGGAAGCAAGGCATCCAATCAGTATGATTTCCATCTTCTTCACCCTATAATTGACTTTTATAGTATTATTAATTAGCTTAACGGCAAAGAGGATACCTATGACGTTATTGGACAAAGTGTGGGAACTCCACAAGGTCGCTACCCTCCCGAATGGGCAGGACCAGTTATTTATTGCCCTACATCTGGTGCATGAGGTAACATCCCCACAAGCATTTCAGATGATCGAAGAGAGAGGCCTTCCAGTTCTATTTCCCGAACGTACTTTCGCTACTTCGGACCATATCGTGCCAACGGATAGTAAGGCTCGACCTTTCTCCGATCCCTTGGCTGAGGAAATGATGGCGGCCTTGGAACGGAATGTGAAGAAACATGGGATTCAAGCCTTCTTTCCCGGTTCTGGACGCCAAGGAATCGTTCATGTGATTGGTCCAGAACTTGGCCTTACCCGCCCAGGTATCACCATAGCTTGCGGGGATTCCCATACCTCTTCCCATGGAGCTTTTGGAGCTTTAGGGTTTGGTGTCGGGACCACACAGATTCGAGACATCCTAGCCACAGGAACCATGGCCCTGTCCAAACCAAAGGTTCGTCGGATCGAAATAACCGGTGTCCTTCCGAAGGGAGTGTATGCAAAAGATATCATCATGACCATCATCGCCCGCTTGGGAGTGAATGGAGGATTAGGGTATGCGTACGAGTATGCGGGGAGCGCCATTCAAGCCCTCGGGATGGAAGAACGTCTTACCATCTGTAACATGAGTATCGAAGGGGGTGCTCGAGTAGGGTATGTGGAACCGGATGAGAAGACCATCCAATACCTGCGAGGAAGACCTTTCGCACCTAAAAACATCGACGAGGTAGCCCCCTACTGGCTTTCCTTTCGAAGCGATCCACACACCCCCTATGATGATGTGGTCAGGATCGAGGGGAATGCCCTAGAACCTATGGTGAGTTGGGGAATCAACCCTGGACAGGCCATTCCTGTGAGTGGCCGTATTCCAAGCCCGATGGAGCTTCCCCCGGCCGAGCGAGATACAGCTGAAAAAGCTTATAGACACATGAAGGTTTCCCCAGGGGATCCTATCGAGGGGAAGAAGATCGATGTAGCCTTCATTGGATCCTGTACCAATGGACGGATCTCCGATTTACGGGAAGCGGCCAAGATCGTGAAGGGACAGAAAAAAGCTCCCCATGTCCGAGCCTACGTGGTACCCGGCTCAGAACAGGTAGACGCTCAAGCTCGAAAAGAAGGATTACACGCGATCTTTCAAGAGGCAGGGTTCGAGTGGAGAAGTGCGGGATGCTCCATGTGCTTGGCCATGAATCCCGATAGACTTCAGGGGGAAGAAATCTGTGCCAGTTCCTCAAATCGGAACTTTATAGGTCGACAGGGATCCCCCAAGGGAAGAACCCTTTTAATGAGTCCTGCCATGGTGGCTGCCGCTGCTATAGCAGGAGAAGTAGTAGATATTCGCAAATGGGAGAGATAGACATGCCACAACAGGATCTGAAAAACTCCTCCGCTATCGAACACATTAAAGGTAGAGGGCTTCCCCTCCCAGAAAACGACGTGGACACCGATAGGATCATTCCTGCCCGGTACTTGAAGTTCATCACCTTCGAAGGATTAGGAGCATACGCCTTCTATGATGAGCGGTTCGATGAACAGGGAAAGCCCAAACCCCATCCGTTTAATGATCCGAAATACTCGGGAGCTACCATTTTACTCGCAGGAGCTAACTTCGGATGTGGTTCTTCTCGGGAACATGCCCCTCAAGCATTGTACCGGTTTGGGATTCGGGCTATTATTGCACCTTCTTTTGCAGAGATCTTCGCAGGGAACGCAACCGCCATCGGCATGCCCACCGTGATGGTGAGTCCCCTACACTGGGAGGCCCTCATCGCCCTAGTCACTCAGAATCCTCAGACAGAAATTCACATTGATCTGAAGCAGAAAACTCTGTCTACCACCTCTGGGTGGACATGTCCCGTCGAAATGAACGAAGGCTACCGGAAAGCCTTTTTAGAGGGAAGTTGGGATACCACTGCCGTTCTACTAGCCAATTTCGACTTAATCCGTAAAAAAGCGATGGAGCTGCCCTCCCTTTGCTAGTCGTTCCTTTTTCTTCTGCGTACATCCATCGTCAAATCTTCTACAGGGATGGCCCTTTACCGGCTTCGAAAAGGGGGGTATAACATATCCAAGCATACTATTCTTGAGGAGTGTACCCATATGAGTATTCCTTTACGCAGTAAAACTACCACAGAAGGTAGAAAGATGGCGGGAGCTCGAAGCTTGTGGCGAGCTACGGGAATGAAAGAGTCCCAATTTGGGAAACCGATCATCGGTATTGTAAACTCTTTCACCCAATTCGTACCCGGACATGTACACTTGCACGAGATTGGACAGGAAGTAAAAAAAATCATCGAAGACATGGGATGTTTTGCGGCCGAGTTTGACACGATTGCCATAGATGATGGGATTGCGATGGGTCATAACGGGATGCTCTACTCCCTTCCCTCCCGGGATCTTATCGCAGATAGCGTCGAATACATGGCGAATGCTCATACAGTAGATGCCCTTTTCTGTATCGCCAACTGCGACAAGATCATTCCCGGTATGTTGATGGCTGCCATGCGGCTCAATATTCCTATGATTTATGTGTCCGGCGGCCCGATGGAAGCGGGGATCGTGAAGGGGAAAAAGTATGACCTGATTGATGCCATCGTTGCGGGTTCGGACGATACTGTTTCGGACGAGGAACTCGCTGCGATCGAAGCGAATGCCTGTCCTACCTGCGGTTCCTGTTCGGGAATGTTCACTGCCAACTCGATGAACTGTTTAGCGGAAGCGTTGGGACTAGCTCTTCCGGGAAACGGAACGTTGGTAGCTACCCATAAGAACCGGAAGAAACTCTTTGAGCAAGCCGCACGGATTTTAGTGGAAAATACCCGCCGCTACTATGAGAAAGGTGATGAAAGTGTGCTCCCCCGCTCCATCGCCACTCGAAAAGCCTTCGAAAATGCAATGGCTTTGGACATTGCCATGGGAGGATCCACAAACACGGTACTCCATATTCTCGCCATTGCTCGAGAGGCAGAAGTGCCTTTTACCATGAAGGACATCGACGCCATCTCTAGAAAGGTTCCCTGCCTCTGCAAAGTAGCCCCTAGCTCCTCCTACCATGTGGAGGATGTGCACCGAGCAGGGGGAATCCTAGGAATCATGGCCGAATTGGATCGGGGTGGACTATTAGATCTATCCGTGAAACGGGTGGATGCCCCTTCCTTAGGAGATATTTTACCCAAGTACGATATCATGAACCCCAATGTAACCAAGGAAGCCCTCGAACTGTACTATTCAGCACCGGCTAGTTCGGGGCGCAATTTAACATTAGGATCACAGGACGCTAAATGGAAGGAGTTGGACAGGGATCGGAAATCGGGTTGTATCCGTTCCATCCCCAATGCATATACGGCGGATGGAGGTCTTGCAGTACTGTATGGGAACCTAGCTAGGAACGGATGCATTGTGAAAACTGCGGGAGTGGATCCTTCCCTATTTACCTTCGAAGGCCCTGCCAAAGTGTATGAATCTCAGGAGGAAGCGTGCGACGCCATCCTAGGGGATCAGATCAAACCGGGAGACGTGGTAGTGATCCGGTACGAAGGACCGAAAGGAGGGCCAGGTATGCAGGAGATGCTCTACCCTACTTCCTTCTTAAAATCGAAGCATCTGGGAAAGGAATGCGCCCTCATCACCGATGGTCGGTTCTCGGGGGGAACGGCTGGGTTATCGATTGGACACGTATCACCAGAAGCAGCTTCTGGAGGGGAAATCGCCCTCGTCCGAAACGGCGACCGGATTCGGATCGATATTCCTTCTCGAAAAATCGAACTCCTGGTGGATGAAAAGACCTTGGCCATGCGTAGAAAAGAAGAGGAAGCCCGGGGTAAGAAGGCGTATCGGCCACACAACCGGAATCGAAAAGTGAGTTCCGCCCTCCGTGCCTACGCCTACTTTGCCGCATCCGCGGATCTCGGAGCCATACGAGTTGTACCGGAAGAAGATTGATGTAGTAATGATTCATTAAAGTAGATCGAGGGGGGCAACGTATGTACCAGTTAGAACGCTTCACCCTGCAGGAAGTATTCCTCAAGAGTACCTCTGAGTATCAAACTTATCCTGCCCTTGGGATGCTGAATGGAAGGATGTACTCCTATAAGGAAGTGAAAAGCATTATTACTGGTCTTATCCACCATCTACGAACCATCTATGGTGTAGGACCGGGGTCTCACGTCGCCCTTATCAGTGAAAACCGGCCAGAGTGGCCCATGGCCTATCTGGCCGTAACCTCCCTTGGGGCCGTCATCGTCCCTATCCTGACCGATTTTTCTTCCGAAGCGATCCGGAATATCATAATCCATGCGGAGTGCACATTGATCCTAGCTTCTCAAAAAATGCGGGAAAAGATCGGTACCCTTCCAGGAGTTCAGTTTCTCAATATCGAGAAAACCAGTACCTTAACGGCAGAAACTGGAGTATCTACTTCCCTACCTGTAGTGGAGGAAACCACTCTAGCCGCGATCCTCTACACCTCGGGCACTACGGGCACTTCCAAAGGAGTGATGCTCACCCATCGGAATATCGTGAGTAACGCCTTCGCTTCCCGATCCATCTTCCGCATCCATCCAGGAGACAGGCTCCTTTCAATCCTCCCCCTTGCCCACACGTACGAGTGCACCATCGGTTTTCTTGCACCGTTCCTGCAGGGTGCCTCGATCACCTATCTAGATAAACCCCCTACGGCAAGTGTATTGTTACCTGCATTAAAAAAGATACGCCCTACCATCATGCTCAGCGTTCCCCTCATCATGGAGAAAATCTACCGCTCTAACGTGAAACCGAAACTAGAGTCCCACAAACTGTACAAGTATCCCCTTTTTCGAAAACTTCTTATCCGGATTGCGGGGATGAAACTGAGGAAAACCTTCGGAGGACGGATCCGTTTCTTCGGAATTGGAGGAGCCGCTTTGGCACCGGATGTGGAACAGTTCCTGAAAGAGGCTCGATTTCCTTATGCTATTGGGTATGGGTTGACAGAAACCTCACCCCTTGTGGCCGGTTGCAACCCTAGCAACACCCATCTTGGTTCTACCGGTTACCCTCTGGAAGGAGTGGAAGTCAGAATCGTTCCTGCTAAAGAGGGAGATTTAGAGGGGGAACTTCAGGTAAGAGGCCCCAACGTAATGATCGGCTACTACAAAGATCCGGAAAGGACAAAGGAAGCCTTTACGGAAGACGGCTGGTTTCGAACCGGCGACCTCACCCGGATGGATGAGACGGGTAGGATATACATCCGTGGACGGTTGAAGACGATGATTCTAGGTCCATCGGGAGAGAATATTTACCCCGAGGAAATCGAATCCCTCATCAACCAATCCAACTACGTCCAAGAGTCCCTCGTGTATGGAGATCCCGTTGGAGGACTGACCGCCCTGATCCAATTGAAACCGGAAGTTCTGGAGAAGATCAAGGAGGATATCCGGCAAATGTACGGAGCGGTAGAGGACGAAGCGGATGTCTTTCGGCAGGCTTTGGAAGCTCGTACAAAAGAGATTCTGGAGTCTGTTCGCAAAGAAGTAAACAGTCGCCTTGCTTCTTTTGCTAGGATCGGTAGAGCCTTACTCCAGACAGATCCCTTTGAAAAAACCCCAACCCAAAAGATCAAACGTAAGATTCAGCAAAGCCAGTAGATGATCTGTCCAAATATTTGACGATCTCCTCCCCCTATCGGGTCCTCCTCTGTCCATTCTGTGTACACTTCCTGATCCCCCTCAAGCATTTAGTTTGAATGTACCTCTACTAACTCATTACTTTAAAGTAAATTGACTTATCAATGCCCTTTTAAAAACAATCATGGCACACCTCTTGCTCTTTCTGATACTAGAACGCGTAGGAGGTCCTTGACATGAAAAAGAAAGATAAATTGCGCATCATCAGTCCAAACGGGCATCTGGGATTCGCTCCCACTAAAGAAGAAAGTTTTTGGATCGGAGCTAGAACGAAACCCGACTACTACTGCTGTGACTCAGGAAGTGATGATATAGGTCCTGGCCCTTTAGGTTCTGACACTTGCGTTAGCCCTTATGAATGGCAGAAACATGACTTAGAACTTATGCTACTGGCATCAAGGGAGCAAGGTGTTCCTATGGTAGTAGGTTCCTGCGGCGACACGGGTACAAATAGCCGGGTGGACCGTTACATTGAAATGATCCGTGATCTGGCCAAGAAGCACAAGATAAAACCCTTTAAATTGGTGTATTTCTACTCAGAAGTGAACAAAGAATACCTTCGAAAAAAAATGAAGCAAGGGACGGTCATCGAGGGTTTGGACTCCAGACCCCCATTAACCCTGGAAGAATTAGAAGTTACTGACCGGATTGTGGCCGTAGCTGGAGTACACCCCTACATTAAAGCTCTAGAAATGGGAGCAGATGTAATCTTAGGGGGTCGATCTAGTGATGCAGCGGTATTTGCTGGTCCTGCTATCTATGAGGGATTTCCTGAAGCACAAGCATACTATCTTGGGAAAGTTCTAGAATGTGCATCATTCTGCGCAGAACCGTATGCAGCCAAAGAGTCAGTTATCGGGGAGATCACCGATACGGACGTAAAAGTAACCGCCATGGCTCCATTCCAGCGGTGTACCATCGCATCAGTGGCTGGACATGCAATGTATGAACGGTCCAATCCTTATTACGAATATTTTGCCGGAGGTCACCTGGACATGCGGGAATGCGTGTATGAGCAGTATGACGAGAAGACCACCCGAATAACAGGTATGAAATTCGTACCTATCCAAGGAAAGGTAAAAGTAAAGCTGGAAGGGTCTGGTAAAGTAGGAGAACGCTACATAGGGATCGTAGGCGTTCGGGACCCTTATACGATCCGAAATATTGATAAGGTGTTGGATTGGGCCAAAAGTCAGGTTGAGGAAAGATTACCTGGTAAGGAATATAAACTCTACTATCGCATCTATGGAAAGAACGGAGTAATGGGCGACCTGGAACCCATCAAAGAAATTCGATCCCATGAATTAGGGATCATTGTGGAAGGAGTGGCTCCAACAAAAGAAATAGCTCAGGAGGTGACTCTCATAGGATCTCGACAGATCTTTTATGCCCGACTACCCGAAGTGAAAGGGACTGCAG